>JBNJDM010000023.1:0-28629 GCA_051744925.1 Thermodesulfobacteriota bacterium | reverse complement strand
AGTCCAAGAGGATTAGGCCTGTCAGGAGATCTTGTGGAAAATACCCCTGTTAATCGGTTTTTTCTGTCACCCCTTGGATGAACCTTTAAAACATCTCTGTCGGATTTATGAAGCCAGGTGATTATTATAATCTCTTTTCCCTCTATAATATCTTCAGCTGCATCTTTGAATTCAGGATTTATTTCTATCCAGGCTTTATACTCCCCTTCATGACCCTGCTTGGGAGCCTGACTTTTGGTTTTAATATCTGATGAAATAAAGCCAACCGGATTAATGGTAAATTTATCCATTTTTATTCTGACACCTTGTTTTGACCGTGATTATATGATCTGCCTGTAATATCAGATTTTATAAAATCTTTGGAAAATTTTATAAATCTTCCTGCAATAAAAGAATTTTTAATTTTTTTTCTTATTTTTTCATATTGAGACACCGAACATGTAAAAAGAAGTTCATAATCTTCTCCCCCGGAAATTATATAATCATATGGATTTTTATCAAATTCTCTGCAGTATTTTTCAAGTTCAGGGTGAACCTTCATAGTTTCTGGGTCAAGCTCAGCAGTGAGCTCAGAGCTCTTTGCAATATGCAAAACATCTCCGTAAAGACCGTCACTTATATCTGTTACGCATTCAATATCATTTTTTCTTAAAATATCAGCTTCATAAAATTTAGGCTCAGGTTTTTTAAATGCATCAACAAGAAAATCATAACCTTTTATATTGTTTTCAAGAATTTCAAGGCCGGCCTTTGAAATCCCGAGATAACCTGTTGAACATATCAGCTGATCAGGTTTTGCTTTTGATCTTTGGGGGAAAATATGTTTTCCGTTTCCTATTGCAAAAAGATCTATGGATAATTTTAAAGATTTTGCAATATTTCCCCCTCCCAAAGAACAGTTGTGCTTTAAAAGGTTTTTGTTTATTCCTTTGTAAAGATTTTCAATATCATTATCTGAAACATAATCAGGAAGCCCGAGATTTATGAAAACAGATACAGGTTCAGCATATGATGCACAAAGATCACTTAAAGTTATTGAAACAGATTTAAATCCGATTTCATAAAAGTTTTGAAAACTGAGCCTGAAATGAACATCTTCAATCTGTGCATCAGTTGAAATAACAGGGTTTTCTATACTGTTAAGAAGGGCTGAATCATCACCTGCTCCGACTCTTAGATTTTTTTTAAAAGATTCAAAGCATTTCAGTTTTTCTATAAGTTCAAACTCATTTTTCCATTTGTACTCTGGTTGTGCAGGTGATATTTTTAATATATCTGATAATTCAAGTGCTTTTGACCTGATATTATCAGAAGCTGTAAGTGCGCTTATTACGCAGATTCCGGATGCTCCTGCATTTATAACTTTTTGTGCATTTTCCTGATTGATTCCGCCAATTGCAGCAACAGGCAGATCTGTTTTTTTTGTTATATCTGTAATCAGTTCAGTTCCGCAGGCTTTTTTTGCATCTTTTTTAGTGTTTGTGGCAAAAACAGGGCCAAGGCCGATATAATCGCAGTCTGAAAAATCTGTATTTTCAAACTCCTTATAATCTGAAACAGATATTCCAATAATTTTATCTTTTCCTATAACCTGTTTAGCCTGTAAAGGTGAAAAATCTTCCTGGCCTAAGTGAACTCCGTCTGCATCAACTGCTTTTGCAAGCAAAATATTATCGTTTATAATAAAAGGTATTTTATTAAGTTTTAAAAAATTTCTGATTTTATAAACTTCATCAATCTGCTCTGGCAAAAGATTTTTATTTCTGTACTGAACAATTGATGCCCCGCCTTTTACAGCAGACTCAACCTGGTTATACATTGAATCTTTTTTGCTGTTATGATCAGTAATAAAATAGAATTTAATATGCTTTTTTAGATTTTTTTTAAACATTGAACCGTAAATGCCATTCTCTGAATTTTTTTAAGTGAGATTTCCCGTATTTTTCCATTGCCTCTGCTACAGCTTCAGCAGGTTTTTCATATAAGAGTTTTTCAGGATCCTTGGAAAAAAATTTATCTGCATAACAGATTATTTCCTGTTCAAGGGTAACAGGAATCATGTCCCTTAAGGGGAGAGGAAGGTCTTTTTTTTCTATTTCCTCTTTTGTAATTCCGGTTCCTGTATGTCTTTCAGCTACAGCTGCATGATCAAAAAGACCTTCTTCTTCCAGAAGTTTTCTCCCAAAAATTCCGTGGGTAATATAGGGATGATTTCCATAGCAACCTATGTCAGGGGCATGTGTGAATATCATTCCTATATCGTGAAGCATGGAAGCTTCATATATAAAATTTTTATCTGCAGGCTCATTAATTTTGCCGGCAATTTTTAAAGCTTTTTCAGTAACAAGCCTGCTGTGTGTTAAAAGTATATTATAAGCTTTTGAATTTTTTTTATAATGTTTTTCTATTATACTTACGGGATCCATTTTTATACCGCGTCTGAAAATAATGCTGATTCAATAAAGTCATCCAGGCTTCCGTCAAGCACGGCCTGGGTGTTTCCTGTTTCATGATTTGTTCTGTGATCTTTAATCATCTGATAAGGGTGCAGG
Organism: Thermodesulfobacteriota bacterium; assembly: GCA_051744925.1. Taxonomy (GTDB): domain Bacteria; phylum Desulfobacterota; class Desulfobacteria; order Desulfobacterales; family JACKCP01; genus JACKCP01. The sequence goes on along the minus strand of JBNJDM010000023.1, from coordinate 26,077 downwards.
ATGTAAGATCTTATCTGGTTTCCCCAGGCAATTTCATCTTTACCTTCATGAATCTCCTGGAGTTTTTGTTCCTGTTTTTGTTTTTCAATCTGATAAAGCCTTGATTTAAGAACATTCATTGCTATTTCTTTGTTACGGTGCTGTGATTTCTGCTGCTGACACTGGGCTACAATTCCTGTTGGAATATGGGTTATTCTTACAGCTGAACTTGTTTTGTTAACATGCTGTCCTCCTGCGCCGCTTGCCCTGAAAACATCTACTCTTAAGTCTTTGTCTTCTATGTCTATAGAAATCTCTTTTTCAATTTCAGGGTATACAAAAACAGATGCAAAAGAAGTCTGACGTTTTCCGTTTGCATTAAACGGTGATATTCTCACAAGTCTGTGGACTCCGTTTTCTGTTTTAAGATAACCAAAGGCATATTCACCTTTGACAGAAAATGTAACACTTTTTATGCCTGCTTCGTCTCCGGGCTGAAGATCTATTATCTCTGTGGGGTAATCCCTTGACTCACACCATCTCAGATACATCCTCATCAGCATTTCAACCCAGTCCTGGGCTTCGGTGCCCCCGGCTCCTGCATTAATCGACATTATTGCGCTGCAAGAATCGTCATCATCATTAAGCATAAGTTTTAAAGAAAATTTGTGAAGCTCTTTATCTGTTTTTTTAACCTCTTTTTCAACTTCTTTTACAATGCTTTGATCATTTTCCTCCATAGCCATATCAAGGAGTTCATCACTGTCTTCAAGCCTTGTTTTAATGTCTTTGTACTGGTTAAGCCTTTCAGTAAGTCTTGAACGTTCTTTTAATACAGGTGTATTTTCTTCAGGATTATCCCAGAAATCGGGTCTTGAAATCTGTGCTTCTATTTCATCAAGTCTGAATTCTATGCCGGCAGGGTCAAAGACACTCCTTGATCTGGTCAAGTCTTTTAATGCATTCGTTTATTGTCTGTTTTAGTTCTGCGCTCATCTGAATTCTCCTTATTGTTTTTTAAGTTTTCTGTAGAAAAAAAAGCCTTGCAATAATAACACAGCAAAGCAGATATATGCAAAAAAATCTCCGTATTTTGTATAAAAGGTTTTTTCTTCCAAAAGAGGAAGTGAGTTAAGAACAGATTTTTTTTCAAAAATACTTGTTTTTTCCTTAATTTCTCCTGTGGGGAGTATATGTGCAGATATTCCGGTATTTGCAGCTCTTGCAACCGATCTTTTGTTTTCAGCAGCACGCAAAACAGAGATGGCAAGGTGCTGATAAGGCCCGGGAGTTTTTCCAAACCATGCATCATTTGTCATATTGATAATTATATTACTTCCCTGCTTTACCTGTTTTCTCACAAGATCAGGAAAAATAATTTCAAAACATATTTTAATTCCTGCTTTTAGCTTGTTGTGTTTGATAAAATTGTTCTCTTTACCGGGATTAAATTCTCCGGAAGGTACAATGAATTTTTCAAAAAAAGGAAAATATTTTTTAAGGGGGATATACTCACCAAAAGGAACAAGATGGATTTTATCATAAAAATGATCAAAATTACCGTTTTTTGTAAAAAGAACACTTCTGTTTTTAAGTGTATAATTGTTTTTGTGATCTTTTTTTACAGAAAGAAGGCCTATTATCTGGTTTCCGTTTGTCTGAGCATGGTTTTTGATTTTGTTTAAAAGGTTTTTATCTGAAAATACAGGGTATGGAAGTGAAGTTTCAGGCCAGAGCGCGAAATCGTATTCTCCTGAAAATTTTTTTGATAAAGAAGTGTGCTCCTTAAGTGTTTTTTTAATTGAACCAGAGTTTTTACTTTCCGGTAAAATATTAGGCTGAAGTATTAAAATACTACTATGTTCGGCCTTTTTTATAAGGTTTTGTGTTTTTTTAATGGAAAAATTTCCGTAAGTAAAAATAACACCTGACACAATAAATATTGCAACAGCAATATAAAGGTTTTGCTTTGTTAAAATTTTTTTTGTTTTAAGAAATGAATTTATTAAAAGGAATAAAGCTGTGTTTATAAGTATAATGTAGTATGTGATTCCATATATTCCTGTAACAGATCCAAGTTGGATAAGATCAAGATTTTTGTACTGGGTGTATCCTGCAAAAACCCATGGAAATCCTGAAAAGAGAAATGAAACTGTAAAGTCAAGACCTGTCCATACAGCAGGTATAAGAAATAAAGATATAACAGGCTTTTTTTCTGTGTCAGGTAACAATAGTGCAAATATTCCGGTATATATCCCCAGGTACAGTCCCAGAAGAACTATGGCAGCAACAGATGATAAATAGGGCAGCCCCCCGTAACTTGATATTGTCTGTGCAAGCCATATAAGTGAAGCTGTGTGCAAAACAGCTCCGAATGCTATTCCCTTTTTAAATCTTTTTGTTTCATAAGCAGAGACAGCCATTAAAAAAGGTACAAGCGCAAACCATATTAAAAAACTGTACCCGTATCCGGCGAATGAAATTGTGAAAAGCAATACTGAAATTGATGAATAAAAGATAAAATTAAAGTTTTTTTTCATTTATTTCCGGCCTTTCTGCAGTGCAATTAAACTTGATATTTTAAAATACTTTATGTTATATAGGTAAAGATTAAATAGCATGGTAAAATAAATTTTGCACTGCATTATATATTCCTTCTTTGAGAAAATTTTCAGATATATGGAGACAGATTATGAGTGAAATTATAAAAAATGATGATCATGTTCTTGTAAAACCTAATACAGATGTTGTTGCATCTATGGCAGAAAGTTTCAGAAGCGAGCTTCAGCAGATTATACAGGAAGAAGGAAAAGATATTATAATTGATATGGATGGTGTTGAAATGGTCGATTCTGTTGGGATCGGAGTTATTATTGCCACACATAACAGCCTTGGTAAAATTGATAAGAAGCTTAAAATTAAAAATATAATGAAAGATATTCATACTCTTTTTACTACCATGAGGCTTGACAGGCATTTTGAGATAGAAGCAGTCTGATTTTATGCGGTTGTAGATTCCTGCCTTAACTATTTAGTTGCTGAATGAAAACTGCCTTTTTTGACCAGTTCTGCGTTAGAATCAAAATTTAATCCTCAAAATACTCCAGTATTACTGCGGTTAAATTTTTCATCTGCCTTGAACTGAACAAAAAAAATCTAGTTTTCGGCCAATCACTATTTAATCTTTTTAAAGGTTGATAAAAAAAATTATGAAATTTTTAATTTAGTGCAAATAAAAAAAGCAGGCTGAAAAAGCCTGCTTTTTTTATATGGTCGGGGCGGCAGGATTCGAACCTGCGACACCTTGGTCCCAAACCAAGTGCGCTGCCAGACTGCGCTACGCCCCGTAGCAAATAACAAAATCGAGATAACACTCTTTTATAAGTCTGGCAAGGAAAAAATAAAAAAATGATATATTTTTTGACTGCCGGATGGTGTTTGTTTGCAAATAAAAAGCCTGTAATTAAGATTTGATCTGCGCTGTTACATGTTTAAGTTTTTGTAATTATGAGATTTTTTTGATAAAAAAGGTGGTTAGTCTGAGGTGATATCAGATTGTTTTCTTATATAATTTTTTATTCCAAGGGCAATCATTTCTGCTGTGCTTTCTATATATTCAGGATTTTTCATGTTAACTGAGTCAGGAGGTGAATTAAGGTTTCCGACTTCAATTAATACTGCAGGTCTGTTTATATAACCTAGGTTTATGAACGGAGCACCGGCTACAATAGTTTTGTATCTGCTTTTTAAAGCTTTTGATAAAGATTTTGCAAGAATGTTGCTTTGGTTTATATGCCTGTTTTGGGTTAAAAATATCTCAGGAGCCTCGTCTTTTTCAACGGTGCTGTCAAAATAACCTATGAAAACATTATTTGAAATAGTTTGTGTAAAAAGGGAGCCTGCATGAATAGAAATAACAACCTGATAATTTTCTGTGTTTGCTTTGTTAACACGTGAATCATTGTCTGTGAAATAGTCAGAATTACGTGTAAGTTCAACCCTGAAATTTTTTTCAAGTCTGTTTTTAAGGGCAAATGCCATATAAAGGTTAAAGTCTTTTTCTTTTAATCCTGTTATGCTTTTGGCTCCGGTCTCTCTGCCCCCGTGTCCGGGATCTATGAGTATTGATGTAGGTTTTGTATTTAAATTTTCTGCGCTTGCATAAAAAGGGCACAGAGGTAACAAGGAAAGTATTAAAATCAGGAACAATTTCGGGGTATTCTGGTAAAATTCAAATTTCATTTTTCTTGACACATAACCTTTTAGGTATTAATTTCAACTATTTTATGTTAGTGGAAAAAATAAATATATATTTGACTGCTAATTATGATATTTATTATTGGAAGTCAACTTGATTGATTCTGTGATAGTATTTAAGTTATGCCTAAAGCGTATCTAAGGCTTTGGGCATTTTAGTTTATTTAAATTTGTCTTTAAAGAAAATTTTGAAGGAAGGAAAAATATGCAAGTAACAGTGGAAGAACACAGCTCGGTAAAAAAAACGCTCCACATTGAAATCCCTGAAAGTGAAGTAAAAAAAGAGGTAGATAATGCCTATAATGATTTGAAAAAAAATGTTCAGCTAAACGGATTCAGACAGGGCAAAGCGCCTCGTTCTGTTCTTGAGGCAAAATTTGGTAAGGATGTAAATGAAGATGTAACTTCCAATCTTGTTCAGAGAGGTTTTCTTGAAGCTGCACAGGGACAGGATCTTGCTATAATAGGACAGCCTGAGTTTAAAAATGTAGAGTCTTTTGACGGTAAAAGCGCTTATAAATTCGATATTGTTGTAAGTGTTAAGCCTGATATTAAAGATATAGATTTTAAAGGGCTTGAACTTAAAAAGCCTAAGTATGAGTTTACTGAAGAAGAAGTCGATATGCAGCTTGAAATGCTTCAGAAGAACCTTGCTAAAAAGGTTCCTGTCACAAGCGGAAGACCTGCAGAAGAAGGTGATCTTGTAGAGGTAAATGTTGAAGGTAAAATCGAGGGTGAGCCTGTTGCAGCTTTTGAAAATATTTCAGGAAGACGCTACAGACTCGGTCAGAACCTCTTTTCAGAAGGTTTTGATAAAGAAGTTATCGGCATGAAGTCAGGTGAATCAAAAACCTTTGATGTAACTTTCCCTGAAGATTATCACACAGATACAGTAAAGGGAAAAACAGTTACCATGGATGTGCATCTTGCATCTATACTTGAAGAAGAACTGCCGGAACTTAATGATGATTTTGCAAAGGAACTCGGTAACTTCGAAACTCTTGAAGATATAAGAAATGAAATAAGAGAGAACTTAAGGCAGGGTTATGAAAAAAGGTCTGAACAGGAGCTTAATGAACAGGCTTTTGAACAGCTTATAGAAAAAGTGGAGGATTTTGAGCTCCCTGATGTTCTTGTTGAAATGGAACTTGATCAGATAATCAATGAAGCTGAAAGATCTTTTGAGTCCAACGGAACAAGTCTTGAGCAGATCGGAAAAACAAAAGAGAGCTTAAGGGAAGAATACAAGGAAGTTGCTGAAGATCAGGTAAGAAGACACTTGATTCTTGATGCTGTTGTAAAGCAGGAGCAGCTTGATATAAATGAGCAGGAGCTTGAGGAAGGTTTTGAAGAGCTTGCTGCCAATTTTAACCAGCCTGCAGATTTTATAAGAAATTTTTATAATGAAAATCCTGATAAACTCGATCTTTTTAAACATACCCTGCTTGAAAAAAAGGCTTTAAAGATTATCATTGAAAGTAACGAGGTTTCTGAATACACACCATCAGAAACTGAAACAAATGAAGAAGCCGAAAATGATGAGGCTTCTCAGGAATAAAATGTAAGGAGGCTTTACAGTGCCGTTAATTCCAATGGTAGTTGAGCAGACCAGCAGAGGTGAACGTTCATACGATATATATTCACGTCTGTTAAAAGACAGAATTATTTTTCTTGGGTCTGCAATAAATGAAGAGATTGCAAATCTTATAGTAGCTCAGCTTCTTTTTCTGGAATCTGAAGATCCGGACAAAGAAATAAATCTTTATGTGAACTCTCCGGGCGGAGCAGTAACATCAGGTATGGCAATTTATGATACAATGCAGTATATTAAACCTGATGTTGTCACAGTTTGTGTTGGTCAGGCCGCCAGCATGGGAGCCCTTCTTCTTGCAGCCGGAGCAGAAGGGAAAAGGTATGCTCTTCCCAATTCAAGAATTATGATTCATCAGCCTCTGGGGGGCGCCCAGGGACAGGCTTCGGATATAAGAATCCAGGCTGAGGAGATAATAAGAATAAAGCAAAGACTCAATGAAATTCTGTCGCATCATACAGGTCAGACCAAAGAACAGGTTGAGCTTGACACTGATCGTGATAGATTTATGAGTGGAGAGGAAGCAAAGGCGTATGGTCTGATAGATCACGTTGTGGCAAATCGTGATGATATTTCTGCCATAACCGAAACGGAGGGATAAAATGACAGACCTAACCGAAAACAATGAAAAACTTTTTTGTTCATTCTGCGGGAAAAGTCAGAAAGAGGTAAAAAAGCTTATAGCCGGTCCGGCCGTATATATATGTGATGAATGTATTCAGTTGTGCAGTGAAATAATCGAAGAGGATGTAGCCGGAGATGATGAAGAATCAAAAGAAGGCAAATCCCTGCTGACTCCAAGAGAAATAACAGAAAAGCTAAATGAATATGTTGTGGAGCAGGAGAGTGCCAAAAGGATTCTTTCTGTTGCTGTAAGAAATCACTATAAAAGAATAGAAACTGCTGAATCGAGTGAAGATGATGTAGAGGTTCAGAAAAGTAATATTCTTCTTATCGGTCCCACAGGTTGCGGTAAAACCCTTCTTGCTCAGACGCTTGCAAGATTTCTGGATGTTCCTTTTACTATTGCTGATGCTACAACTCTTACTGAAGCCGGGTACGTAGGCGAAGATGTTGAAAATATAATACTTTCTTTGCTTCAGAATGCAGATTATGATGTTGAAAAGGCAGAGCGTGGAATTATCTATATAGACGAGATAGATAAAATTTCACAAAAATCTGAGAATCCTTCGATAACAAGGGATGTATCAGGTGAAGGCGTTCAGCAGGCTCTTCTGAAAATAATTGAGGGGACAGTTGCAAGTGTGCCTCCAAAAGGCGGTCGTAAGCATCCTCAGCAGGATTTTGTAAAGGTTGATACCTCAAATATTCTTGTAATATGCGGCGGTACATTCAACGGTCTTGAAAAAATTATTCAGCAGAGAGTAAGCAGTAAAACCATGGGTTTTGGTGCAAGTATAGTTGGTGAAGATAAAAAAGAGAAAAGCGAACTTCTTAAAATGTTTCAGGTTGAAGACCTTATAAAGTTCGGTCTTATACCTGAGTTTCTGGGCAGGCTGCCTGTTGTGGCTACCCTTGGTGAATTGTCTGAAGAATCTCTTGTTAAGATACTTACAGAACCAAAAAATGCCCTTATAAAACAGTTTAGCAAGCTCTTTGCATATGAAGGTGTTACTTTGAGATTTACAGACGCTGCTCTTAGGGCAGTTGCAAAGGAAGCTGTAAGAAGAAAGTCAGGTGCCAGAGGGCTCAGGGCAATACTTGAAAATATCATGCTTGATATTATGTATGATATTCCTTCTCTTGATAATGTTAAAGAATGTATTGTCGGTGAAGAAGTTGTTTTAAGTAATGATGAGCCTATACTTATTTATGAGCCTTCCAAAAAACAGGCATAAGTATAATTAAAGTAAGAAACAGGGTTCCGGCGGCAATAACATAAAGCTACCGGAACCTTTTTTATTTTATACTAAACTTTTACTGCATTATTGTTTTATAATAAGTGCAGAAAAAAGCAGTCTTTTAATATGAAAAGTTTTCAAATTTAAATGTATAAAACAGGCATTGGATATAAATGATAAGTTTTTCAAAGCTTTTTAAAATTGGAGAAAATGATTCAGGGCAATTAATTTTCCCTGTTCTTCCTTTAAGAGATACCATTGTTTTTCCGGGAATGGTCTCGCCTCTTTTTGTTGGCCGGGCAAAATCTATAGAAGCTTTGTCCCATGCAATGGAAACAGGACGTACGGTTTTTCTTGTTTCTCAAAAGGACCCTGCATCTGATGAACCCGGTGCTGAAGAATTTAATCAGGTTGGTGTGGTTGCAAAAGTTGTTCAGCTTTTAAAACTGCCTGATAATACAGTAAAAGTTCTTGTTGAAGCTCAGCTAAGGGCTTTTGCTGAAAGATTTATTGAGGATGAGTCTTTTATAAATGCAGAGCTTACAAGGCTTGATGAGAAGCAAATGAGGGATGCTGAGTTTGAGGCAGTCAAAAGACAGCTGATTTTCAGCCTTGAAAAGTACTCTTCGTATAATAAAAAAATTACAAAAGAGCTTATTGAAGAATTGTCAGTAAGTGAGAATCCTTCTTATTTTTCAGATAAAATTGCAGCAAAACTTGCCATGGATACTTATGAAAAGCAAAGGCTGCTTGAAGAATTAAATCTTGGGGAGAGACTTTATTTTATCTTGGAATATCTTGCAAAAGAGATAGAAGTAGCAAGGGTTGAGGATAAGATTAAGGGAAGGGTGAAAAATCAGATAGAAAAAACCCAGAAAAATTATTATCTCAATGAGCAGATCCGGGCCATAAAAAAGGAGATGGGTTCTGAAGAAGAAGAAGAAATAGACGAGCTTGAAGATCTGAAAAAAAGGATTGAAGAAAAAAATCTTACCCTGGCTGCTTATGAAAAGGTGCAAAAAGAATTTAAAAAATTAAAGCAGATGTCTCCGATGTCGGCTGAAGCAACTGTTGTAAGAAATTATATAGACTGGATTCTCGAAATTCCATGGACAGAATACTCTGAGGTTAATGATGATTTAAAATCTGCAGAGGAAATACTTGAAAATGATCATTACGGGCTTAAAGAGCCAAAGGAACGGATACTTGAATATCTTGCCGTTCAAAGTCTTGTGGAAAAAGATAAGGGGCCAATATTGTGCTTTGTGGGCCCTCCTGGTGTGGGGAAAACATCCCTTGCCAAATCTATAGCAAAGTCTACAGGTCGGGAGTACGTAAGGCTTTCTCTTGGAGGAGTAAGGGATGAGGCTGAAATAAGAGGTCACAGAAGAACATATATAGGCGCAATGCCTGGCAAAATTATACAGGGACTGAAAAAGGCCGGGCAAAATAACCCTGTAATGTGTCTTGATGAAGTAGATAAAATGAGTATGGATTTCAGGGGTGATCCTTCTTCTGCTCTTCTTGAAGTTCTTGATCCCGAGCAGAATTTTTCATTTAATGATCATTACCTTGATCTTGATTATGATCTTTCAGGGGTATTTTTTCTGACAACTGCAAATTCACTCAGTGAAATTCCTTCCCCCTTAAGAGACAGGATGGAAATTATTGAGATTCCCGGTTATACAGAGCTTGAAAAACTTGAAATTGCAAAGCTCCATCTTGTTTCAAAACAGACAAAACTAAACGGTCTTGATGATGAAGATATTCAGATAAGTGATAATTCTTTGCTTATGCTTATAAGAAATTACACAAGAGAGGCCGGTGTAAGGAGTCTTGAGAGAAAAATTGCAGGTGTATGCAGAAAAACTGCAAAAAGAATGCGTCTGGACGGAGATAATCCGCCTTTCAGAATAAATAAAAATACTATAAAAAAATATTTTGGTCCTGAAAAATTTACTTACTCACTTGCAGAGAAAAGCGATCTTACAGGTGTTGCAACAGGTCTTGCCTGGAACCAGGCAGGCGGCGATATTTTATCAATAGAAACAATCCTTATGCCGGGTAAAGGCAATGTTACAGTTACAGGCAAGCTCGGGGAAGTGATGCAGGAATCTGCCAAGGCCGCAATGAGTTATGCAAGGTCAAGAAGCGATGTTCTTGGGATAGATAAAGACTTTTATACAGAAAATGATGTGCATATACATGTTCCCGAAGGAGCTACTCCAAAAGACGGGCCTTCTGCAGGGATTACAATATGCACTTCTGTTATTTCTGCTATTACAAAAAGACCTGTTAAAAGAACTCTTGCAATGACAGGAGAGATAACTTTAAGGGGCAGGGTTCTTGCCATAGGCGGAATAAGGGAAAAATCTATTGCTGCACACAGAAGCGGAATCAGGCAGGTTATTTTTCCAAAGGAAAATGAAAAGGATTTAAATGATATCCCAGCAAGTGTAAGTAATTCCATCGAATTTATACCTGTGTCTCATATGGATGAAGTTCTTGATTGTGCTTTGGTTGAAAAAAAATAAAATTTGTGTTGACATGTTTCTTAAAGAAGCGTAAATATTATCTCGTTTCTTGATTCGACGGGCGAATAGCTCAGTTGGGAGAGCATCGGCCTTACAAGCCGGGGGTCACAGGTTCGAGCCCTGTTTCGCCCACCATCAGATTAAGATAACAAATACGCGGGGGCGTAGTTCAGTTTGGTCAGAACGCCGGCCTGTCACGCCGGAGGTCGCGAGTTCAAGTCTCGTCGCTCCCGCCACTAAGCAGATAAGCCTTTAAGATTAATTTCTTAAAGGCTTTTTTTGTTTTTGGGCTCTATTTAGCTGCTGAACAAAAAAATCTGGTTTTAGGCCAAATACTATAATAAAAAATAGATTTTACTGTTTGAGTATAAGTTTCTGAATTTCAAATCTATTTATAAACCAGCATAAAAAGGTTTCATGAATTGTCTGATTGTTGAATATTAATTGTTGACATCTTATTTAAAGAAGAGTAAAAAATATCCGTTGATTTGATAGGGCGAATAGCTCAGTTGGGAGAGCATCGGCCTTACAAGCCGGGGGTCACAGGTTCGAGCCCTGTTTCGCCCACCATCAGATTGACAAACAAATACGCGGGGGCGTAGTTCAGTTTGGTCAGAACGCCGGCCTGTCACGCCGGAGGTCGCGAGTTCAAGTCTCGTCGCTCCCGCCATTAAGCAAATAAGCCTTTAGAATTAGTTTTAAAGGCTTTTTTAGTTTGAAACATGAATTCTGGTAACCGATTTTTACACCTCATCTCATTACACCTTGAATCTGAGTTTATTGTTTTTTATGTATATAAATTTTTTGGTTACAAATAAAAAATAAAAAATTTTAAAAAATTAACAACTCAGGTCGTAAGCTTATCTTAAATTGTTTTAGTAATGTTTGTTAAAAGCCTGATCAGCAGGCTTGAAAATAGATTAATTTAAGTTTAAACTTAAAAAATAATCTGCTTTTAAATTAAAACCATATTCAGAGAACATCCTTAAACAGGATCTGGGTATTATATAGAGGTATTAAGTTTTATGAATCAAGGCTATGTGCACATGTACACCGGTGATGGTAAAGGGAAGACAACTGCATCAATAGGCCAATCTGTAAGAGCTCTTGGTGCAGGATTCAGGGTTTATTTTTGTCAGTTTTGTAAAAAAGGCGATTTCAGTGAATTGGCTTTTTTGTCTAAAGCTTCAGAAAATATCAGAATTGAACAGGTTGGAAACAAAGAATTTTTAAATCAAAATAATTTCCAAAAGCAGAAAAATTTGGTCTCAGAGGGATTTGAAAAAGCATACAAAGAGATCTTTTCTTTAAATTATGATCTGGCTGTTCTTGATGAGATTGTGTTTGCTGTCTATTCCGGTCTTATAGAAGAGGTTAAGGTTTTAGATCTTATAAAATCAAAACCGTATCAAACAGAACTGGTACTTACAGGCAGGGGTGAATGTCTGCAGATTTTAGAAGCAGCTGATATTGTAACTGTAATGGAAAACCGCAGGCATTATTTTGAGAAAAATGTACAGGCGAGAAAAGGTATTGAGTTTTAAAACTTATCCAGAATTGAGCTTTAAAATCAGGCTATACTTTTATTTTATAAGGAGGAATATAATGTACAGGCCAATAAAAAAAATTCTTTATGCCACAGACCTTTCCGAAGCAGCAAAGGAAGCAATGATGTATTCTGTAAGTCTTGCATATCACTACAATGCTTCGATGACTACAATCCATGTAATCCCAAATGTTTTTGAAGAGCTTTCATTAAGCACCGGTGTTGAAATGGAGCTTTATTTCGGGTTTGATAAATGGAAGGAAATGGAGCAGGAAAGATTTGAAAGTGCCAAAAAAAATGTTGTGGAAAGGCTCGATTCAACATGCAAAGAAATGGAGACTGAGTCAGGAGAATGTGATGCTGCTTTATCAGATATTGTGGTAAAAGTAGGTCACCCTGTTAAAGTGATTCTTGAAACAGCTGAAGAAGGCGGATATGATGCAATAGTCATGGCTACACACGGTCACGGCAGGCTTGAGGAACTTCTTGTGGGAAGTGTTTCAAGGGGTGTGCTCAGAAAATCAAAAATTCCTGTTTTTCTTGTTCCCCTTCAGAATTGATCATTTTTAAAGATACGGTTTCAGGGTAGAATAAGCTCTTATTATTTCATAAGAAATGTACACTCACAGATCATTAATGAAAATGGTGATCTGTGAGTATTTTGAAGGCTGTATTTAATGCCCGGGTTTTTATCAGCTTAACAGGAAGAAAAAAAACAAAGTTGTTGCTGATTATTACGGGTTTTGATAAAGCGCTTTATTATTACGTTAAAATTTTTAGAAAATAATCAGGAGAAAAAAATGAAACAGATTATTTCAGCAATTGTAGTTTTTAGTTCAATCTTTATTGCTTCCAATGTTTATGCAATGAATATTGAAACCTTTCTTTACGCTAATAATTCAACTGTTGACGCAAGAATAGCATATCTTGACAAAATGGATTACGGATCAATGGTTGCAGGAGTTGAGGGAACATATAAGTCTGATGACTATAAAATTATGAGTATTGATGCAGCCGTAAAAAGTGATGATTTCTTACCGGGGTCAAGGTATAAAATCGGATTTAAGGGAGTGTATGCAGATGCAGAAAAAAATGATAATTTTGACAGTCAGCTTGCTTCGGTTTGTTTTCTTTTTGGAATAGAACACGATTTATCCGATAAAATAAATCCTTTAAATATTCCTGTTTCATTCGGAGGTGAAATTTCAGGTTCTCCGGAGCCTCTAACCTGGGATGACGGTGAAACGTTTTTTGATGTAAGGGCAAATATGAATTTTCATGTAATGGGGAATGCAGCAGTAATAGTTGAATACAGATATTTAAGAGCAGATTTTGAAAAAGACGGCTATGATTGGGATGAAGAGGATCATAATCTTCTTTTCGGTTATAAAATCAAGTTTTAATAAAAAATGCTAAAGCAAAATAAACTTGATGATTTTTGTAATATATGTCGTGAATAGTTTCAAAGGGCGGCTGCCTTTATAAGGTGTTGCGCCCGTTTTTTTGCGGAGTTTTTATGTCTGAGTGGAAAAAACTGAAAAATACTGATATGGAGTGTTTTGCCTGTGGACCGGAAAATAAGCATGGTCTTCAGATGACATTTTACTCCGATGGTAATAATGTAAAATCGAATATAGTTATACCCTCTCATTTGCGCGGCTGGGCAAGTCTTGCACACGGAGGAGTACTTGCAACAATTCTTGATGAAACAATGTCCTGGGCAGCCATACATTTTTTTAAAAAATTTATATTGACCCAATCCATGGAAATAGAGTTTTTAAAGCCTGTTTATATTGAAGAGCAGGTTTCTTCCGTTGCCGGTATTAAAGAAGAACTCAGTTCAAGAAAAGCATTACTTGAAGCTGAAATATTAAATAAAGATAATGAAGTATGCGCAAGATCCAAGGGTAAGTTTGTTTTATTTTCTCCTGAAAAATTTAAAAAAATGAATATAGTACCGCCCGACCTTCTTGAAGAAATGGAAGGAGTATTTGAATAAAATGGGTCAAAATCTTTTATTCCTTGCCGGAGAAAATGCTTATAAAAAAATTACAGAAAACGGACTTTCTCCTGATGATATAGAAGTCTGTGTTTCAGCTTCAGGCGCTGCCAAGTGGCTTGCTCTTTACGGGCTTGATAAGTCTGTTTTCGGAAGCTGGCTTAATAAAAGAACAACGCCTGTCTATTTTTTCGGAACTTCCATAGGAGCCTGGAAGTTTGCAGCTGCATGCCAGAATAACAATTCTAAAGCATTTGACATACTTGCTGATAAGTATATTGCCCAAAGATACGGTGAAAAAATCACAAAAGAGAATGTTTCTGAAACTGCACAGGATATCCTTGATGAATTTCTTGCCCCGGATAAGATTAATGAGGTTTTAAATCATCCTTTTTACAGAATTTCGTTTTCTGCGGTCAGATGCAGAAGGCAGACAGGTAATGAAAATTCTTTTGTTCAGTCCGCGGCACTTTTTAAAGCAGCTTTTTTGAATTTTATAAAAAGAGAATACCTTGGCCGTTATTTTGAAAGAACATTTTTTATGGATAAAAGAGATATTCCTCCGTTTGCCTCTGTCAACGGATTTCCCATTAACAGAGTCTTTTTAAATAATAAAAATTTTAAAAAAGCTTTGCTTGCTTCGGGTTCAATTCCTCTTGTAATGGAAGGTGTTACAGGAATTGACGGAGCTCCTGACGGCGTTTACAGGGACGGCGGGATGATCGATTATCACCCCGTGTTTAATTTTAACGGAAAAAATAAAAGTAAGATTGTTTTATATACTCATTTTTATAAAGAACTTATTCCGGGATGGTTTGATAAAAAGTTTTCAGGCAGAAGGGCAAAAAGCAAAGATCTAAAAGATGTTCTTCTTTTATCTCCTTCCGAAGAATTTGTTTCTTCTCTTCCTGAAAAACGTATTCCTGACAGAAAAGATTTTAACAGGCTTTCAGGTCAGGATGAAAAAAGAATTTCCATGTGGACAGAGGCAAAAGATAAAAGTCTGGTTCTTGGTAAAGAGTTTCTTGATGCTGTTGAATCAGGTAATATAAAAAATCTAGTAAAAAAAATTTAGGTTCTGATTTAAACGGCTTTTCTGCCGATTTAGAACATTGTTACTTCCTGGTAATTATTCAATTCTTGTTAATTTATTCCTACAAAATCGCTAAGGCTCTAAAAAATAGCTTTGCTTAAGCTAATGACATGAATTTACTCTATTCAGCTTTTTTCAAAAAGCCGTAGGAGCTTTTCAGGATTAGAATTGCTGTAAAGCTATGGCTGTGAACCAGCTAAAGCAGATATTTTTGTATTTGCTACCCTTTCTTTGTCCGGAAAAAATAAAAAGTTGATTTTCTTTAAGATATTTGGTAGTACCATTGGTAATGTTATAATTTTATTTTGTTTATGGTTTTCAGTTTGCTGTCTGATTTTCGTCAGAAAGGGTTAAATCCTTATAATGCTGTACCGCCTGGATATATATATTTCCGGTATTCAGCATAATGCGGCTGATATTTTAGTTTAATTAAAATTTTGGAGGTTTTATGAATTTTTCCGGTCAGGGAAAGTTTACAAGTTATTTTAAAACAGGGATTATTTCCTTATTTCTTTTAGTATTGGTATTACCAATAACATCTTTTGCAGGCGTATCTGTTGAAAAGGGTCCAACTCCTGTTCAAAGCGGTGATGCTCTTACAGATTCTGATATTACAATGAAAAACGATAAAATAGTTATTTCCATTGCAGCAGGCACTCCTGCACCATGGGGAGTTGCAAAAGGCGGAATTCTTGACGGTGCGGTTGTTAAAAACGGAAAAGCAGGTGTAGACAGAATTACACTTGTGGATTTTATTCCAAATAACTGGTCAAGCTGGCCTACAACATATCAGAAAATAAATATTGTTGAAAATTCTGAAGAAAAAGGTGTTGTAGAAACCAAAAGAGACTGGGGCAAATGTGATCTTGTAACAACTTATACACTGGAAAAAGGAAGCGACAGAGTAGATATTGTTACAACAATAAAAAATAACGGAGACAAGCCTACAGGAGATATTCTTTCAGGTTATGCTCTATGGGCAACAGGCGGATATCACTTCGGCCCTCCGGGAATTTATGAAACTAAAAAAACTTCAGCTGAAGACGCTTTAAGCGACTGGTCTGTTACCTATGATGAAGACTGGATGCTTGCTCTTCACGCTCCTTATTTCGATTATATAAACTATCACGGCAAAGATATGTATCTTCAGAACAATCTTAAGCCTGGTGAAGAAAAAGAATATACAGGTTCTCTTCAGATTACTCCAAAAGGAGATCTTGCACCTGTATTAAATGCAGAAATTAAAAGAAAGAACCTTAAATCAGGTACAGTGTTTGGCAAAGTTGAGACATTAAACGGGGAAAAAGTTGCTGATCCTTATATTGTAGTAAAAAAGGACGGAAAACCCTATACATGGGCAGCCGGTAAAAACGGAGAATTTGAACTGAATCTTCCTGTAGGTGAATATTTTGTATATGCAACAGCAGCAGGGTATTCTTCCGGTGCAGAAAAAAAAATTAAAGTAGAAAATAAAAATCAGCTTAATATAAATTTTTCAAAGCTCAAGTCTCCGGGGATATTAAGCCTTGACATAAGAGACAAGAAAAATAATCCGGCTGATGCAAGGATTTCCATAGAAAAAGGCCAGACTCCTTTAATCAGATTTCTTGGGAAAAAGACATTTTTCACAATGCTTGATAAAAGAGGAAAAGCAGATATTACTCTTGCACCAGGAGAATATGAGTTTGCAGTTGAATCAGGCGCCAACTTTTTTTCAGAGCCGGTTGTTCTTGAAGCTGATATAAAAGCAGGTAAAACCGCAGAAAAAAATATTGTAATAGACAAGCTTCTTTCTGCAGAAAAAGGGTGGAGCCAGAGTGATCTTCATCATCATTCTGATCAGCTTGACGGTAAAACACCGCCTGTGTATCTTTTAAGATCCCAGCTTGCTGCAGACGTAGATTTTGCGTTTATCAGTGATCACGATACTATTGTAAATAATAAGTATTTTGCAGAACTTGCAAAAGAAGCAGGGATTAAAATTATTCCTTCAGTAGAAATTTCACCTTCATGGGGTCATTTTAATGTATACCCCCTTGCAAAGGATGAAACATGGGATCTTGATTCCGGGACTGCTACAGTCCAGGAGATATTTCAATATGCAAGAAAAAAAGGTGCAAAAATTATTCAGCAGAATCATCCGCTGATTCCTTACGGATATTATGAAAATATAGTAAATGAGACAATAACCGGTGACTACAAAGCAGGTTTTGATCTGGTTGAACTTAATTCAGATGCAGAATATAAAGATGCATGGAAACTTGCCATGTCGTACTGGAATCAGGGAGACAGATACTATATAAGTGCTGGTACAGATGTTCATGATGTATGGTCAAGAAAATCGGGTGAAATAAGAATGTTTGCATACACACCAGATTCTCAGGGAGTTGATTCATTTGTAAATGCTCTTAAAAATGGTCAGTCTTACGCAAGTTTCGGTCCTATGATAGTACCGGAAAACTTTATGTTCGGTGATGAAATAAAACTTGCAGATAATGAATCATCAGAGCTCGAATTTGTTTTAAAATCTGTAAACGGAATAAAGAATGCTGTAATTGTTCAGGGAGGAAAAGAGATCAGAAAATTTAATTTTGATGATACTCCTCTTGTTCAGAGAGTAACTTTTGAAGTAGATGCAGACAAAGATACCTGGGTTGCAATTGTAGTTGAAGATAGTAAAGGTAAAAAAGCTTATTCAAATCCTGTATGGATAAACAAGACAAAAAATCCTCAAATGTCTGAAAAATAAGCTGTATTAATATAAAAACAAAGCAGCCGGTGAAATTCCGGCTGCTTTGTTTATTTTAAAAAATTTAAGATTTTAGTTTTTTGATTCCTGATAAGCTTTTTCAATCACATCTTTTTCAAAATAGAATTTTCTGCTGCAGTAGTGACATGTAACTTCAAGCGGAAAAGTCTCCTGCTCAAGAATATCGTTTAAAGTCTCTTTACCAAGTCCTTTTATATAAGCAAGTATTCTTTCTTTTTCACATGTGCATGTGAAAGCTGTTCTTTTATTATCAATAATTTTTGGATTAAATTCTTTGAAATATCCGTAAATAATATCTTCCGGGCTGTATCCTTTTGCAAACTCTTCACCAAGTGAAGGAAGTGAGAGAAAAGCTTTTTCTGCTTTCTCAATGGTTACGTCTTCAGCACCGGGCATTTTCTGTATTAAAACTCCTCCTGCGCCAGCAACTTCTCCGTTTTGATCAAAAGATACACTGAGATTGCATGCTGAGGGAATCTGTTCAGATGTAAAATAATAGTTTGCTATTTCTTTTGCAATTTCACCATGTTCAAGCATTACCTGTCCTGAATAAGGTTTGTTTGTTTCATCGCTGTGATAAGTTACAGTAAGAAAACCTGCATTAAAATAAGGGGATGTGTTTAAGTTTTCAGGAGTTTTTTCCATCGGTATAGGATTTTTAAAAAGATAGCCTTTTACATCTCCGTATGGATTTCCTTCGCAAACAAGCCCTTTAACAGGGCCTGAACATTCTATATGAAACTTAAGCCTGCTTCTGCCTTTGAGATTTGTCGACATAAGAGCTGTACCTGTGCAGGCATGTCCCAGAATAAGGGTTTCCATAATACCCAGGCCATGTTTTATTTTTAAGTCTTTAACAAGTCTTGTTGAATGGATTACAGCTCCTCTGAAATTGCCTTCGTCCATAACAAAGGAAAAAATTCTGTCTTTTGCGTTTTCAGCAAGTCTTTTTTTCAGTTTTTCATTTTCAGACATTTTAATCCCTTAATCTGTTTAATTAGTATTTGGCCGAAAACTGGAATTTTTTGTTCAGTTACGGCAGATAAAAAATTTAACCGCAGGAATACCAGAGTATTTTGAGGATTAAATTTTTTATCTAACGCAGAAATGGGCAAAAAAGGCAGTTTTCGTTCAGTAAAAGTTAGAAAGAAGCTAAAATAACAGTTTTATAAATTTATGTCTATTTTAACATTAATCAGTAATCAGAGAATCATTCGTATTTAAGAGCTTAAAACATTTATCTAAGAAAAAAGCGGGCTTTATCATTCTTTACAGTTTAATATATTTTTTATCTTATTTCGCAATTTTTTTGTAAAATCATCAGGAGCTTCTGATCTTGGCATTTTTGAACATAATTCTTTTGTTTTTTTCAGCGTAAGTAAACATGCTTCGCACTCACTGCATGTTTCAATATGGTTTTCAACCTCTTTTCTGCTGGCTTCATCAAGTTCTCCGTCAAGATATCTTGAGTAAACTTCAAACATTTGTAAGCAGTGGCTGGAAAAATCTTCAGTATTATTCATTGTCAAAATACCTTTTTAATCCTTGTCTGATAAAACTTCTTGCTCTGTGAAGTCTTACCTTCACATTTGATTCAGACAATTCTATAATATCAGAAACTTCTTTTGTGGAAAAACCTTCCATGTCTCTTAAAACAAGTACTATTCTGTAATTTGGCGGAAGGCTGTCTATCTCTTTTTTTATTTCTGAGGCCATTTCCTTGTTCATAAGGGCGTCAGCAGGCTGATTTGCCCATGAAGGAATTTTACCTGACAATTCTTTTTCAGTATCAGGGACTAAATCCTCCATGGAAATATCTTTATCAGGGGAGTTCTTTTTTTTGATTTTCAAGCATACTGATGAAGCAATTTTATAAGCCCAGTTCCTGAATTTGGATTCCATCCTGAAATCAGGAAGATACCTGAATATATTTATAAATGTTTCCTGGACAAGATCTTCTGCATCAGAAACATCTTTACACATTCGAAGTCCGAAATTGTAAATTTTTGTTTCATATTTAGCCAGAAGCTCTTCGTATAATTCAGGCTGACCATTTTGAATTTTTAATATCAGGTCAGTATCTTCATCCTGTATTTTTGGTTTTTTTGTTTTGTTTTCCATTACTCTCTTTTCTTGTCACCTGACAAGCATCACTCATTCATGTAGGCACCCCCATTTTCGGGAGTATAATTTTTTGCATCAGAATCCAGACTGCAATAAAAACAAAAAAACCGAATAATTCAACCATTTTTTTCTCCTTTTTGTAAAATTTGAAAGCTTATATTGGCTTAATATGAAAAATAATATTGTCATACCCTTGGTAAATAAGTAAGTGCAGTATTTATTACTGCTTCAGGTTTACGAACAAAATTTTTTAAGTTAAGATCAAAACAATAAGCCTTATAATCTATATTACCAGTTAAAGAGAACTATCCTGAATAAAAGTTACATCTTGTCTGATAAATGAAAAAGAAAGGTAATAAATGAAAAGACTTGATAAAAAACGGAAACTTATAATTGCCGGTGCTGCAGCTGTAGCCTTATATGCATTAATAGGTTTTGTAATTATACCTTTTGCTTCAAAAATTATTGTTCCAAAAAAACTAAATGAAGCTTTGCAAAGAGAAGTACTTATTGAAAAAATAAGTTTTAATCCTTTTGCGTTCTCTTTAAAAATAAAAAATTTCAAAATTTATACAAAAGATAAAAAAAATACTTTTGCAGGGTTTGAAGAGTTTTATACCAATATTAATCTAACCTCATCAATTTTTACTCTTTCGCCGGTTATAGAAAAGGCTTATCTGAAATCACCTGAATTTTATATTGAACAAAAAGAAAAAAATCTTTTTAATTTTTCCGATTTAATACCAAAAGAAAACAACGAAGAAGTTCAAAACAATTCTGAACAGGAAAAAAACAAAGAAGAAAATAAAAAATTTGAGTTTCTTGTAAAAGACCTTGATATTGAAAAAGGAGATATTGTTTTTGAAGATAATCTGTTTGATACAAGACATAAAATGTCTGATCTCAATATTTCGATCCCTCTGATATCAGGGTTTGAAAAAGATAAAGATGTAAAAACAGAAATAGATGCATCAGCACTAATAAATAATTCATCAACAGACTTAAATTTAAGCTCAGCTCTTTTTTCAGATAATCCGGAGTATAATGCTTTATTAAATATAAAAAAAATCAGTATTCCTTTTTATTACAACTATATAAAAAATTATATCGATTTTGTTCCTGAATCTGCTTTTACAGATTTAGATATAAAAGCATCGTATCAGGAAAACAGAAATAAACCGCTTGAACTTGACGGGAATGCTTCAATTTATGATTTTTTAATTACAAAAGAAGGAACAGGAGATCTTGTTTCTTTTAAAAAGTTTTTTCTTAAGCTTGATAAATCGTATCCCCTTTCAGATATTTACAACATAAAAAAAGTATTACTTGACTCACCAGATATTAATATCCAGAGAAAAGATAATATTATAAATATTTTAAATCTTTATAAAAAAGAAGAAAAAAATAAATCTTCTGATTTACAGGTAAATGAAAAAGACGACCTTCAGTCAGAAAATAAAATGCCTGAGATAAATATTGAAAAGTTTGAAATAAAAAACGGAGCAGTTTCTTTTACAGACTATGACTCACCTTTGCATATTTCAGGTTTTTTTGACCATCCTGCATTTAATAAGGTTTCAGATCTTGATATAACAGCAAAGTCATTTACAACAAAAACAGATTCTTCTACAGATCTTAAAATAAGCGGAGATTTAAATAATAAAACAAACATAGATATATCAGGCAACTTTTCTGTTAACCCTTTAACAGCTGATCTTAAAACAGATATAAATAAACTCTACTTTGAATACGCTAATCATTATATACCATCAGGATATAAACTTTTGATAAAAAACGGATATATAAACCTGAATTCAAATACCAGCTTTTCCTATGTAAATGAAAAAACAGATTTAACATTTTTATCAGATATTGTGATTGCTGATACAGATATTGTTAGAAGGGATACAAATGATAAGTTTTTTAAAATGGAAAAGTCTGAAATAAAAAAACTTAAATTTACACTTAACCCCTCTGGTCTTGATATAGATACTGTTTTAATTTCCGGAATAAACCAGGATATTGTAAAAAATAAAAACGGAAACCTGAACCTTACAGAGGTTTTCCCTGAAAATGAAGATTCTTCAAAGGCTGAACCTGAAAAATCTGAAAAAAATGACAAAGACTCAGGCAGTTTTCCTGTAAAAATTTCAAAAATAGAATTAAGAAATATAGGTGCAGATTTTACAGACTATACAATGTCTCCTTATTTTTCTGCACAGGTTGATATCAATTCTGCAGATATAAAAGGGATTTCTTCCCAAAACTTTCAGTCAGCAGATTTGGATCTTAAAGGCAGGATAAATAATTCTGCCTTAATTAATGCTGATGGAAAAATAAATCCTTTTCCCAAAGACCTTTTTGTTGATCTGAATATAAACCTTAATGATTTAAATCTTACATCAGCTACTCCGTATTCAGGTAGGTTTTTAGGCCGGGCAATACAAAAAGGCCAGCTCAGTCTTGATCTTAATTATGATATAAAAGAAAACAAAATAATTGCAAAAAACAGTCTTTTTCTTGATCAGTTTGAATTCGGCAGAAAAATTAAAAGCCCTGATGCACTAAATCTTCCACTTGGACTTGCTGTAGGTCTTTTAAAAGACAGAAAAGGGGAGATAAATCTCCATATACCAGTATCAGGTGATTTTAATGATCCTGACTTCGAACTCGGAGGTGCTGTTTTTCAGGTTTTAAAAAGTATTCTTGTAAAAGCTGCAACCTCACCTTTTTCTTTTGCCGCATCTTTGGTCGGCGGCGGAGAGGATATGAAGTATATAGTTTTTGAGAAGGGTAAAAATAAAATCTCCGGTTCTGAAACTGAAAAGATCCGGGCAATTGAAGAGCTTTTATACAGCAGGCCGGCCTTGAATCTTAATATAACAGGCTTTGCAGACATTAAAAAAGACCGTAAAGCTTTAAAGGAGATAAGATTTGAAAATCTTGTAAGTTCATATAAAGCAGAACAAGGGTTTAAAGAAAATGAAGAAATAGATGAGAAAAAATATATTAAAATTTTAAAAAAAATATATTCACAATTTTCATCTGAGCCATTGAAAGAAGAAGAAAACCAGGATTTAAAATCTTTGTATGAAGATCAGATTAAAGTTTTTATTGAGATAAGTGATGAAGAGCTGAGATTTCTTGCTTCAAAAAGAGCTGAAAAAGTAAAACAGCTAATCCTGGCTATGGACAGGATTGAAAGCTCAAGACTATTTATATATGATACAAATGCTATTATGCCTGATGAAAAAAAGAATGTATCTGCTTCAAGAGCAGAGCTTAATCTTGAATAAATAAAGGTTTATGAGTCTAGTATTTCTCTTATTTTGGATGAAAGATCGGTTTTTGAAAAAGGTTTGTTTATAAAATTAATATTTTTTTCAAGAACTCCGTGATGGGCAATAACATTTGCAGTATAGCCTGACATAAAAAGTGTATTGATTTCAGGGTAAATTTTTTTTATTTTTTCTGAGAGTTTTTTACCATTCATATCAGGCATAACTACATCTGTTATAATAAGATTTATCTTTCCTGAAAAAGATTTTGCAAGCTTTATAGCCTCTGTTCCTGAACAAGCTTTGATAACTGTATATCCAATGTTTTCAAGCAAAACTGCGGTCATGTTCAAAATAGCTCCTTCGTCTTCTGCAACAAGTATGGTTTCAGATCCTTTTTCAATCTCACTGGTTGAAGAAGTTGTTTTTATTTCATCGAAAGAATCTGCAAATTCGGGCAGATACATTTTAAAAACTGTACCTTTTTCAGGTTCACTGTAAACATTTATAAAGCCCTGGTTTTGTTTTATAATTCCGTATACTGTGGCAAGTCCAAGCCCTGTACCAGCTCCCATTTCCTTTGTTGTATAAAAAGGTTCAAAAATATTTGTCATTGTTTCTTTATTCATTCCTGATCCGTTGTCTGCAACAGATACCATTACATAATTTCCCGGCTTTGCTTCAGGGTTGTTTGTACAGTAACTTTCATCAATAATCATATTTTTTGTTTCTATGGTTATTTTGCCTGTATCTTTTTTGATTGAATCCCTTGAATTTACGCATAAATTTGCAAGGATCTGATCGACTTGACTCGGGTCGATTTTTACAGGACGGATATTTTCATCAGGAATAAATTTTAGATCTATATCCTCTCCTATAAGTCTTGAAAGCATTTTAAGCATGCCTTCTACAGTTTTGTTAAGATTTAAAACCTTTGGTGCTACTGTTTGTTTTCTTGCAAATGCAAGAAGCTGCCTTGTTAGGTCTGCAGACCTTTCCGAAGCTTTAAGTATTTCATTCATAAAATCTTTTAAATGGCTTTTTTCTTCAGTTTCGTCGATTACAATTTCTGCATTTCCTATTATTATGCTGAGCATATTATTAAAGTCATGGGCAATTCCTCCGGCGAGTCTGCCGATCGACTCAATTTTCTGGGATTGGTTAAGCTGCTCCTGTAGTTTTTGTTTTTCTTTTTCTGCCTCTTTTTGTTCGGTAATATCTCTGAACTCAACAGATCTTACCTGTTTTCCTTTATATGGTATATTTCTGGCTTCCAGTCTTAGAGGGTACTCTTCTCCGTTTTTACGCAGGCCAAAAGCTTCATAAGCTTTTTCATAGCCTGAGAGTATGTTGTCCATAACCTTTTTTTTTGATTTTTCAGCAATAAGAAGAAGTCCGTCCATGCCTGTAAGTTCAGACATTGAATAGCCTGTTATTTCAGTAAGACCTTTGTTGCAGTCTATAATAATTCCTTTGTCATGAATTGTTATTCCGCCAAAAGAGCCGTTGTGAAGTGCTTTAAAGCGTGTTTCGCTTTCTTTTAAAGATTTTTCAGCCTCTTTTCTTTTGGTAATATCATGGTAATTGCCTAAAATTCCATTGATATCAGGATCATGAAAAAGGTTTGCTCCTGTAAATTGAATCCATTTATATGAGCCGTCTTTGCATTTGTATCTGCATTCAAGAGAACCTTTGTCTCCGGGGTGTTCAATAAGTTCATTAAAAAAAATTTTTGTATATTCAATATCTTCGGGATGTATATTTTCCCAGGTACTTTTTCCGACAAGCTCTTCAGGTTTCCATCCAAATAGTCTTTCTACATTAGGGCTTTTATACCTGTTAATTCCGTTTTTATCTATAATAACAATTACATCACCTATATTAGCCACCATTTTAGTAAACATTGCAGCATTTTTTTTAAGAGTTTCTTCGTAAAGTTTTTTTTCAGTTATATCTCTGCAGCTGCCGTATACAAGATCATTGGGTAGAAGAGTTGCATTCAGATCTGCTGTTAATTTTTTTCCGTTTTTTTTGGTAATATTTATTTCTGTAAATAATTTTCCTTTTTCCAGAATATTGTCAAACTTTTTTAGTTCTTCTTTTGCATTATCTTTATGGATTACATCAGAAACATTAAGTTTTGTAAGTTCCTGGGCTGTGTATCCGAGGAGGTCGCATGCTGACTGATTAACATAAAGATAATTTCCGTTTTTATCGGTTATAAATATGGCGTCTGCTGATAATTGGGCAATATCTTTTATAACCGCCTTGATTTTGGTATTTTTCTTATCATTATTCATTTTGGAATATAACTTTCATTGTTTTTTTAATAATATCGGCTGTAAAGCAGAATGTTTTCAGATATAAATATTATAAAAGATCATGTATGAGCAGAATTTGGCTGAGGTTCTAATTGATTTATTTTAAAAAATTAAACACTTAATTTTTTAAAGTTATAATTATAAATTAATGTTTTGAAAGATTTAACACAAGAAAATTCTTATTTATTTGGATATCTTACCTTAAAGCTTGGTTGAATAAATAATTGTTTAGTTTGCTGACACAGATGTCAATCTTGAAAATTGATCAATGCAGGTGATATACTTTACAAATTAAACTATAACTAAATTTTAAATTTTTGAGTAAGGATAAATTTACGTGGCATTTGAAAAAGAAATTATAAAAAAACTTGAAAAAGGGTTTTTTGTATCAGATTCAGTTTTTATATATGCTCTTAATCTTGGTTATGAAATAGGTTTTTATGATATTATCGATATTATTCAGGATATAAATCATGAACTCCATGATGAGTTAACCATGCTTTTGTTTGCACCTGACTTTGTCTTAAGGAAAAGATTTGCAAATATATGGGCAGATCTTGTTATGGAGGATCAAAAGCCTGATTTAGAAATGATATGCGCAAGCATAAAAGAAATTTACATATTTTCTGATAATGAACAGTCAACTCAAATAAATGCTGATAAAAAAAAGCTTTTGTACTTTTTTGAAAAGCTTGATTTTTTTAAAAATATGAACAAAGAAAT
>JBNJDM010000022.1:0-29632 GCA_051744925.1 Thermodesulfobacteriota bacterium | reverse complement strand
GGATCATAAAGATTTCTTCCGTCAAATATTGCAGGAGTTTTCATCATTTTTTTCAAAGCATGGAAATCGGGCTGTCTGAAAGGTTTCCACTCTGTAACAAGAATTAGCCCGTCAGCATCCTTTGCAACTTCATACTGATGGTCTGCAAGAATAATTTTTCCGGATTTAAAGTATTCTTCAGGAAAAACCTCTTTAGCCTCATCCATTGCCACAGGATCGTATGCGTGAATTTTTGCCCCTTTTGCAATCAGTTCATTTATAAGAACAATTGAAGAAGCTTCTCTCATGTCATCTGTGCCCGGCTTGAATGAAAGTCCCCATACAGCAAATTTCTTTCCTTCAAGATTTTCTCCGAATCTGGCGGTAACTTTCTGAGGAAGTCTTTGCTTTTGTTTTTCATTTCTTTTTTCAACAGCTTCAAGCACATACGGATCAAAATCTTTTAATCTGGCCATATTAATAAGGGCTTTTACATCCTTAGGAAAACATGAGCCTCCGTATCCGCATCCCGGATATATGAAGTGGTATCCGATTCTTTCATCAGAACCGATTCCTTTTCTTACATTTTCAACATCAGCTCCTAATTCTTCGCAAAGACCTGCAATTTCATTCATAAAAGATATTTTGGTTGCAAGTATTGAATTTGCTGCATATTTGGTAAGTTCTGCGTCTCTTACTCCCATGGTTATGATTTTATCTTTGCTTCTTGAGAAAGGAGCATAAAGCTTTACCATTTTTTTTGCAGCTTTTTCAGATTCTGCGCCTATCACTATTCTGTCAGGCTTCATAAAGTCTTTTATTGCATCGCCTTCCTTTAAAAATTCAGGATTGCTTACAACATCAAACTTAGTATCCACACCTCTTTTATCAAGTTGGCTTTGTATTTTTTCTTTTACTTTATCAGCAGTTCCCACAGGTACTGTCGATTTATCTACAATTACTGAATATTTATCAATATTTTTACCAAGCTCTTCTGCAACAGCAAGTACATACTGAAGATCTGCAGAACCGTCTTCTCCCGGAGGAGTTCCCACCGCAATAAAAAATATTTCTGAATTTTTTACTGCATCAGGAAGAGATGTGGTGAACTTTAAAAAACCGTCATTGAAAAGATTTTTAACCATTGAATCAA
Organism: Thermodesulfobacteriota bacterium; assembly: GCA_051744925.1. Lineage (GTDB taxonomy): Bacteria > Desulfobacterota > Desulfobacteria > Desulfobacterales > JACKCP01 > JACKCP01. The sequence continues at coordinate 28,500 of JBNJDM010000022.1, read as the reverse complement.
GGCCCGGCTCATAAATCGGTAAAATACCTTTTTTCAGGTTTTCAATCTTATTTTCATCAATATCAACGCAGTTAACAAAATTTCCCATCTGAGCAAAACAGGCTCCTGTTACAAGACCCACATAGCCTGTTCCGATAACTGTAATATGCATAATTATCTCCGTTATATTTTATAATAATTTTTATACCATTGAATAAAATTTTTCACACCGTCTTTAACATCGGTTTGGGGTTTAAAGCCTGTATCATTAATCAGATCATCAACATCGGCCCATGTAGCTGGAACGTCTCCGGGCTGAAGAGGAAGAAAATCCTTTTTTGCTTTCATGCCAAGCTCATCTTCAATTGCTTCAATAAATTCCATTAATCCTACTGTATTATTGTTTCCTATATTATAGATCTTAAAAGGGACTTTACCCGAAGACGGATCAGGATCCATGCCTGACCAGTCAGGGTTTGGCTTAGGGGTTTTTTCCATAACCCTTTTTACACCTTCAACAATATCGTCGATGTATGTAAAATCTCTTTTCATTTCTCCGTTGTTAAAAACTTTTATGGGATTTCCTTCGATGATGGCTTTTGTAAAAAGGAAAAGTGCCATATCAGGCCTTCCCCAGGGGCCGTAAACAGTAAAAAATCTAAGTCCTGTTGTGGGCAGGTTGTAAAGATAGCTGTATGTATGCGCCATAAGTTCATTTGCTTTTTTTGAAGCTGCATAAAGGCTTATTGGGTGGTCAACATTATCATGTACTGAAAAAGGCATATTTTCATTAAGACCGTATACAGAACTGCTTGATGCATAAACAAGATGATCTACTTTGGAATGGCGGCAGCCTTCAAGTATGTTTGCAAATCCTGTAAGGTTGGTATCTACGTATGCTCCCGGATTTTCAATGCTGTATCTTACTCCTGCCTGAGCTGCAAGGTTTATAACATAATTAAAGTGGTTGTTTTTAAAAAAAGTCTCCATCTCATTTCTGTCAGAGATATCAAGAAGCTCGAATTTAAAATTACTCTTCTCCTGAAGAATTTTCAGCCTGTCTTTTTTTAAATTAACATCATAATAATCGTTTAAATTATCAATTCCTGTAACATCGTAACCGTTTTCAAGAAGTATCTTAGATAGGCTGAAGCCGATAAAACCGGCTGCACCTGTAACCATTACTTTCATTTATTTTCTCCGAATATTTCTGGTGATTAGTTGATGAAGTAAAACTTCTTTTTTTTACAATTTTCTTAAATTAGAATTAAAAATTTTTATCAAAGTCGTCTGAATTAAGCAAGTTCTCAATTTTTTTAATATCTGATTCAAGGTCTACTTCAGGAGAATCATTTTTGGTTACAACAACTTCTATATTGTATCCGTACTCAAGAGCCCTTAGCTGTTCGAGTTTTTCAATTTCTTCAAGATCAGATTTAGGAAGAGAAGTAAATTTTTTTAAAAAATCTTTTTTGTAAACATATATTCCAAGATGCTTGTAATAATAATCAGTTTCTTCATCTCTTGCATAAGGGATTACAGACCTTGAAAAATAAAGTGCTTTGCCTGTTTTTGAAAAAACAACCTTTACATTGTTCGGATTTGAAATAACTTCAGGATCGTTTATTTTATAAGCAAGTGTCGACATAAGAGGGGCGCCTTTTAAAAAAGGCTCAACAGCCTGGTCAATTGATGCCGCGCTTATGAGAGGCTGATCTCCCTGTACATTTATTATTATGTCATTATCTTCAAGCTTAAGAATCTCTGCTGCTTCATAAACCCTGTCTGTGCCTGATTTATGATTGTTAGAGGTCATTATGCAGCCTGCATTAATCGATTTGCAGAAATCTTCAATTCTTGAATCATCTGTTGCAACATAAACTTCATCTATGTTTTGGCATTTCATACATCTTTCATAAACGTGCTGAACAACAGGTTTACCAAGTATTTTTACAAGCGGTTTTGCTTTTAAGCGGGTAGAACCGTATCTTGCAGGGATTATTATTACTTTTTTCATTTGTATATACTCCGTTTTAGAAATTTCAAAATAAAAGCTGAGGCAAAAGATAAATTTACCAAAAAAGTTATCTTAAACCGAGGTTTAACAGTTTTAAAGCATAATTTTTTAATCGATTTAGTATTTTGTATTTAAAAGTATGAAACACTTAATTCAGAAGCCTGTCTCCAGTTTGATATTGCAGTTTTAACAGCTCCGGAATCATTGGATGGTGCATTTTTAAAAAGTTTTTTAAGATCTTCAGGTGCATTTTCTGTGATAAAAGACGATCCTGACCAATGAAGCAGGTCTTTGTCATTATAATCATTTCCGATTGACAATACATTTTCTCTTTCTATTTCAAGGCGGCGTGCAAGCCATGAAACTGCAGCACTTTTTGAAACTCCCGTAGGAAAGATTTCAAGCCACAAAGATTTGTTGTCCAGAGGAGAAGTGGTTTTTATAATATTATAATGCTTTAGATTTTCAAAAATATAATCTGTCTGATTTTTTTTAAGTTTATCAGGAATAACAGCTATAACATGGGTAGACCATTCATGTTCAGTATCCGGGACAAGCGGGGTACAAAAATCTTTGTAAAGCTTGAGCCTGGTATTGAAATCAGAGTTTTCTTTGTTGTACTGAACGTATACAAATTCTCTTGTATAAGGAACAGGCATATGAATCATATGGTCTATTTTTCCGGCCTGAAGTATATTTGTTATCTCATAAACATTTTCAGGATTAAGATTTTCAGATTTTATTATTTTCTTATCAGGATATGATAAAATCCCTGCACCTGTAGAAAAAATAAGATAGTCAAGAAAATCAGGCTTTGTTTTAAGCCTGCCCATTGCCATATCAAATGAAAAAACAGACCTGCCTGTGGCCACAGCAGTAATTATGCCCTGTTTTTTAAGATTTTTAACAGCATTTATGTCATTTTTACACAGGCTGTAGTCAGATCTTAAAAAAGTTCCGTCAAAGTCTGTTATAAACATTTTTCCTGCAATTTTACCCGATAATATATTCATTTTAACCTTTTAATGATCCCAGAGGAAAAAGCCTGAAAAGAATTTCAACAAGATCTTTCTGGGAATTAATAACTTTGTCAATATTTTTATATGCACCCGGAGCTTCACTTACATCGAATTTTCCTTTAAGTTTTCCTTTTTTTATTTTTGGAAATTTTTTGTGAAAGATTCCTGACATATCATTTTCACACTTATTTATGTCAAGCTCTCTGCAGGCCTGGTTTCTTCCCATTTTTCTTCCTGCTCCGTGTGAACACGACATAAAAGAATTTTTTTCACCAAGTCCTTTAACTATATATGATGGAGAACCCATGGAACCGGGTATTATTCCTTTTTCATTTTGTTTTGCAGATGTAGCTCCTTTTCTGTGAACATAAAGATCTGTATTAAAATGTCTTTCATAAGAAGCATAATTATGATGAATATTAATTTCCATTGTAAAACTGCAGTTAAATAAAGAGCTTACGCAGTCCTTAAAAACTTTCATCATTCTTTTTCTGTTTTCAGCTGCAAAATTAAGTGCAAAATTCATATCTCTTATATAGGCTTTGCCGTGTTTAGAGTCTGCAGGAAGGCCTGCAAGTTCTTCAGACGAAAGTTTTAAACTGTTTTTTCTGCAGTAATCAAGGGCTTTTCTGTGGTAGTGTTCAGCAATTGTTTTACCAAGATTTCTTGACCCTGAATGGAGCATCAGCCATACAAGTCCTTGTTCATCTTTTTGAAGTTCAATAAAATGGTTTCCCCCTCCAAGTGTACCAAGACTTTTTTCAGCACGGTCCATAATTTTTTTTGAGAGCCAGCCCGGTTTTCCTGAATTAAAATTTTTAATAAATTCATCAAATCCATCCCAGTTTTGTTTGGAACCGTGAGTATCAAACCCGACAGGAATTTTTTTATCAATTTCAGAAAATAAAAGCTTAATTTTTTTTTGATTTAAAGAATCTGCTGAAATATCTGTTCGTACAGCACCCATTCCGCAGCCTATATCCACACCAACTGCATTTGGAACAATAAAATCTTTGAACCCGGCAACGCAGCCGATGGGCATACCAAATCCCGGATGACAGTCAGGCATTAAAGCAATGTGATGAAATGTAAAAGGAAGATTTGAAACATTTTCAGCCTGTTCAAGTGCTGTATTTTCGATATCTTCGCACCATGAAAAAATAGGAACTTTTGTTTTTTCAGTAAAAATTTCGTATTCCATAAGTTTTCTCCTGTAACTTACCCAGGTTTTACCTTTCATAAATATCAAATGTTCAAATCATTTTAAATTATACTATAAAGTTGCATTGCATAACAATTAATATGATTTTTAGTTTAGCTTGTTTAGAATTTACTGTTTTGACAATATATAAGAGATTTGCTAATTAATTAATTTAAATTTATAATCTGAATAGTAAAATTTTCATTAATTAAACCGTGGAGTATTTCATCATGAATAAGTATTTTTTTAAACTTTTTATAATCTTTGCTCTTATTTTAATTTTACCTGCATGTAATCAGACTTCTGATAAAAACAAGAAAGCATCCGGAATAGAAAAAATAAAAAAAACAAACTCTATAAAAATCGGCATAGATTCAAGTGATTACCCCCCGTTTGCCATTAAGACTCCGGGTGGTTTTGTAGGTTTTGATATAGACATGTGTTACGATATTGCAAAAAAAATGGGAGTTAATGCAGATATTGTTCAGATAGATTTTGATGAAATTCTTCCGGCACTTGACAGGGGCGAGATAGATCTTGGGATAGCAACATTTACAATTACTCCCCAGAGAAATATGAATGTATTGTTTTCACAGCCGTATATTGTAACAGGGCAGGCTGTTCTTATAGACAAATCTCTGGAGGACAGTATATTATCATACAAAGATCTTAATACCACACAGTATAAAATAGCTTATGTAGAAGGGAACACTTCGGAAACAGCAGTAAAAAAACTTTTACCAGACAGCCGTTTTATTAGTGTTGAAACTGCTGATGAGCTTGCACCGGCAATTATAAATGGTGATGCAGATGCAGTTGTTGCTGATATGCCTTTTTGTTCAACCCAAATGGCTAAAGACGGCGGCAAAAATCTCCATTTTATTGATCAGCCCATAACATTTGAGCCTATAGGAATAGCAGTAAACAAAGATAATCATCATCTTTTGAACTGGATAAGCAACTATATTCAGCAGATTCAGTCTGACGGAACCTATGATGAGTTCTACACCAAATGGTTCCAGGATACTGACTGGGTTAAATATCTTAAATAGAGTTGATTTATATGAAAAAGAGAGTTTTATTTATTTTTATTATATTAATTATTGCAGTTAGTGCTTCAGCTGAAAAACAGGCAAAAAATTCTGATGACCCTGGAATAAAGCCCGGAATGATGCGTTCTCAGGTAAGGGCTGAAAAAGGTATTCCTCTTCAGATGCGCGGAAGAATTTGGAAATATTCTGATGTTGCTGTAATTTTTCAGTCAGGATCAGTTGAATGTATTATAAAGGCAGAGTGTTTCGGTAAATGGAGCGGGTGCAATGCTTTTATCCAGCGCTCACCTGAATGTGTAATTTCAGCTGAGTAATAATCTTGAGTCGAGGGTACTATCTTAATTGAAGTTTTTATAAAAACACTTAACCTAAGCTTCTCATGGAATTAGTTTTAAATTAGGTGCAGGATTAATATATGAAATGGCCGCTCTTAAAAAGGGCGGCCTTTTTTTTAAACAGGTTTTATAGGCAAAGTGTTTACAGTAAGTTTTGTTTTATTATCTTCAAAATTTACTGTGTGAGAAGTTATCCCTTTTAGAAGGCCTGGATAGTTTTTTCTTTTTTCTTTAATAAAATTTAAAAGAAAATTTTTAAATACAGCAAAATATTCTTCAGAAATATTTTTTGGAAGATTTTTTTCTACTTCTGCCTCATAATTGTTTTGTGCCGGTTCATAAAGAGATATGTTCCATCCGGAAACAGCAAGAGAGATAACAAGCTCTTTAAGCTTTGGATCATTGCCGCATGCTTTAAGAAGGTTTTCAGACATATCAAGAATTGCATCGGCAATTTCAAAATTTGTGCTTCCCTGGTATTTTCTGACTTTGATTTTAGTCATTTTCACTCCGTAAGTTTAGCTGCAGCCTTAAATTTAAGCGCAGAGTTCAATTATTTTAGCAACAAGTTTTTCTACTCCCTGATACACTTCATAAGGTCCTGATGCAAGCATATATGCCGGAGTTGAAACTATAAGATTTTTTTTATCAAAATGAATTTCACTTACAAGGCATTTTTTATGAACTCCTCCAAGAGATTCCACAAGTTTTGCAGTATTTATATCTGTACCGATAGTAACTTCAGGTTTAAATTCCTTTAAAGCTGCAGTAACAAGAACAGGTGATATACATATTGCTCCTGTAGGTTTTTTTAGTTCATGCATTTTGTTTAAGAGGTTTTCAAGATCAGGGTTTACTTTAGATTCATCAGGGTTTTCAAAAATATCAGACCAGTTTTTTATAGCTCCTGCACCGCCAGGAATTATAACAGCATCAAGTTTATAAGGATCAGCATTTTTAATATTCTGAATATTGCCCCTGCAAATTCTTGCAGATTCGGTTTTTACATTTCGTTTTTCGGACATTTCGCTTGCTTTTGTATGATCTATAACTGATTTCTGGTTAATATCAGGAGCAAAAAAAGATATATCAGCATTTTTTTTATCAAGACATATCATTGCTGAAACAGCCTCCTGAATTTCAGTTCCATCGTTTACTCCGCAGCCTGATAAAATAATTCCAACAGATGCCATGTCTGCCTCCTGTGATTATATTAGAGTTTTAATAAAAAAATCATTAATATTTTAAAAGTTAATTTTATAATATACAAAGCTAGTTTGCAAAAAATATAAAAGATTTTTCTTATACTGGAAAGAATAGCTGCTTTTTGGGGTATAGCAAAAGTTATGCTGAAATTATTTTTATTTGGGTTTGAAATAAAAAAAGGCTTATGAATTTGTATTAACTTATTCATAAGCCTTTTTTATGGCGTCCCCAAGGGGATTTGAACCCCTGTCGCCGGCGTGAAAGGCCGGTGTCCTGGACCGAACTAGACGATGGGGACGCATATGGTGGGTCATGCTGGGCTCGAACCAGCGACTCTCTGCTTAAAAGGCAGATACTCTACCGACTGAGTTAATGACCCTTTTATAATGGTGGTGGGGGAAGGATTTGAACCTTCGAAGGCTGAGCCGTCAGATTTACAGTCTGATCCCTTTGACCACTCGGGAACCCCACCAATATTAACTAAATTTAAAGAACATTTATAACTTTTATATATTTAAGGCTGCTATGGTGCCGAAGGCCGGAATCGAACCGGCACGGGAGATGTCCCACAGCGCCCTCAACACTGCGTGTCTACCAATTCCACCACTTCGGCAGCCTAATTACTTCCTTCGGTATTTTCGTCTGCATTGTCCGAAGTGCTGCTTGCTTTATCAGCTGCTGAGCTGCTGTCTACAGGCGCTTCCTGCTGTACTTTGTTTACTACGGAGTCCGAATCAGACTTGCCTGAAATATGAGCAAGTGTAATTGAGGTTACCATAAAAACAACAGCCATAACAGTAGTAATTTTAGTTAATATATTACCTGATCCTGTTGGACCGAAAAGGGTCTGGTTACTTCCACCGCCAAGAGCAGCACCTAAGCTTGAACCTTTTCCTGACTGAAGCAGTACAAGAATTATTATTAAAATTGAAGCGATTATATGTATAGTAACAAAGAAAATAGTCATATTAATACCGTTATGCTTTTATGATTTCAGTAAAGTCTTTTGCATCAAGACTTGCTCCACCTACCAGAGCTCCGTCTACATTGTCAAGAGAAAGCAACTCTGCCGCATTCCCTGATTTAACGCTGCCACCATACAGTATTTTAATATTCTCAGCAACATTTTTATTATAAATTTTTTCAATGAGCCCGCGGATATTTTTATGAACTTTTTCTACCTGATCCGGGGTTGCTGTGTCACCAGTTCCAATTGCCCAGACAGGTTCATATGCAATCACAAGTTCGTTACTTCCGCTTACGGAAATGCCTTTTAATCCGTTTTTGATCTGTTTGTCAAGAACATTTATTGTTTTATTTTCATTTCTTTCAGATTTTGTTTCTCCCACACAAAACACTGGAGTTAAACTGTTTGAAATTGCAGCAGATATTTTCTTGTTAATTAATTCATCAGTTTCATTGAAAATCTGGCGTCTTTCTGAGTGTCCTATTATAACATAGCTGCATCCACACCCTTTAAGCATAGAAGGAGATATTTCACCCGTATAAGCTCCTTTTTCCTCATAAAACATATTCTGAGCGCCAAGAGTTATCTTTGTGTTTTTAAGCGCTTTTCCTGTAGAATACAGACCTGTAAATGACGGAGCTATCATTACTTCTTTATCTTTAAAGTCTGAATCTTCAAGCATTGAAACAATTTTTGAAGCTTCCTCAGCCGATTCATCAGGGGTTTTGTGCATTTTCCAGTTTCCGGCTACCAAAAGATTTCTCTTTGCCATATATTTTTACTCCGTTTTTAAGATTAATAAATCCTGAATTAAATCTAACTGAATTTTATAAAATTGAATTCAGGATTTTGTTGAAATTTTAATCCTTAAGTCAAGGTTTAAATCTGTTTACCTACATATGCGGCAAGCTCAACCATTCTCGTGGAATATCCTGTTTCATTGTCATACCATGAAAGTATTTTTACCATATCATCTATTACATCGGTTGTAAGGCCGTCAATAATTGAAGACAGGTTATTTCCATTGTAATCTATCGATACAAGAGGTTCTTCACTGTATCCGAGGATGCCTTTCATTTCATTTTCAGAAGCATGTTTAAAAGCATTATTTACATCTTCTTTTGTAATATTTGTTTTTTCAGTATTTATAACAAAATCTACAATTGAAACATTTGGTGTGGGAACTCTCATTGAAAGTCCGTTCAGTTTGCCTGCAAGTTCCGGAATAACTAGCCCAACAGCCTTTGCAGCCCCTGTAGTAGTCGGGACCATTGAAACTCCTGCTGATCTTGCTCTTCTAAGGTCTTTGTGAGGAGCGTCAAGAATATTCTGTGCTCCTGTATAGGAATGAACAGTTGTCATAAATCCCTGCTTTATTCCGAAGTTGTCTTTTAAAACTTTGGCTGCAGGAGCAAGGCAGTTTGTTGTACATGATGCGTTTGAAATTATATTGTGCCTGCTGCTGTCGTATGTTTTTTCGTTAACTCCAAGTACAATAGTTGTATCAGGATCTTTGGCAGGGGCAGAAATAATAACTTTTTTAGCACCTGCTTCAAGATGTTTTGAAGCGCTTTCTCTGTCTTTGAAAAGACCTGTACATTCAGCAGCAACGTCAATTTCAAGTTCTTTCCACGGAAGCTGTGATGGATCTTTAAAAGATGTGTATTTAATTTTTTTATTGTTAATTATGATGCTGTCTTTGTCTGCTTTTACATCAGCATCCAGAACCCCGTGAACTGAATCGTATTTTATAAGGTGAGCCATTGTTTCTATAGGCGCAAGATCATTTATTGCCAAAATTTCAACTTCATTATTCTTAAGCGATGCACGAAGCATTGACCTGCCAATTCTACCAAAACCGTTAATTCCTATTCTAACACTCATTTCTCTCCTCCAGGTAATTCTTTTGTCATATTAAGGGCGTTTATTCCCTGTCCGTAATAATTGTTTCTTATTCCCGATATTTTAAACCCGTTTTTTTTATAAAAATTCAAAGCTTTTATGTTTTCTGAGTTAACTTCAAGCAGGGCATATTTAATATTGTTTCCAGGATTATTTAATACATAATTCAAAAGAGATGAAGCAATATTTTTATTCTGCATCTTTTTCTCTGTACATATTTTAAGAATTTCGATTTCATCAATTAATTTTCTTAAAACCAGAAAGCCGCAAATGCGGCTTTCAAATACAGTTTTAAATATAGAACTCTGACTGTTTTTAAATTCCTGCTCAAAGGAAGCATGTGTCCATGGAGGTCTGAATCCTTCGGTCTCAAGCTTTAAAATTGCAGGTATGTCAGCAGGCTCAGCCTGAAAAATTTTAAATAAATCATCATGCACTTCTCGGTGTCCCTTTAAGTATATTGCTTGCAAGGGAAATGCTTTTTTTACCAAATGTTTCAATAGCAGCAGCTGCATCGCTAAGCGGCAGTCTTTTTCTTAATTCTGCAGCTCTTATAAGAACCGGGAGGTTGACTCCGGATAAAACTTCTGTGGAGCCTTCCTCAAGAAAGGAGTAGCTTAAATTTGACGGAGTTCCCCCGAACATATCTGTTAGTATCAGTACGCCTTCTTTATTATCTACCTTCTTTATAGCTTTTTTTATTTTATCTCTCATTCCGTCGGCGTCTTCATTAACATTAATTGAAACATTTACACAGTTTTCAATTTTTGAATCCTTAATAAATTCAGCTGTTTCGATTAATGTTTGTCCGAGATCACCGTGTGTTACTACAATTATTCCTATCATAAAACCTCGCATGCTTATTGCTGGCGTGTTATATCTCTGTGTAAAATTCCTGATTTTGCTGCATGTCTGCTTATATATTCAAATAAATACCTTGATATAGCAACAGATCTGTGCCTGCCGCCTGTACAGCCTACGCCTATTGTTAAGTAGGCTTTGCCCTCTCTTTTATATAAAGGTATTAAATAGTCAAGAAGATCACTGTATTTTTTTAAAAACTTTTCTGCTCTTGTATTATTTAAAACAAAATTTTTCACATTTTCATCTTCGCCTGTTTTATCTTTCAGATTATTTACAAAATACGGATTAGGCAAAAACCTGACATCTATTAAAAGATCAATCTCTTTTGGTATTCCATATTTAAATCCAAACGACACAATATCGATTCTCATTTGCTGTGTTGCTGTATATGTTCCTGCTATCCCTGAAATACGGGATTTGAGCTCATGTATTGTATAAGCTGAGGTGTCAATTACAATATCTGCCTCTGCTTTCAGATTTTGTAAAAGTTTTTTCTCAGCTTTTATCCCTTCGGTAAGATTAGAATCTTTTGAAAGGGGGTGATGCCTTCTTGTTTCGTTGTATCTTTTAATCAGTGTTTCTTCATCAGCAGTTAAAAAGATTATTTTAAATATATAATTATTATTTTTTAAAAAGTTTAAAGTCTCAGGGTATTCATTTACAAAACTTTTCTCCCTTAAATCCATTCCAAAGGCAATACCGGTTATTTCTTCAGGATCTTTATTCACCGGAAGCTCCAGAAATTTCGGGAGAAGGGCGGCAGGCATATTGTCAACGCAGTAAAAACCGCAGTCTTCAAATGCATTAAGTGCACCTGATTTTCCCGAACCTGATTCTCCGGTTATAATTAGAATAGGAGTGTTTTTCATTTAAGTTAGTCTTTGTTAGTCATTGGAGTCGTTTTCTGAAATTATTCTAAGTATTTCTTCTTTTTCAGAAGAGTTGATAATAGAAGATCTTACTTCCTTATCCCGGAGTATTTTCGAGATTTTTGCAAGTACTTTGAGGTGATCTCCTGTAGAATCTTCCGGAGTAATAATTACAAAAAAGAGATAAGCCGGTTTTTCGTCTATAGATTCAAAATTGACCCCTTTTGTGCTGAGTCCGAAACCTATCATAAGATGATCAAGGCCTTTAACTTTTCCGTGGGGTATAGCTATTGAGCTTCCTATACCTGTACTTCCGAGCCTTTCACGTTCCAGAAGAATTTTGACAAGATTATCTCTTTTTACTCCGCTGTATTCAGCAAGAGGCTTGCATAGTTCTTCTATAACACCTTTTTTGTCTCTGGATTCAAGATTTAACTGCATGAATTCAGGTTTGATGTAGTCAATGAGTTTCATAAGAATTATAAAGTGCTTTATATGTAAATTTTTTAAAAAAGCATTAAAACAGAGTTTTATTTTGAATTATAAATTATAAACCTAAATCTGTTTTAAAGCAAAATATTAACTAGCATTTATCAGTTTAAATATCAAGCCGTTCTAAAAAAAGGAGCCGCTTCCCCTCAAAGGAAGCGGCTTTTAGTTTTATTGTGCTTTTTTTATTAAGTTTAACCGATATCTGAAACCGGCTCATCAGGGAGAACGCCTTCCCCTTTTATTCCATCCTTGGAAACCGGTCTTTTGTCATGCATTTTTTCTTTTGTTCTTTTGATCTGTCTTTTAACTTTTTCAAGAACAAGATCAATTGAAGAGTACATGTCTTCAGACTCTTCCTTTGCATGGATATGCAGTTTGTCGCTGCTGAGTCTTACTTCTGTTATATGTCTTATCTTTTCAACAGTAAATACAACTTCAGCTTCTGCAGGAGCATCAAGTCTCTTTTCGATCTTTTCCAGCTTTTTAGTAACATATTCTTTTAAAGCGTCAGATGGTTCGAGGTTCTTGAAAGATACAGAAGTGTTCATAGACACACCTCCCTAGTATTGTTTACGTTTACTTGAAGGGAGAATTCGTAAAGCCTCCCTGTACTTGGCCACTGTTCGTCTTGCAATGTTGATGCCCTGTGATTTCAGAATTTTTGATATCTTTTCATCACTTAAAGGCTTTTTTGAATCCTCTTCTTCAACTATTTTTTTTATTTTATCATGTACACTCACAGATGCAATGGAATCTCCCCCTTTTTTTGAAATAGAGCTGTTAAAGAAAAATTTAAGCTCAAACATTCCCTGGGGAGTATAAACATATTTGTTTGTAGTTACACGACTTATAGTTGAAGCATGCATTTCAAGATCTTCGGCAATATCATTTAAAATCATAGGTTTTAAATGGTCTATTCCTTTTTCAAAGAAATCTTTTTGATATTTAAGTATAGACTCTGTAACTCTGTATATAGTTCTCTGTCTTTGATAGATACTTTTGATAAGTCCGGAAGCAGATCTTATTCTCTCTTTTAAATAGCTTTTGGTATCTTTATCAATGTTTTGCTTTCCGGATGTAACTGCCTCATTGTAGTATGGGTTTATATGAAGATTAGGAAACCCGTCGTCATTTAGAACTATTACAAAATCACTTCCTTCTTTATAAACATAAATATCAGGAGTAATATAGTTTGGTATTTCGTCGTAAAACTCTCTTCCGGGCTTTGGTTCAAGAGATTTTATTATTTCGGCATATTCCATTACAAGTTCTGTTGTTATATGGAGATCTTTAGCAATATTTTTTATTCTGTTATGCCCAAGATCGTTGAGATGGTATTTTATAAAATCTCTTAGCTCATAATTGTCAATACCGAGAAAATTAAGCTGATTTAACAGGCATTCTTCAAGGGATCTTGCACATACTCCGGGAGGGTCGAGTTTCTGGAGTTTTTCCCGCAAAATATATTCAGCATATTCAGGATCTGTTTCTGATTCAGCAGCTATCTCTTCAATATCTGTTTTAAGGTAACCGTCAATATCGATATTTCCTATTACAGCTGATGCAACCCTTTCTGCGTCTTCGTCAGGACTGAGCATTTTAAACTGCCAGAGCAGATGATCCTTGAGATCGTCTTTTTTTGATACAAAAGCTTCGTATTTAGGGGCTTCTTTGCTTTCCGGGTCAAAATTCATACGCCCGGGTGTATTAAATTCTTCTATATAGTTATCCCAGTCGGTTTCTTTGGGAAAGCTATCTTCTTTTAATTCAACATTTTTTTCAATATCTGAACTTGCTTCAGGAATTTCATCACCAGAGTCAGTATCTGAAGAAATTTTTTCTTCAAGAGCCGGGTTTTCAACAAGCTCCTGCTGAACAGTTTCAATAAGCTCCTGCCTTGAAAGCTGGAGCAGCTTTATAGCCTGCTGCAGCTGCGGAGTCATGACCAGCTGTTGTGATAATTTTAAATCCTGTCTTAGCTCAAATACCATATTTATATATTTCTTCTGGTTTCTGTTTTAAAAAAAATAAACATTATTAACTACATTTTAAAGTCTTTGCCAAGATAAGTTTTTCTTACAACTTCATCAGAGGCTACTTCATCGGGAGATCCGTGTCTTATAATTTCTCCGTTATTAATTATATAAGAAGTATCACATACCCCAAGTGTTTCTCTTACATTATGATCAGAGATTAATACACCAATATTTTTTTCTGAAAGGTAATAAATAATCTCCTGAAGGTCTGAAACTGCTATGGGGTCAACACCTGCAAAAGGCTCATCAAGTAAAACAAAGTCGGGATCTGTGGATAAAACCCTGCATATCTCAAGCCTTCTTCGTTCTCCTCCTGAAAGACTTTCAGCTTTTTGATTTTTCAGCCTTTTTATATTAAATTCATCTAGAAGATTATCTATTTTGGATTCTATTTCACCTTTTTTTAAATAAGTATGCTCAAGTATTATTTTTAAGTTATCAGCTACACTTAGTTTTTTAAAAACAGAAGACTCCTGGGGAAGGTATCCTATTCCTTTTTTCCCTCTTTTGTAAATTTCAAGTCCTGTAAGGTTTGTATCGCCAAGAAGTACTTTTCCTTTGTCCGGCGAAATAAGACCGACAGCCATGTTGAATGTAGTTGTTTTTCCGGCCCCGTTTGGCCCGAGAAGTCCGACCACAGATGAGGTGTTTATGGAAATCGATACATTGGAAACAACTTTTCTTTTTCCGTATGATTTTTCAAGATTTTTCAGATAAAGGGTTTTCATAATTACTCTTTTTTTTCTGTGTCTGTAAATGTTGCTTCAACCTGTTTGTCTGAATCCTGCTCAGCTTCCATGACACCTGTATTGATGAAATAAGTTATTTTATCTCCTGTAATTTTATTTTCACCATCTTCTATAACAGGTCTGTTTCCTGTTAAAATGAGTTTTTCCTCTTTTGCAAGATAAACCGCTTTTTCAGACTTAGCATATTTATCTTCCATTTTTATTTCAACATTTCCTGAAGCTTCGATTTTTTCAAAAGAGTTTTTTGAATTTTTGTCTTCTGATTTTTTATGGAAAACATTAAGACTGTCGGCTGTTATAACAGTTTCATTTTGAATAGCTTTTACATTTCCCTTAAAAACAGTCATATTTTTATCAGAATAAAGCTTCATTGAATCTGATGTTATATTTATGCTGTCATTTTTTTCAGCCTCCTGGGCGGATAAACTCACAGAAGATAACAGTATAAATGCGAAAAGAAAAAATGTATTAACGCCCCGCTGGAAATATTTTTTCATTTAAAATTCCTTTAACATTTTTATTTAAAGAAAGAATTCCGGTCAAAGTGTCGTATTCTCCGTATTCGGAAAAAAGTGAAATAGTATCAGAAATAATTTTTATATCACCTCTGAAATTTATAATTTTTTTGTTATTATTATAAAAGAGCCTGTCACAATAAAGCTCATAATCGGCTGAAAAGGCTTTTATATTTTTTTCAAGTTTAACATTACCTGTTTTTTTGTTTAATGTACCATTATCTGCATTTATTTTCATACTGAGTTTACTGTCTTCAAACCATAATATCTCTATTTGATCCAGAATAAAATCGTTGGAAGACAAATCTTTTAAATAACCTTTTTTAGAATTGATTTTGTAAAGCAAATGGCCTTCGGAAGATATGTTATGGGTTAAGTCTGATATTGTAATATAACCTTCTTTTGAAGATGCATAAGACAGAGATACACATAAAAATATTAAAACTGCAGATAAAACTTTAATTTTGTAAGTCAACTATAAAACTCCTGATGAACTGAACTTTTCCACAGCCTGGTTCCACATATTCTGAGATTTAAGTATCAGCTCGCAAACCTCTCTTACAGCTCCGTTGCCTCCGGATTTTTCAGTAAGATATTTTGCAAGGCTCTTTGCCTCAGGACATGCGTTGGGGACTGTAACAGGAATCCCGCAGAGTTTAAACAAAGGAAGGTCTATAAGATCATCTCCCATAAAACAGATATTTTCTCTTTTTACATTAAAATCTGTTTCAAGTATATCGATTACAGAACTTTTATCTTTGATATTTTGAAATACCGGGCTTATCAAAAGTTCAGCACACCTTTTTTTTACTATTTCAGATTCTCTTGCTGTAACAACTCCTGTTCTTATACCTGCTTTGGAAAGAAGTTTTATTCCAAGACCATCATATACAGAAAAACTTTTTAATTCATCACCTGAATTAGTATATGTTATTTTTCCGTCAGTCATTATTCCGTCTACATCAAGCAGAAGAAATTTTGTATTTTTAAAGATAAAGAGTGGTTTATCCAAAATTATCCCTCATTTATATATTTTTTAAAGCTTATTGCTTATTTCTCTGATTTTAACCAGTTTTTTTACTATATCTTCAATTTTATCAAGATAAAGCGAGTTAGGTCCGTCGCACAAAGCTTTGTCAGGATCTGGATGAATCTCCATGAAAATTCCGTCTGCTCCGGCAGCAACAGCAGAACTGGCAAGAACTGGTCCCATTTCTCTTTCTCCTGAAGAAGAAGAACCAAGCCCTCCGGGTATCTGAATGCTGTGAGTCGCATCAAAAACAACAGGAACACCAAAACTTTTCATTATAGGAATTCCGCGGAAATCTACTACAAGATTGTTGTAGCCAAAGGAAGATCCTCTTTCAGTAATTATTATTTTTTCATTTCCACCGGACTTTGCCTTGTCTATAATGTTTTTTACATCCCATGGAGCAAGGAACTGACCTTTTTTAATATTTACAATTTTACCTGTGTTGCAGGCAGCAAGAATAAGATCTGTCTGTCTGCACAGAAAAGCAGGTATCTGTATTATATCAAGCACATCTTTAACAGCTTCAGCATCTTCTGGATGGTGAATATCTGATGTGACAGGAAGATCAAATTTTTCTTTTATTTCTTCAAGATATCTGAGACCCTCATATCTGCCGGGTCCTCTGAAAGAATTTATTGAAGTTCTGTTTGCCTTGTCATACGAGGCTTTAAATATAACCTCTATCCCTTGTTTTTCTTTTATATTTTTTAATTTATCTGCAATTTCAAAAAGTATTTCCCTTTTTTCTATTACGCATGGACCTGCAATAATAAATAATTTTTTTCTGTCAAAAATATCAAACATTAACTTCTCCTGTTAAATTATTGCTATAAAATAAAAAGTGTATGATTCTATGTCAATCTATTTTGGTATTTACTACTTGATAAGTCTTATTCTTACTGATATTCATAAAAAACTGATTTAAGTAAGCTACCGTTTCTCATTATTAAGATTATATCAGTTTAAGTTTAAAAAAGATAAAACATTTTATTTGTTAACATCAAAAGCATGTGCACATGCTTTTTAATTAAATAATTATTTACGGAGGTCAAAGTGGTTAGAAAGTCTTCAGGCAAAAAAAATAAAGGGAGCTTTAAAAAGGGCTGGCTGCTTATTTTATCATTTGTTTTTATAATTTTATTAATAACAGGGTGGATTCTTTTTTTTGAGGGGAAAAAGCCTGATGCATCACTTGATAATATTCCGTCTTCAATAGGAGCAAACACTGAAATTAATATAAATATTACAGATGAAGGACGCGGACTTAAGGATGTTCAGCTCTTTCTTTATAAAGATGAAAGAGAGCTTCTTCTTGAGAAAAAAGATTTTGATTCTGCAGGTATTATAAAAGGAACAGGTGTTGATTCTTATAACTTGTCTGTAAAAATTAATCCCGAAAAGCTGGGTATCAAAGACGGAATGGCAAGTTTAAGGCTTTTTGTCAGAGATTCTTCATTCAGATCTTTTTTAAAGGGAAACAGTTCATATTTTGAAAAAGAAGTAATCATCGATACAACTCCTCCTGAAATTAATGTTTTATCAAGAAAACATTATATTTCTCCAGGTGGAACAGGCCTTGTTTGCTACAAAGTTTCTGAACTCGATTCAACTGACGGTGTCATGGTAGGAGATGAGTTTTTTCCGGGTTATTCAGGATACATAAAAGATCCGCATTACAAAATCGCGTTTTTTGCAATGGATCATAAAAAAGAAGCCAACAATCCGATTTATATAAAAGCAGAAGACAGAGCAGGTAATGTAAATAAATCCGGCTTTCCATATTATTTGAAAAATAAAAGGTTTGTCAGCGACAGAATAAATATTTCTGATGATTTTCTTTCATGGAAAATGCCACAGTTTGATGTTGACCCTGAAGAATATTCAGATAATCTTGAGAAGTTTCTGGCTGTAAATAATAAGCTTCGCAGGGAAAACAGCGCAGAAATAACCAAATCGTCCAAGTCTCCTGAAAAGAAAATTCTATGGGACGGCAGATTTATACAAATGTCCGGCTCAGCAAAAAGGGCAGGTTTTGCAGATCACAGGTCTTATTATTATAAAGGTAAAAAAATTGATGAAGCATATCATATGGGACTTGATTTTGCTTCAGTCTCAAATGCAACAGTACCTGCTGCAAACAGCGGTAAAGTTTCTGATGTTAAAAGAGTAGGGATTTACGGGCTTACTGTTGTTATTGATCATGGGTTCGGCCTTTTTACATGTTATTCCCACTTAAGTGAGGCAAATGTTAAAAAAGGGGACTCAGTTGAAAAAGGGGATATAATCGGCAGAACAGGAACAAGCGGTCTTGCTGTGGGAGATCATCTTCATTTTGCTGTATTTGTTAATAACAGGTTTGTAAATCCCATAGAATGGCTCGACTCCAACTGGATAAAAAATAATATAAGTTCCAAGCTGGAGCTGCTTGAATCGTATAAATAAAACTAAAGGTTTGTTATTATGTCTGAATTTAAAGTTAATAAAACTTATAAGGAAATTAACGATAAAATAAAAGCTGGCGAAGCAGTTGTAGTAACTGCTGAAGAAATGAAAGATATTGTTGAAAAAGAAGGTAGAGTCGGGGCTGCACAAAAAGTTGATGTTGTAACAACTGGTACTTTTGCTCCTATGTGTTCTTCGGGTGCTATGATTAATATTGGACAGTCAAAACCTCTTATCAAGGCTTCAGAAGTGAAATTCAATAATGTTCCGGCATACGGCGGACTTGCTGCTGTAGACTGTTATCTCGGAGCTACAGAACCTCATGGTGATGATCCCTTAAACAAGGTCTGGCCCGGAAGTTTCAGATACGGCGGCGGTCATGTTATTGAAGATCTTGTAAAAGGTGAAACTGTAAAAATGAGCGCTTCGGGGTATGGTACAGACTGCTATCCAAACAAAGCCTTTGAAAAAGATATAACTCTTGATGATCTTCCCTATGCTTTGCTTTGTAATCCCAGAAATGTTTACCAGAATTATAATTGTGCAGTAAATGCCTCGAATAAAACGATTTATACATATATGGGAACACTCAAGCCTAAGCTTGCAAATGCAAATTACTGTTCCGCAGGTGAATTAAGCCCACTTATGAATGATCCTTATTTAAGAACAATTGGAATAGGAACCCGTATTTTTCTTGGAGGTGCACAAGGGTATGTAACCTGGCAGGGAACCCAATGCAAGATTGAAACGGGCAGGGAAGAAAACGGTACACCAAATGTTCCTTCTGCCACTCTTTTTGTTATAGGCGAGCTTAAAAATATGTCTTCTGACTGGATTAAAGGAGTCAGTATAAGGGGGTACGGAACTTCAATAGCTGTTGGCATAGGTATACCGATACCTGTTTTAAATGAGGAAATGGCAGGTTTTACAGGTGTAAAAGATGAAGATCTGTATACACATGTGGTCGATTATTCAAATGATTACCCCAATGCCACAGGAAAGACATATAAAAAAGTAAGCTACAAAGATTTGAAAAACGGAGAAATTGAAGTTGAAGGTAAAAAAGTAAAATGTGTTCCTTTGTCAAGTATGATCAAAGCAAGAGAGATTTCCGAAATATTAAAAAGGAACATAGCTGACAAAAAGTTTTTAATTGGAGAACCCCAGTTTCCTGCTGGGGATAAACTTTACTGATAACCGGAAATAAAAAATGATTTTTAAATCGAAAAAAAAAAAAGAAAACAAAAAAGGTGCTCTTCGGGAAAATATTGAAGCAATAATTTTTGCTCTGATTCTTGCCCTTATAATAAGAGCCTTTGTTGTTCAGGCATATAAAATTCCTTCCGGATCTATGAAGGATACTTTGCTAATTGGTGACCACCTGCTTGTAAATAAATTTATTTACGGCGTAAGAATGCCTTTTACAAATAAAACAATCATTCCTGTATCAAAACCTGAAAGAGGAGATATTGTTGTATTCAGAGCACCTGTAGATCCGCCAAAAGATTTTATTAAAAGAGTGGTCGGTCTTCCAGGTGATAAAATTCAGATAAAAAATAAAAAGCTTTATATAAATAATGAAAGATACAAAGAATCTTATATAAAGAACACAGACAGTGTTTTTTATAAAGGGGTTTTAAACCCCAGAGACAACTACGGTCCTGTAACAGTCCCCAAAGATTCATATTTTATGATGGGTGACAACAGAGACAACTCCACAGACAGCAGGTTTATCGGGTTTATAAAATATGAACAGCTTAAAGGTGAAGCTATGATAATCTACTGGTCTTGGAAGCAGGATAGTTTTGGAGTAAGATGGTCAAGAATAGGTGATATAATAAAATAACAGATTTTTGCCTTAATTCTTTTAGTTAAGGCAGGTACAGTAAACAGACTAAAAATTAAGAGATTTAAGCAGATTATGGAATTTAATAAAAAAAACATTCTCGATATTGATTCACTGTCTGCAGAAGAGATCAGTTTTATACTTGATACTTCTGACTCAATGAAGGAGATAAACGAAAGACCTGTTAAAAAAGTCCCGACTCTGAGGGGAAAGACAATAGTTTTGTTTTTTCAGGAGCCGAGCACTAGAACCAAACTCTCCTTTGATCTTGCTGCAAAACGTCTTAGTGCGGATTCGGTTTCACTTGCAGCTTCTTCAAGTTCCATTAAAAAAGGTGAAACACTTCTTGATACTGCAAGAACAATAGAAGCTATGAACCCTGATATTCTTGTGATGAGACATTCAATGTCGGGTGCTCCACATTTTTTATCTAAATTTTTAAAATGTTCCATTATAAACGGAGGAGACGGACGTTACGCCCACCCCAGCCAGGCGCTTCTCGATATGATGACCATAAGGGAAAAAAAGAAAAGATTAAGCGGTCTTAATGTTAGTATCATCGGAGATATTTCCAATTCCAGGGTTGCAAGATCTAATATGAGAGGCCTTGTAAAAACCGGCAACAAAGTTAAAATTTTCGGGCCTAATTCAATGATCCCTCCTGAAGTTGAAAAGGAATTTGGTGTTGAAAGGGCATCATCAATGGAAGATGCAGTAACTGATGCAGATGTTGTTATGATGCTGAGAATTCAAAAAGAGAGACAGGGGGGAAATCTTTTTTCCACAGAAAGGGAATATTCTCTTTCATACGGGCTTAACTCCAAAATTCTGGAAAAAGCCGGAAAAGATGTGATTGTTATGCATCCCGGACCTGTGAACAGAGGAGTTGAGTTAACTCCTGAGCTTGCAGACAGCAGTGTATCAGTTATTAATGAACAGGTGAAAAACGGGGTAGCCTTAAGGATGGCCTTATTTTACCTTGTATCCGGAGGAGCAAAAAATGTCGATTCTGATTAAAAACGGAACAGTTTTTATTTCTGACAAAGGGTTTGTCAGCACAAACGTTTTAATAGAAAACAAAAAAATTGTAGAACTTACAGAAACTGAACCTGAGGCTGATGAGATTATTGAAGCAAAGAAAATGTATGTTCTTCCCGGTTTAATAGATATTCATGTGCATTTAAGGCAGCCGGGTCAGGAATATAAAGAAACAATAGAAACAGGTGCAAAAGCTGCAGCAAAGGGCGGTTTCACGGATATCTGCTGTATGCCGAATACTGACCCTGTTAATGATAATGCTTCAGTTACTTCGTTTATTGTAAAAAAAGCTGCTGAAGCAGGTTATTCAAGGGTACATCCTGTAGCATCCCTTACAAAAGGTCTTAAAGGCTGTGAAATATGTGAGTACGGAGAACTTAAAAAAGCAGGAGCTGCTGCATTGTCTGATGATGGCCGCCCGGTCCCTGACTCAGGAATTATGAGAAGGGCAGTTGAGTATGCAGCAGGGTTTGACCTGCCTGTTATATGTCACAGTGAGGAGCTTTCACTTTCAGAAGACGGAGTCGTAAATGAAGGGATTGTTTCAACAAGACTCGGACTTGGCGGAATTCCGGATTCAGCAGAAAGTTTAGGTGTAAAAAGAGATATTGAAATTGCTTCACTAACCGGCCATGGTGTTCACATTGCGCATGTGAGTACTGCAAAAGCTGTTGATATTATAAGGAATGCAAAAAAAAATAATATAAAGGTTACTGCTGAAACTGCGCCCCATTATTTTACTCTCACCCAGGACAGTGTTCATGATTTTGATACATATGCAAAAATGAATCCTCCTTTAAGAACTGAAGCTGACCGTCTTGCAGTAATTGAAGGTCTTAAAGATAATACAATTGATGTAATTGCAACAGATCATGCTCCCCACAGTGATGAAGAAAAAATTGTTCCCTTTGAACAGGCAGCTTTTGGTATAGTCGGTCTTGAAACTTCTTTAAGTCTTAGTCTTGAGCTTGTTGAACAAGGTATTATTAATATGGAAGACCTTGTTCATAAAATGAGTATTAATCCTGGAAAGATTATAAATCAGGATAACAGCATTACAGAAGGTTTAGCTGCGGATATAACAATTGTAAATAAAGATTTTGAATGGACAGCAGATAAAGATTCATTTGTTTCAAAAAGTAAAAACTCTCCTTTTATAAACAGAAAAATGAAGGGTGTATGTGAATATACAATAAAAGATGGAAAAATTATCTGGAGCAGAAATAAGTAGTTATGCCTGTTGAAAAGAAAAAAATACTAATAGCTGACGATGATGACGGAATCAGAGAATTCCTGGAAATAATTCTTTCAAGGGAAGATTATACTGTTTATCAGGCATCAAGCGGAAAAAATGCAATACTGGCTCTTGATAAAATGTTTTTTGATCTTGTTTTATGCGATATCCGTCTTGGAGACATTAACGGCATAGAAGTATTAAAGCATGCAAAAAAAACATATCCTGAAATAGTTGTAATAATGATGTCTGCCTATGCCACCACTGAAAATGCAGTCGCTGCAATGAATAACGGTGCTTATGATTACCTTCCCAAACCTTTTGACAATGATGATCTTTTAAATGCAATAGCAAGAGCTTTAAAACTGAAATCTCCTGACAAGGACAAGGAAGATCTGGAAAAAACCTTAAAAAAAAATATCTATTTTGACAAAATTGTCGGTTCAAGCCCTAAGATGGTTAGTATTTACAAAAAAATTGAAAAAGTTGCTCCGACAAAAACAAATATAATGATAACAGGAGAGTCCGGAACAGGCAAAGAGCTCATTGCAAAGTCTATTCATGACCAGAGTACAAGACAGGATTTTCCTTTTGTAGTTGTAAACTGTGGAGGAATTCCTGAAAATCTTATGGAAAGTGAGTTCTTCGGATATCTCAAAGGAGCTTTTACAGGAGCAGACAAGGATAAAAAAGGACTTTTTGCAGCTGCACATAAAGGGACTTTATTTCTTGATGAAATATCAGAACTTCCTGTTACACTTCAGGTTAAGCTTTTAAGGGCTGTTCAGGAGAAAAAAATAAAGCCTGTAGGCGGAAATCTTGAATTTAATATAGATGTAAGAATAATATGTGCAACAAATAAAAATCTAGAAAATGAAGTTATTGAAGGCCGTTTCAGGGAAGATTTGTTTTACAGGCTCAATGTTATTGAGTTAAAGATTCCTCCCTTAAGGCAGAGAAATGAGGATATTAAAACCCTTGCACAACATTTTATGGATAAATATTCCAGGGAAGCAGGTAAAAAAATATCCAAACTATCTTCCTATGCTTTAGACCTGCTACAGAAATACGATTTTCCAGGCAATGTAAGGGAGCTTGAAAATATTATTGAAAGAAGTGTTGCACTTTCTTCAACAAATATAATTCTTCCTGAAAGCCTTTCTCTGTCTTTTCATAAAAAAGAGATATTAAGAGAAGAAGACAATGAAAATGATTCACAGTTTTCAGGTAAAAATTATTTGTCTGATTTTTGTTTTGATTTAAATTCAGTTGAATCAGGAGTAGATCTTGACGGAATTCTTGCAGAAACAGAAAAAAGCTATCTTGTTAAAGCTCTGGAAATAACAGAAGGTAACAAGAAAAATGCAGCAAAGCTCCTTAATATATCTTTCAGGTCTTTAAGGTACCGACTAAAAAAACTTGAAATAGATTAAATCTGAAAATTTTATTTTAAAATTTAGAACCTCAAAATAAAAAAAGGGGAGTAAAAACCCCCCTTTATTTATACTATGGTAATGGTTAAAATTTTAAGCGGTTATTATTCAACCCACTTTTTAACCATGTCCTGGTTTTCTTTAACCCATTTTTCAGCATTTTTTTCTGCTTCGCCATTTTCCATATTCATGGCCATAACAGAACCAATGTCAGCAGCTCCCCAGCTGAATTTATCAAGGATTGAATATACTTCAGGCATATCTTCCTTAAGACCTTTTCTTGCAATTGTATTGATTGTTTCAGCTTCCCCGTAAACTTTTTTGGGATCTTTAAGGTATTTAAGGTCAAATTTTGCAAATTTCCAGTGAGGAGTCCATCCTGTAACAGCAACCCATTCCTTGTCTTCATATTTGCTTTTAAGTGTTGCAGTCATCATAGGTCCGCTTGAAGAAACAAGTTCTATATTATCAAGATTGTATGCATCAAGAGCTTTTTCTGTTTTACCCATTACACCTGCGCCCGGATCGATGCCGATGATTTCACCGTCAAATTTGTCAGCTGCATCATTAAGTTCAGCTATTGAGTCAATTTCTACATACTTTGGAACAACAAGACCGATTTTTGCACCTTTAAAATTAGGTCCGAGATTATCAAGATCGTCTTCATATTTGTCCATATAAGCACCGTGAGTAACAGGTAACCATGCAGTTGTCATAGCGTCCTGGTCTCCGTCAGCAAGAGCTGCATACATTGCTGATCCTGATACTGATGTAAGCTCAACTTCATAATCTGTTTCCTGCTCAATAACTGCTTTCATAACATTTGAGCTTGCTGTTGCGCATGCCCATTCAACATAAACTATTTCTACTTTTTCTTTTGCAGATGCATTAGCAGCAAAACCTGCAGTAATTGCAAGTGCAACCATTAATGCTGTTAAAAGTCTTAAATTCTTCATTTTAATTCTCCTTTTGGTTTATTCCATTCTCCTATTTGTTATAAAGATCAACCATTAAATTTTAATGGTCGTCCTGTGACTCCATATGTTTCTGCTTACCAAGCTGCTGAAGGATACGGTCAAGTACCATTGCAATAATAACAATTCCTATGCCGGCTTCAAAGCCTTTTCCGCTCTGAAGTCTCTGAATAGCTTTCCACACTTCACCGCCAAGTCCTTTAGCACCGATCATCGCGGCGATAACAACCATTGAAAGAGCAAGCATAACAGTCTGGTTAATACCTGCCATTATTGTGGGAGTAGCCATAGGAAGCTGAAGTTTGAAAAGTTTCTGTCTCGGATTTGATCCGAATGCATCAGCTGCTTCCACAAGATCTGATGGTACCTGTCTTATTCCAAGGCATGTAAGTCTTATAGCAGGGGGTACTGAAAATATAACTGTTGAAAATATAGCTGCAACTTTACCAAGTCCGAAAAACGGTATTGCCGGAATAAGGTAAACAAAAGCAGGCATTGTCTGCATAAAGTCGAGTACCGGCATTGTAACTTTATATGCTGTTTCATTGAGTGCCGCAAAAATACCAAGGGGCAGTCCTATGAGCATCGATATAAAGGTTGCTATCAAAACCAGGGCAAGAGTGTCCATAGTCGGATACCATAATCCCAGGTTAAGTATAAGTGAAAAGCCTATAAATGATATTAATACAACAGATCTTTTTCTTGTAAGCCACCATGAAAAGGCTGTTACAAGAATTATAAAAACCATTGGATGAAACATTGTCATTCCGGCTACCATAACATCAATAAAAGCTTCAATACCGGTAGACATTGCTTTTGTTATGAATGAAAAATTGGTATCCAGAAACTCTATACCTTTTTCTATTCCGTCTCCTATAGGGACTCTTGGAATTTCAAAACCCATTTTAATTACCTCCTTCAGCCAGTGCGGCAAGTAGTGTTCCCCTGATAATTACACCTTTTAATTTGTTTTGATCATCAACAACAGCAAGGGGATAGGGCAGGTTATGGATAATATCGAAAATTTCTGAAGCCGGTGTATCTGTTGTAACTGTTTTTATATCTTTTTCTATAATCTGAGTAAGATCCTTGTCGCCTCTGTTTAATGCTTCAGATGTCTTTTCAGCAGTTATCATACCTACAAGTTCATTGTTTCTTCTTGTTATGAAAAGCTTGGAAAAGTTGTTGTTCTTCATTTTTCTGAGCGCGCCTCTTGGCCCGTCATTTCTCATGTGGGCTGTAGTTCTTACCTTGTTCATTACATGTTCTGCAGTAAGAACTTTGGCAAGGTTGACATCCTCTACAAATTTTTCAACATATCTTGTTGCAGGGTTCATAAGGATATCTTCAGGTGTGCCTATCTGAACAATTTTACCGTCTTTCATCAGAACAATTCTGTCACCAAGTTTCAGGGCTTCATCAAGGTCATGACTGATAAAAACTATAGTTTTTTTAACTCTTTCCTGGAGATCAAGAAGTTCATCCTGCATATCGCTTCTGATGAGAGGGTCCAGAGCTGAAAAAGCTTCATCCATAAGAAGGATATCCGGGTCAAGTGAAAGTGCTCTTGCAAGCCCGACTCTTTGCTGCATACCGCCGCTCATCTGAGCAGGGTAGCTGTTTTCATGTCCCTGAAGTCCGACTTGTTCAAGTACCTGAACAGCAGTTTTTCTTCTTTCTTCGGGATCTACACCTTTGATTTCAAGTCCGTATTCTGCATTTTCCGCAATTGTTCTGTGGGGAAAAAGAGCAAAGTGCTGAAATACCATACCGAATTTGCTTTGTCTTACTTCCCTGAGCTCTTTTTCTGTAAGCTTATTAATATTAATACCATCAATTGTAACTTTTCCTCCTGATGGTTCAATAAGACGGTTGATACATCTTACAAGAGTCGATTTACCGCTGCCTGAAAGGCCCATTACAACGAGGATTTCTCCCTCCTGAACATCAAAACTGACGCCGCCGACACCTACAGCATGCTTATGCTTGTTGAGAAGATCGTCTTTTGAAGTTCCTTCCTCTAAAAGCTTAATAGCTTTTTTAGGATTGGGCCCAAAAATTTTGTATAGATTTTCAATAACTATTTTGGACATTTTATTCACCTTAAATAAATTTAAATTATAATTCCTGACAAACCAGGATTGTTGAACACTTTTGTTAAAAAGATACAGCATAAAAATAAAAAAGCTTTATGCAGTAATCTGAAAAAAATTTTATGGATAATAATTATCTTTATATATAAAAGGGGGAGAAAAATCGACAATTATTTGAATTAAATTTAACTGAGAAAAATTTATCAAATAAGATGCAAGGTTATGTTGAATATTACTGTGAGTATCGATACTTCCCTCCGAGTCTTGGGTTATTTTATAGTATTTACAGTTAATTATATAAATAAATACTTCTTTAGCCGGTTAAATTTATCTATTTCATTACATATAGAAGCAAAAATGTCAAATTTATGAGTGACCTGTTATTTCCACAAGAGTGCCGTCAGGATCAAAAAAATAGCATATTTTTATTTTGTATTCGTCGGTTGGATCAGGAACTTTTTCAACTTTTCCTGCAAATTTGACATTACTGTTTTGAAGATTTTTTATAAGTTTATCAAAATTATCTGTTTTAAAAGCTATATGTCTTAATCCCGGAGTATTGGGCAGACTATTGCTGGTTAAAGTCTTTCCTTCAGGAGAAAAATATTTAAGTATTTCAATTTTAACATCTGATGCATCATTAACAAGAAAGGCTACTTCAGCATATATATTTTCAAGACCAGTCAGGTTTTCTATCCATTTTCCGCTTAGTTTTTTTCTGCCGGTTTCTTTGAAATTAAAATGTTTTGTGTAAAACTCGACAGATTGGTTTATATCTTTTGTAACAATATTTATATGATCTATTCCTGCAATCATTTTAGTATCATCCTTTAAAATTGTTAAATAGTTGCTGAAGAAAAACTTATACTTTACTTTAACTTTATTTAGTTTAAAATATTATATTTTAATCGATTTATTAATTTTATTGTTACTTATAATACTCAATTCGCTTATCAGTAAGCATCTATATAATATCGGAGAATTCAATGGTAAACAGAAATTTTCAGATTTTTCATTATAAAGATTTTAAAATACATCTTCTGGAAGGCTATATTCAGCAGATTCCGGTTGTTGAATATAAAGACAAAATTCTTATTCTTGACGGAGGATGCAGAACAGATGTTTCCCTTATATGCAGTCATATAAAAAATGTTATGAAAAAAAGTCTTAAAGATCTGAAACTTATAGTTGCATCACATACACA
>JBNJDM010000021.1:0-31987 GCA_051744925.1 Thermodesulfobacteriota bacterium | reverse complement strand
ATGCTCAAGGCAAATAAAGACAAAATCCTTTTGGACTGCGGCCTTTATCAGGGCAGAAGAAGCGATTCCGAAGTAAAAAACAAGACTTTTCCCTTTGATCCGAAAATCATTACAAATATGATTTTATCCCATGGTCATATTGATCATTCCGGCAGAATTCCTTTACTTGTAAAAAACGGTTTCAGAGGAAGTGTTTTCTGCACAAGGCCGACTCTTGACGCATGCAGGTTTCTTCTCATGGATTCTGCTCATATTCAGGAATCTGATGCTGCTTATCTTAATTACAAAAGTCTTAGAAATCATCTTTATAATCTTTCAAATAATAAAAACACAGATCTTACAAACAGAGAAAGAAAAGAGATAAAAAACAGGCTTAAGCTTTCAAGGCATGAGCTTAATACTGAAGAAATAGAAAAAGAGATAGATTTTTACAAAATTAAAAAGGTAAAGCCTTTGTACACAAAAACTGATGCTGAAAATGCGCTTCAGTGTTTTTCAGGGTATCCTTATGACGAGGAAATCCCCATAGGCAAATCAATGAGTGTTACCTTTTTTGATGCAGGCCATATACTCGGATCAGCTCTTTGTTTTATCAAGATATCTGAAAACGGTAAAAACCGTACAATATGCTATACAGGAGATATTGGAAGATTTGGCGGCTCAATAGTAAAAAATCCGACAATGATGTTTCCCGAAGAATTCAGGAATATTGATCTTTTAATTACTGAAAGCACTTACGGTGTAAGAAGTCACGGAGCTGTGGAAGATCTTAAGCAAAGGGTAAAAGAAGAGGTTACAAAAACTGTTGAAAGAGGCGGTTCAGTAATAATTCCTGCTTTTGCCTTCGGAAGAACCCAGGAAGTTGTATATGTTCTTCATGAACTTTATGATGAAGGAGCAGTACCAAAAGTCCCTGTTTTTGTAGACAGCCCTCTTGGAAGGAATTTAACAGAAGTTTTTGGAGAACATCCCGAGGTTTATGATAAAGCAGCTCACAAGTCTTTTCTCCAGAAAGGTAAAAATCCTTTTTCCTTTAATGAAATCCGCTATATCTCTTCGGTTGAGGAGTCTATGGAAGTTTTAAAAATGACAAAGCCCCATATTGTTATTGCTTCTGCAGGTATGTGTGAAGCCGGAAGAATTCTTCATCATTTAAGATACAAGATTCATAATCCTTTGAATAATATTCTTATTGTAGGGTTTATGGCTGAAAATACTCTTGGAAGAAGAATTATGGAAAAAGGCTGGGAATATAAGCAGGCAAACAGAGAGGGAAGCCCTCCGGAGCTTAAGTTTTTAAATAAAACATATCCTTTAAAAGCTGAAGTTTCAAAAATAAGCGGATTCAGTGCCCATGCAGATCAGACAGAACTTACAAGATTTTTAAAGGAATCAAACCTGAATATAAAAAAAATAGCAGTTGTTCACGGAGAAGAAGATCAGTCAAAGGAGTTTGTACAATATTTAAAGCAGAATTCTTTTAATGCATTTCTTCCTGAGCCTGAAGAAACCAGAACAATTTAAAGACCGGCCGAAACTTAAATTTTCCAGCCGGTAATATTTTAGAAAAAATCATAAAATAGTTGAAATAAAATCGGATATTCTTTTGTTGGTCTGTGCTGTTGAAAAGAATTCCTTTGGAGTTCCCTGTTCAACAAATACTCCGTCTTCCATGAATATAACCCTGTCTGCAATCTCTTTTGCAAACCCCATCTGATGGGTTACAATGATCATTGTCATTCCTTCTGAAGCAAGAGTCTTGATTGTATTAAAAACCTCTCCCACAAGTTCGGGATCAAGAGCTGAAGTAGGTTCGTCAAAAAGCATGAGTTTAGGTTCCATAGCAAGTGCCCTTGCAATTGCAACTCTTTGTTTCTGACCGCCTGAAAGCTTTACAGGATGAACATCCTTTTTGTCAGATAATCCAACTTTGGCAAGAACTTTTTTTGCTATTTCAGCAGCAGCTTCCTTTGATTTTTTCTTAACTGTAACAGGACCTTCCATAACATTTTCAAGAGCTGTCATGTGGGGAAAAAGATTGAAATGCTGAAAAACCATTCCTGTTTCACTTCTGAGAAATGATATGTTTTTAGGAGTGTCAGGAAGTCTTTTCCCTTTTTTAAAGCGGTATCCGACTTCTTTATCTTCAAAAAAAATATGTCCCTGGTCTACTTTTTCAAGCATATTTACAGATCTTAAAAGTGTGGATTTACCTGAGCCTGAAGGACCTACAATTACAACTTTTTCACCTTTTTCCACATTAAGGCTTACATTGTTAAGAGCTTTTATATCTCCGAAGTATTTTGTAATGTTTTCAAGTTTTAAAAGTATGTTTTTATCTTTGCTCATAAATCCCGACCCGTTTTTCCATGTGTTCAAAAATAAAAGTAAAAAATGTTGTAAATAAAAGATAGATCACAGCAGCAAGTATTAAAACATTTATATTAAAGTATGTATTAAAAAGTCTGTCAGCAGAACGCATAAGTTCGACCATGGAAATTGTTGAGACAAGAGCTGTATCTTTTATAAGTGCTATGAATTCATTTCCTATTGGAGGAATAAGTCTTTTATATGTCTGGGGAATAATAATTCTTTTCATTGCCTGTGAATATGTCATTCCAAGAGCTTTGGCAGCTTCCATCTGTCCAGAATCTATAGACTGAATTCCGGCTCTGATAATTTCAGCAAGATAGGCTGAATAATTTATACCAAGGCCTATAAGAGCTGCATAAATAGGAGAAAGTGTAATCCCCAGAGCAGGAAGGCCGTAGTAAATAAAAAAGAGCTGAAGTAAAAGAGGTGTTCCCCTGAAAAACCATATTATAAACCAGCAAAGAATTGAAAAAGGCTTAAAACGGCTTATTCTTCCAAGAGCTATAAAAAGGCCGCCCACAGGTGAAACAGCCATTGTTACAATGACAAGAATAAATGTCATTAAAGCCCCTTTTAAAAGCGAGGGGAGAAATCTTACAGCGTCTGTAAAAAAAAGTATGTAATCTGGAGTAGATTCCCTTTTAACAGATGCAAGAAACTGTTTTGCCTCTGTATTGTCAGGATCGGCTTTAATAGCATTGGCAGAAGCTTTTTTGGCAGTTTCATAATTTTCAAGAGCGTGTGAAAGCTTTGCAATTTTAAGCTGTGCTTTTACATAATCTTGTGAATTCCCCCCTTTTTCAGGAGGAGGTATTTGGCGAAGAGTTTCTATTGCCTCATCAAAGCTGCCTGATGCAACAAGGTTTCCTGCTTTAATAAAAACAGTGGAATTATCTGCATATAAAACAGATGAAACTGATATAGCAAAAGCGATTATTAGAATAATTTTTACAAACTTCATAAAACTTCCCTGATAATAAATTCCCCGGGATATTCCGGGGAATTTTTTTTAGCATAAACTTTTATTTACCAGCCAGACGGATCAGTAATATCTTCGCCGAACCATTTTTTTGAATATTTTGCCATAGTTCTGTCAGCAACCATATTGTCTATGGTTTCCTGAACTTTATTTCTTAAACTGTCGTCTGATTTTCTAAAAGCAACACCAAAAGGTTCTTTGCTTATAAATCCGGGAAGTGTTTTAAATTTGCCCAGTCTTTTTGCAACAGTATATCTTCCCACAACATTATCAATAATTACAGCATCAAGTCTTCCTGCTTCAAGATCAAGAAGAGCCATTGGATTATCCTTGTATTCCTTTACTTTTTTTGGAGGAGCAGGGAGTTTTTCCACAGCAGAAACAGCAGAAGAGCCTTTCTGAACTCCGACCTTTTGTCCTGCAAGATCATCAGGACTTTCAAATCTGTTTTCATCAAATCTTACTACAGCAACCTGACCGTCCATAATATAAGGCTTGGTAAAATCGACTTTTTCAGATCTTTCTTCAGTAATTGTCATCCCGTTCCAGATGCAGTCGAATTTTTTGGAATTAAGTGAGTGGATTACTCCGTCCCATGCAGTAGGTACCCATTTAATATCGATATCAAGTCTTTTTCCAAGTTCTTCTGCAATGTCAATGTCAAAACCTGTTAGTGTACCGTCTTCAACTCTGTAACCCATAGGCGGGAAAGCATCGTCAAGTCCTATTTCAAGAACACCTTCCTTTTTAACTTTTTCCCATGAACCGTCACCTGCGTAAGCTGTTGTGAAGCTTAATAAAACAATAAGTAAAACTGATAATAATTTTTTCATTTTCCCCCCAAAAAAGAAATGTTGATTAAATATAAAACTCATTTTTTTACATCCATAAATATATGCAAAGTGAACATATATGAATTGAATATCAGAGTAAAGATTTTTAAACATTCAATATTTGGTTGCTTAATGAAAAGCGTATTTTTGCTTATTTTCGACCTGGAATCAAAATTTAATCCTCAAAATACCGGTATTCGTCGAATTAAATTTTTTCTCTGACGTAGCTGAATAAAAAACCCCGGTTTTGTGACAAAGACTATTTAAGACTGGAAAAAAATATTTTTTACATTTATTTTACAGAAATTCATTTACTCATGTGGTATTGTCAAAATGGATTATAGTGTATAAATAAAGACTAAAGCGGAGATAAGTTATGTTGAAATCTGTTTATAAAAAATTTAAGGCAAGTTTTGCTTTCACCCTTATAATTTTAAATACTTTATATATAGGAGTAATATTTTTTGCTCTTATTCCTTTTAAAGTTATTTTATGGGGCAGGGCAGAGCTTTTTTTGTCAAGAGTATTTAATTTTGTGGGAACAATGTGGATATCAGGGAATAATTTTATTCTTGATAATATTTCCCGGGTAAAATTTGAGACTGAACTTCCCGAAGATCTTTCCAGAAAAGGCTGGTATCTTGTTATTTCCAATCATCAGTCCTGGGCTGATATTTTTCTCCTTCAAAGAATTTTTAATAAAAAATCTCCGTTTTTAAAGTTTTTTTTAAAAAAAGAGCTGATTTATGTTCCTGTTATAGGCCCTGCCTGGTGGGCTCTTGATTTTCCTTTTATGAAAAGATTTACAAAAGACTATCTTGCAAAGAATCCTCATATGAAGGGTAAAGATCTTGAAACAACAATTAAAGCCTGTGAAAAATTTGCATATCGTCCTGTTGCTGTTATGAATTTTCCTGAAGGAACAAGAAACAGAAACGGAAAAGCAGCAAAAATGAACAGTCCCTTTAAAAATCTTATCCGTCCCAAAGCAGGCGGTTTTTCTTTTATTCTTGAAGCGATGAACGGAAAAATTGATGAGATTATTGATGTAACAATTAAATACACTTCAAAAAATCCTAATCTCATAGATTTTCTGGCAGGAAGTATTGATAATATTTATATAAAGGCAGAAACAATAGAGGTGGAAGACTGGATGGTGGGAAGCTATCTTGAAGATAATGAGTACAGAGAAAATATTCAGCAGTTTTTAAATAAGCTCTGGGAGGAAAAGGATAAAAAGCTTGATAATATTTCAGTAAACAGTGATGGATCAGTTTTAGATGAAAATGATTATTCAAAGGCAGATGAGCTGAAAAATTGAGCTATCAGGGCAGAGTTAAGGCGTTAAACAGCAAAGAAATTATTAAGGGCGATTTTGTAGTATACTGGATGCAGCATTCCCAGAGAACTCATTGTAATCATGCCCTGGAATTTTCTATAGACCTTGCAAACAGACTTGAAAAGCCTCTTGTTGTATATTTTGGTGCTGCAGATTTTTTTCCGGAAGCAAACTCAAGACATTACAGGTTTATGTTTGAAGGATTAAAAGAGGTAGAAGCCGAACTTGAAAAACGAGGAATAAAATTTGCTGCTGAAAAAAAAGATCCAGAAAAAGGTATAGTCGGTTTTTCTAAGAAAGCCTCAGCTGTTGTTACTGACAGAGGTTATCTTAAAATACTGAAAAAATGGCGTGAATATGCTGCACAAAACTTAAGTTGTATTCTTTACCAGGTGGAATCTGATCTTGTTGTTCCGGTTGAGGAAGCATCTTTAAAAGAAGATTATGCAGCATATACAATAAGAAAAAAGATTACCTCAAAAATAGATGATTTTCTTGTTCTACCCGAGAAAGAAAAAATTTTAAAAGAATTTTCCTGCGATCTTCCTGAGATTGAAAAGCTTGACTTTACAGATATTCCAAAGCTTTTAAAAAAATTCAGTTTTGAACAAAATCTATCCAAAGCCGATTTTAAAGGTGGTACTTCAAAAGCCCTTAAACTACTTGATACATTTGTAAATGAAAAGCTTCCTGATTATGATGAAAAAAGAAACAACCCATGCCTTGATTTTACTTCAAACCTGAGTCCTTATCTCCATTTCGGTCAGATTTCTCCTTTATATATTGCTTATTATGTAAGGCAGTTTCCCGGAAACGGTACAGATTCATTTCTTGAAGAACTTATAGTCAGAAGAGAGCTTGCTTTTAATTTTGTAAAT
The DNA here is from genome assembly GCA_051744925.1 of Thermodesulfobacteriota bacterium. Taxonomy (GTDB): domain Bacteria; phylum Desulfobacterota; class Desulfobacteria; order Desulfobacterales; family JACKCP01; genus JACKCP01. The sequence continues at coordinate 25,585 of JBNJDM010000021.1, read as the reverse complement.
TACAACAATTTATACGATTCATTCGATTGCCTTCCTGACTGGGCTAAAAACAGTCTTACCCTGCATAAAAATGATAAGCGGGCTTATATTTATTCCATAGAAGAATTTGAAAATTCAGATACACATGACAGATACTGGAATGCTGCCCAGCTTGAAATGGTCAAAACAGGAAAAATGCACGGATATATGAGAATGTACTGGGGCAAGAAAATTCTTGAATGGTCTTCTTCTCCTGAAAAAGCATTCCAGACAGCATTGTATCTTAATAATAAATATGCACTTGACGGAAGAGACCCTAATTCATTTGCAGGTGTTGCGTGGTGTTTCGGCAAACATGACAGAGCCTGGAAGGAAAGGGAGATTTTCGGTAAAGTAAGGTATATGAATGCAAAAGGTCTTAAGCGTAAGTTCAATGCAGATCTTTATGCAGATAATGTTTATTCTCTCACCTGATTTTCCAATTCAAATCGTTTATTTAAAAGTGTTAAGTGCAACTTGACACTTTTGGTTTTTTCTGGCATAAGATTTATAGTCATTTTGGCTTGAATTCAAAAATTCAAAGTTCATCAGTTTTAAAATATTAAAAGAGACAATTTAAACTGTTTTTATCAGGGAAAATATAATTGAAGAAAACAACCCCCGATTTAAGTAAATATATTAAAATGAAAGATCTCAAAGAAAAGACAGGTCTTCCCTCATCAACCATAAATTATTACCTGAGAAACAACCTTTTACCGGAGCCTGTTAAAACAGGCAAAAATATGGCCTGGTATCCTCCTTCCACTGTTTCACGTATTAATCTTATAAAAAAACTAAAAGAAAAAAACAGGCTTACAATTACTGAGATCAAGGAAGTTGTTAACAACAGAAAAAAATCTGATGATCTCTATGTTATGGAAACACTCCACGAGTTTGTATTCGGTTCTATTTCTGACAAATTATACAGTTTTGAAGATTTTTTAAGGCTTTCAGGGCTTACAGAAGAAGATCTTCAATTTCTTACAGATAATAAACTTATAATACCTGCGGCAGGAGACTTTTTTGATGAAACCGATCTTTTTGCAGCCAGATCTTTTTTAAGACTAAGGGAGCTTGGAATTAATTCAGAAGAGCTTACTTATTATTCAGAAGCTGCCCAGCTTGTATCAGCAAATGAAATGAAGCTCAGAAAAAAAGTAACACAACATATTCCCCCGGAAAAAAATGCTGAAATTACATATGAGCTTACTGATATTGCAAGAAAATTCAGAACATATATTTTTGAAAGAGCTTTTCAAAAAGAGGTGCTTGGCAATAAAAAAACTAAATAGTTGAAAAACGAAAACCGCCTTTTTTGCCTAGTTCTGCGTTTCTGATTTCAGTTAAAAAAATATAATAAGGATAAAAAATTATGAAAATTTTAGCAGTTAACGGAAGTCCGACTAAAAAAAAGGGAATGACTGACATAGCTATGAAACTTGTTCTTGAGGGTGCGCAGGATGCAGGTGCTGAAACAGAGTATGTTTATCTTGCTGATAAAGATATTAATTACTGTATTGGATGTTTTTCGTGCTGGCTGAAAAATCAGGGAAGCTGTGTTTTTAAAGATGATATGCCTGAACTTCTTGAAAAAATAAAAAATGCGGATATTCTTTTACTGGGAACTCCGCTTTATGTTGACGGAATGACAGCACAGACAAAGACTTTTGTTGACAGAATAATACCGCTTGTTGAGCCTGAATTTGAAATGGTTGACGGACATTACAGGCATGCAAAAAGACTTGAAAATATTCCCGGTATTGCACTTTTAAGTGTATGCGGTTTTTATGAACTTGATAATTTTGACGGCCTTGTTGACCATGTAAAAAGGATTACTAAAAACTTCAGATCAGATTATATTGGAGCATTGTTAAAACCTTATTCATACTCCTTTGTTATGGATGATATTTTTCCTGAGCATGTTGAAGATATAAAAAAAGCTTTTAAAAAAGCAGGGTATGAGCTTGCAGAAAATAAAAAATTCAGCTCTAAAACTCTTGAAAAAGCTGCTGATCTTCCTTTTGGTCCTGATGATGCTCTGGCAGGTGCAAATATGTTCTGGGAGATGTGCAGGGATAAAAAAGAATTTATATATCATAAAAGACAGGCTTAGTTTTTTTTACGACAGAGCCGGAACCTGAATTTAAAAAATTTAGGTTCTGGTGAGCATATGAGCAGCAAATATAATTTTCAGTTAAGCAACTATCTAATCTCTTTAACAATTCTGAATCCTATATAATTCCTTTTTACCTTGGGACCAAAGAAAAATCTTTTTGCAGCTCTTGCCATTTCAGCACTGTGGAGAAAGCTTCCTCCTCTTAGAATTTTTTTGTCCCCTTTTCTTCCCAGAGGGTCAATAACTCCGTCTTTGTAAGTTTCCATGGATGCATTAGCAGTTCTTGAAAAAGTGTTGTCCCAGTAAGTTGAGTCAAGGCACCATTCCATAACATTTCCATGCATGTCATAAAGTCCGAATTTGTTGGGCTGTTTAAGGCCTGTCTGCTGATGTTTGAAATTGTGATAAGGGTTTTTTAAGCCTGAATTTCCGCAGTACCATCCTGCCTTGTCAAGTGCCTTGTCATAGCTGCAGTCCGGAGATGTCACAGGCCCTGTATAAAAAGCGGTTTTTGTTCCTGCTCTGCAAGCATATTCCCATTCTGCTTCTGTGGGAAGTCTGTATGAATCTGTCCCTTCTTTGCGATTAAGTTTTTTTATAAATTTCTGAGCTTCATTCCATGAAACGCTTTCCACAGGACAGCCTGCACAGATATGGGTTTTTGAAGAAGGGTTATACTCCATAAGCCGAAACCATTGTCCCTGGGTAATTTCTTTTGTGGACATATAAAAAGGTTTTGAAATAATCACTTTGTGGAGTTTTTCGTCGTTTTTATGGCCAGGCTCAGATTTCGGGCTTCCCATGATGAAATTTCCGGGAGGAATAACCTTGAAATCGATTCCTATGCTGTTTTCAAAGGAAAAAATATTTGTTTGACTTATAATCAGTGTTAAAAGTATTGTAAGAATAATTTTTTCGGTTTTGTTTTTCATTTTGGCATCAGCAGTTTAATTAAAATTTTAGCTTGATTTTTTTTTATAACTTAAAGATATTTGTACAACAGATTTTGTGCAAGTATTTTTTATTAGTGACTGAACTAAAAAAATGATTTTTTGCTTATAAATTTAGCAGGAGGCTGAATGGTTGATAAAAACGGTTTTGATCCTCGTATAGACAACAGCAGTTCTTTTAATGAAGACTTTAATGAATCAGATATTACTAAAGGGGGCAGCACAATGAAAAATATTTTAAAAAGAGCAGATTTCCCGTTTTTTCTTTTGGGAGGATTTATTTTAATCCTTTTAATCTTTATACTTGTTAAGCTGCCTGCCCAGACAGAAACAGATAAATCTGAGTTTAACTCAGAGCAGGCTGAAACTTTAAAAAAATCTCTTGATGAACTTCGCAACGAAATAGCTGAAATCCAGTTTTCTCTGAATAATTTAAATCAGCCTGAATCAGAGTCTTTTGCAGAGTCCATGGACAGGCTTGACAAGAGATTTTCTGATCAGTTTGAAAATCTTGAAAATAAACTTGATGAAATCAGAACAATTGCCAAAAACAATCAAAGTACTTTAGAAGAAAAGCAGTATTCAGATAAAAAGCCTGTTTCTTCGCCTGAGAAAAAGGTAAGTGCAAAAAAAGAAGAAACCTCAAAAGAAGAAGAAACCTCAAAAAAAGTTTATCATGAAGTCAAAAAGGGCGATACTTTGTACAGCATTTCAAGAAAGTATGATGTGGCTGTTTCAGAGATCAAAAACCTCAATAATATTAAAAATGATGCGATACAGCCCGGAGCAAAGCTTCTTGTAAAAAAATAAGTTTTTTTATTTGTGCTTAAAGCATCTGAGCATATATATCAGGAAAACCTCTGTCGATTATTTTTGCCCTTGTCGAGCTTCGGTCATATTCTATGTACCGGAGTTCTACTGACATTGTATCCGGATCAAAAATAAGATACTTTGCATGTTTATTACCATCCCTTGGTTGGCCTACGCTTCCTGAGTTTATAATATATCTTTTTTCAGGATCAAAATATGTAAATTCTTCAAGACTTGGCACAATGTCAGCAGAAAATCCGTTCCAGGTTACAAGTCGCAGCTGATGCGTATGTCCTGTGAAACAGAATCTTTGAGTATACTGACTGAAGATCTCACTGAACCCGTCCGGCGAAATTTCAAATAAATAAGTAAGAACTTTATCAGGCGGAGCTCCGTGAACAAAAAGTATGTCATTTTCTGTCAAGGTTTCAGGGTATTCTGAAATCTGGTTATAGGCATTTTCAGTAAGCATTTTTTCTGTGAGATTAAGAGCTTTTTTTGCAAAGGGATTAAACCATTTTCTCAGTTCAGGATTTAATATTGCCAGTTCATGATTACCGAGTACAGATTTGATATTATTTAACTGCAGTGTCGAAACAACCTTTGAAGGGTCAGGTCCGTAGCCTATGTTATCACCAAGTGAGACAGTTTTGCTCACACCAACTTTTTCAATATCTTCAAGCACAGCTTCGAGTGCTTCATAATTGGCATGTATATCTGAAATTACAGCAAGTTTATTATTCAACACAAATATTCTCCGTTAAACAGATTGAAATTTTTATTATTATGTCCATGTTATCAGTAATAAATATTTAATCAATGATTCAGGGTCATAATCATATTATTCATTTTAAGGAGCTTGTTAATGAAAAAATTATATATTTTTATACAGTGAATCTTAAAATACTTGAATATGTATATAATATTTGTTATAAACTCAAATATGCGAAATTTCATTTCAAAAACTTCAGCAACCAAAGACCTTTACTCTTTTAGCATTTTTTTAAACTAGTATGTCCGTAAATATTTTCTTTTACTTTAATTAAACCGGCATGCTTATTTATAATTTTCAAATCATTTTTTTTATTGATATTCATATATAAGGGATTAATTTATGAGTGAAAAAAAGCAAAATTCACAAAATTCAGAAGAAAAATCAAATTCAAAAGGCAATGAAATGTTTGAAAACTGGGTAAGTCTTTCAGGTCAGTTTTTTGATGACATTAATAAAATCTGGAAAAATGGAAGCAATGAACCTCTCCAGATGCAAAGTTTTGAAGAGGCCATGGAACAGATAAACTCTACATGGAATCTTTCACTTAAGACCTGGCAGTCTTTTACAGAATCTTTGCAAAATCCAGATGAATCTTTCTTATCAGAAGAAGCTCTGGAAGAAAGAAGAAAAGCATTGGAGAAAATTATGGAAGCTATGGCGGAAAGTTTTAAAACGTTTCAGGAAAAAAGTATGGAACAGGCTGAAACAATGAAAAACAATTTCGAAGACATGGATTTCAAAAAAATAGATAGGGAAATGCTTAAAAAGTGGCAGTCATTTTACGAAAATGATCTTTCAAAAATTTTTGGCATGCCTCAGGTAGGACTTGGCAGAGAGTATCAGAAGAAAATCGCTGATGCACTTGACAAGTTTAATCTGTTTAATGCTTCAGCCATAGAATTTTTATACTTTTTTTACCTGCCAATGGAAAAAACATTTATTCTGATGCAGAAAGACATGGAAAAAATGGTTGAAGAAGGCAGGATGCCTGAAAATTCTGAAGAGTATTATAAAATGTGGCTTAAAAAGCTGGAATCTAATTATATGTCAATGTTTCATTCAACTGAGTATGTTTCAGTTATGGCCAAAACCCTTGAGAATATGGCTCAGTTTAAGTCTGCAAGAGACTCGGTTCTTGAAGATGTTGTCTCTTCAATGCCTGTACCGACAAAATCTGAAATTGATGAAATGTATCAGGAGGTAGCTGAGCTTAAAAGGATCGTTAAAAGGCTGGAAAAAGAAAAAAGACAAGAAGAAGAAAACACAGAATAATTTTTCTAACGGGGGAAATAATGATTGATGTATCTCAGCTTACAGATAAATTTTTTGATGATATAGCAGGTAATTCACAAAAAGCTAAAGCTTATTTAAATGACGCTTATGAGGTTTTAACAAGTGATCTTGACGATACAATTGCTGCAACACCTTATGAAACAGTTTATAAGGAAGACAGGATAAAGCTTAAATACTACGAGTCAAAGGTCAGCAATAAAAAGAAGAGAAAAACTCCTCTGCTTATAGTTTATGCTCTTATAAACAGAGAAACTATGCTCGATCTTCAGCCGGGGAGAAGCGTTATAGAAAAGTTTCTTGATGACGGTATAGATGTTTATATGCTGGAATGGGGATATCCTACTTTTAAAGATAAATATCTTACAATAGAAGATCATATAGAAGGTTATATAGATAATATAGTTGATTTCGTAAGAAATCGTGAAAGTACAGAAAAGATAAATCTTATGGGAATCTGCATGGGTGGAACTTTCTGTACTATTTATTCATCTTTTCATCCTGAGAAAGTAAAAAATCTTGTACTTACAGTAACACCTTCAAATTTTGATACAAACGAAGGTCTGCTCCATGTATGGATGAAACAGATTGATGTAGACAAAGTTGTTGACGGTTTCGGAAATATACCCGGCGATATAATGAATTTCGGGTTTCTCCTTCTTAATCCGGCAAGGCTTATTATAGACAAATACAAAGGTTTTTTAAACAATATAGACAACAAGGTTTTTCTTGAAAACTTTGTACGAATGGAAAAATGGATATACGACAGCCCCGATTTTCCGGGAGAGACATTCAGGGAATTTATCAAGAAGATGTATCAGCAAAATCTACTTATAAAAAATGAACTTACCATCGGAGGTAAGAAAGTCGATTTATCCAAAGTAACCATGCCTGTGTTAAATATTTATGCACAGTTTGATCATCTTGTTCCGCCTTCAGCTGCTGACCAGCTTACAAGCGTTGTAGGAAGCAAGGATACAGAGGATCTTTGTCTGGAAACAGGTCATATAGGTATATATGTAAGTTCAAAGTTTCAGAAAAAATTTGCTCCAAAGATATCGCAATGGCTTCTTGAAAGAGACAAGCCTGAGCCAAAGAAAAAAACTACAACCAAAAGTAAAAATTCAAAAAAACAGTCCAGTAATGAAGCTGCCTGATTATAATATGCAGCAAAAAAATCTGATGATTTTTTTAAAAAAAGTTACCAGTAAACGGAGGTTCAAATGGAAATGGGTAAATCTGTTTCAGAGATGAGTGTTGGTGATTATGCTGAATTTACAAAAACAGTTTCAGAAAGTGATGTATATCAATTTGCAGGAGTTACAGGTGATTTTAACCCTGCACATGTAAATGAAGAATTTGCAAAAGAGACTATGTTCAAGGGAAGAATTGCTCACGGAATGCTGAGTGCCGGTTTTATATCTGCAGTTCTTGGAACAAAACTTCCCGGACCGGGATGTATTTATTTAAAGCAGGAACTCTCTTTTCTTGCTCCTGTGAAAATCGGAGATACTGTTACAGCAACCGTAGAAGTAAAAGAACTGATAGCTGATAAAAACAGAGTGATTTTAAGAACTTATTGTAAGAACCAGGACGGCAGGGAAGTTCTTGATGGAGAAGCAGTTATGATGGCTCCCAAAAAGTAGTTTATACAACCTGAATTGATTGTTTTATCCATTATAGTATTCATCTAAAAGTAAAATCGGTTCAGATATAAGAAAGCTAATATAAAAAATCCCCTTTAAAGTTTATTATAAAGGGGATTTTTTTATTTTTTTACAAAAGTCTATTTATTTTTTTCAGCTTTGATAGCTGCATGAGCAGCAGACAGACGTGCTATAGGGAGTCTGAAAGCAGAGCAGCTAACATAGTCAAATCCTTTTTCAAAACAGTATTCAACTGAAGAAGGATCACCTCCATGCTCTCCGCATATTCCTACTTTAAGATCCTTTTTAACCTGTCTTCCGCGTTCAACACCGTAGGTTATAAGCTGGCCCACCCCTTTTGGATCAAGGGTCTGAAAAGGATCGCTGTCAATTATTTCATAATCAAGATAAGGACCCATAAATACATCTGAATCGTCTCTGCTGAATCCGTATGTCATCTGGGTAAGGTCGTTTGTGCCAAAAGAGAAAAAGTCAACAACTTCTGCCATTTCATGGGCAAGAAGTGCTGCTCTTGGAATCTCTATCATAGTTCCGAACAGGAAGTCTATGTTGTCAAGGCCGTAAGATTCCTTTACAAGATTGTAAACTTTATCAGTAATCTTTCTTGCAAGAACAAGTTCTTTTGCATCGCATGTTACAGGAACCATTATTTCAGGCTTTGGATTTTTGCCTTCTTTGGTCATTTCTGCTGCAGCTTCAAGAATTCCTCTTACCTGCATCTCAGTAATTTCAGGGTAAGTTACACCGAGTCTGAAGCCCCTGTGTCCCATCATGGGGTTGCTTTCCTGGAGACCTTCACCTCTTCTGATAACTTCTGAAACATCAATTCCAAGTGCTTTTGCAACTTCTTCCTGTTTTTCTTTCCCATGGGGAATAAATTCATGCAAAGGAGGATCAAGAAGTCTGATTGTTACAGGAAGTCCGTTCATAACTTCCATTGTAGCTTTTATATCTCTTTTTACATATGGAGCAAGTTCATCCAGAGCCATTCTTCTTTCATCTTCTGTAGAACTTAATATCATTTTTCTTAAAAGGAAAAGAGGCTGTTCAGCATCTTCTCCGTAAAACATATGCTCTGTTCTGAAAAGACCGATTCCTTCTGCTCCGTGTTCAAGAGATGTTTGTGCATCTTTTGGAGTTTCAGCATTCGATCTGACACCCATTGTTCTGAATTTATCAACAATTGTCATAAATCTTTTGAAATTCGGATTTTCAGTAGCATCAAGCATATCAAGGCTTCCTTCATAAACCAGACCTCTGGTTCCGTTCAGTGTAAAGGTATCGCCTTCTTTGTACACTTTACCGCCAATTTTAAGCTCTTTTGCTTTTGTGTTTATTTCAAGCATTGATGCGCCGACTATACAGCATTTGCCCCAGCCTCTGGCTACAAGAGCAGCATGGCTTGTCATTCCACCTTTTGCAGTAAGGATTGCGTTTGCAGCTCTCATTCCTTCAACATCTTCGGGGTTTGTTTCTTCTCTTACAAGTACTACTTCTTTTCCTTCTTTGTACCATTTTACAGCATCTTCAGCTGTAAAAACTATTCTTCCAATTGCACCGCCTGGACCTGCAGGAAGACCTTTTGCCACAGGGTCAGCCTTTTCTTCTGCTTGCGGATTGACAATAGGATGAAGGAGCTCGTCGAGCTGAGCAGGTTTAAGACGGGTTGCACATGTTTTTTCATCAATCATGTTGTTGTCAAGCATTTCTATTGCCATATTAAGAGCAGCAGCGCCTGTTCTTTTACCGACTCTGCACTGAAGCATGAAAAGCTTTTCTTCCTGAATAGTAAACTCAATATCGAGCATATCTTTATAATGCTGTTCAAGCTTATTTCTGACATCGTGGAGTTCGTCATAAACTTTGGGCATCATCTGCTGGAGAGATGAAAGGTGCTTGTTCTGATCATTTTTTGTATCGTCATTCAAGGGATTAGGTGTTCTGTATCCTGCTACAACATCTTCTCCCTGGGCATTTACAAGCCATTCACCGTAAAACTTATCTTCACCTGTAGCAGGGTTTCTTGTAAAAGCAACGCCTGTAGCTGAAGTATCTCCCATGTTTCCGAAAACCATACTCATTACTGTACAAGCTGTACCCCACTCATCTGGGATACCTTCAATTTTTCTGTAGGAATTTGCTTTTTTGCCGTGCCAGCTTTTGAAAACAGCACCGATTGAGCCCCAGAGCTGTTCTTTGGGGTCATCCGGGAAAGGGATCCCGAATGTATCAAGAATAACTTTTTTGAATTCTTCACAAAGAAAAATAAGATCATCAACTTTAAATTCAGTCTCTGATTCATACCCTTTGTCAAGCTTAAGATCTTCCATTATGTTTTCAAGCTTTATTCTGATTTCCTGGCCGTCTGTAGGTTCAATCTCTTCAGCTTTTTCCATAACTACGTCAGAATACATCATAATAAGTCTTCTGTACGCATCATAAACAAACCATTCATTCCCTGTTTTTTTTATGAGGCCGGGTATTGTTTCAGGGCAAAGACCTACGTTTAGAACTGTCTCCATCATGCCCGGCATGGACTGTCTTGCGCCTGATCTGCATGAAACAAGGAGAGGAGCATCAGGATCGCCGTATTTGAGATCCATTATATCCTCAACCTCTTTTAAAGCTTTTTCTACTTCAGAAACAACTGAGTCCGGATAGGTTCCGCCGTTTTTGAAGTACTCATTACAAAAGTCTGTGGTGATAGTAAATCCGGGGGGGACCGGAAGCCCCAGTTTTGACATTTCAGCAAGGTTTGCGCCTTTACCTCCGAGAAGATTGGTTTGCGAGGAGTCGCCTTCGGCAATGCCGTTGCCGAAAGTATAAACAAATTTAGCCATGATATCCCCTTCCTTTCAAATCTTTATATATATAAATTTAAAAAATTACTTTATACAGGTTTTACTTTTTTAAGATGTTGTAATAATAATTAAAATTGCAAAGATCAAAATGATTCATTTTATGGGAATAATGAAAATTTTATATTTATTTCAGGGTTTTTGATTTTACATTACAAAAACGATATTAATTTTAGTAAATTAGAATGATTCTATGTCTGGTTAACTAAGAATTTTTAGGTTATAAGTCAAGGAAAATATTTAAGTGGAATTTAACATAAGGGAGTATCACTAAAGTGATTGCAGTTTCTGGCGTATCAAAAGGTTTTGGAGGAAACCTGCTGTTTGATTCAGTAAGTTTTAAAATTAATCCGGGTGAAAAAGTCGGTCTGGTTGGCAAGAACGGTCATGGAAAATCGACACTGATGCGTCTTATTACAGAAGAAGAAGATCCTGATTCAGGTGAAATAATTCTGCCAAAGGGATATTCAGTCGGGTATCTTTCTCAGATACTTGAGTTTAAAGAGGAAAATGTTTTAAATGAAGTAGCTTCAAGCCTTCCTGTAAATGAAAAAAATAATGTGTGGAAAGCCGAAAAAATTCTTTCTGGGCTTGGTTTTACAACTCATGATTTTTCTCGTCATCCAAAGGAGTTTTCAGGCGGATACCAGGTTCGTATAAACCTTGCAAAACTTCTTGTGGAAGAACCCGATTTTTTAATGCTTGATGAGCCTACAAACTATCTTGATATAACTTCAATAAGATGGCTTAAGGATTTTTTGAAAAAATGGCCTGGTGAATTTTTTCTCATAACACATGACAGAAGATTCATGGATTCAGTTGTAACTCATATTGCAGGAATTCACAGAAAAAAAATAAAAAAGGTACCGGGTGATACCTCGGCATACTATGATCAGATTGTTCTTGAAGAAGAAATATATGAAAAAACAAGATTAAATGAAGAAAAAAAGAAAAAGGATATAGAGCTTTTTATTACAAGGTTCAGGGCCAAGGCGAGGCTTGCCGGAATGGTTCAGTCAAGGGTTAAGGCTCTTGATAAAATGGATAACAAAAAAAAACTTGATAAGCTTGAAAGTCTTGATTTTTCATTTAATGAAATTCCGTTTACAGGCAAGCATATGCTTAAGGTGGAAAATCTTTCTTTTTCATATAAAAATGATCAGAATTTAATAAAAAATTTGAGTTTCAGTATTAATGCCGGTGAAAAAATCGGAATTATAGGTGCAAACGGAAGAGGTAAAACTACTCTTGTAAAACTTTTATCAGGTATTCTTGAAAAAAATGAGGGTGAAATAATATTTAATAATAATGTAGAATCTGCTGTATATGTTCAGGATTTTCTTGATGAATTAAATGATAATAATACTGTAGCTGATGAAATTTTTTATGAAAATACAGATCTGGACAGAACAAGGGTAAGGTCTATATGCGGAGCAATGCTTTTCACAGGAGATGATGCTCTAAAACCGATAAGTGTTTTGTCAGGGGGAGAAAGGAGCAGGGTGATGCTTGGGAAGCTTCTTGCAAAACCTGCCAATCTTTTGTTTCTTGATGAGCCTACCAACCACCTTGATATGGATTCATGCGATGCACTTGTATCTGCACTTGATAATTTTTCAGGTGCTGTAATGATGGTTACACATAATGAAATGCTCCTTGATGCAGTTGCAGAAAAATTAATTGTTTTTTCAAGGGATAAAGTCGATTTTTTTGAAGGTACATACTCTGAATTTCTTGAAAAAATCGGATGGGATGAAGAATCCGGAGATTCTCAGAAAAAAAATGAGAAAGCAGAGCCCGAAGATAAAAAGCTTATTAAAAGAAAAAGAGCCGGAATAATTCAGGAAAAATCAAAAGTGTTAAACCCCTTAAAAAAGAGTCTTGATAAAATAGAAAATGAAATAACAAAACTTGAACAATCTGAAGCAGATCTTGGAAATGAAATGCAGACTGCATCAGAAACAGGGGATTCAGTAAAGCTTACTGAAGTTTCAAAACAGATAAGTGAAGTACAAAAAGAAATAGAATCTTTATATGAAAAGCTTGAGATTAAAACACAGGAATACGAAGACCTTGAAGTAAAATACGAAGAAGAGCTTGGTAAATTATCAGCCTGAAACTATATGTTCAGTTCAGGTAAAAAATTTGTGAACTAAATAGCAGGGATATGTTAAAATATGAAAAACAAAAAGGATTTAACAGTAGGGTTGGTTTTGATAGCAGCTGCGGTAGCTGTTGCTGCAAGATATTTTTATCTTAAAGAAGATATTGAAACATCAGCAGGCTCAGTATTTTTTTTAAGGCTTGCTTTTATTATATTTGTTATACTCCTCGGAGGTGCAGGTATAAAAAAAATTGTTTCTGCCCGGGGTTTAAAAGACGGTGCTGGCAAAAAAAAGTAATGATGAGGATATATGAACGAAAACACAAATGATATTCAGCATTTAAAGTCAGAGGTAGAATACAGGCAAAGACTTCAGAGTATTTCAAATAAAATAAATGAAGCAGTTAAACTTGATGATATTTTCATAAATTTAAAGGATGAAATTACCTCTCTTTTTGATTGTGAAAGACTTACAATTTACTATGTTGACGGAACAAAAAGAGAGCTTGTTTCAAGATTTAAAACCGGTGATGAAATATCTGAAATTCGTGTTCCCATAGCCCCGAAGTCTCTTTCAGGATACTGTGTTTTTAAGCAGACTCTTGTAAATGTTAAAAATGTTTATGATGATGATGAATTAAAAAGTATAGATCCTGAGCTTGAATTTGATAAAAGCTGGGATAAAAAAACCGGCTTTACAACAAAGCAGGTTCTCGTTGTTCCGATTATTTACAAAAACTTTCTTCTTGGTGCTATTCAGCTTATTAATAAAAAAGGTGGCGGAGTTTTTGAAAAAAGGGATGAGACTTATGTTCTTGAACTTGCTCAGGTACTTGGGATAGCTCTCCACAATCAGAAAAGACTTGCTATGCAGAGAAGACCTAAAAAATTTGATTATCTACTTGAAAATCATATTCTGACCAAAAAAGAGCTTGAAAAAGCATCTACAAAAGCAAGAAATCAGAAAAAAAGTGTTGATGAGATTCTTTTAACTGAATTTAGTATTCCAAGAGATGATATCGGTGAATCTTTAGCCAGATACTATAATGTAAATTATATAAAATTTGATACTACAATGCCTATTCCGGGTGAACTGATGAGAGGGCTTAAAGTCCCTTTTCTCAGAAGCAATATCTGGGTTCCGGTTAAGACCGATGAAGACGGCGATCCTGTAATTGCAATAGACAATCCCGAAGATATCCAGAGAATTTCAGATATAAGATCCCTGTTTCCCGGCAAAAAAATAAAATATGCTTTTGCATTTAAGGAAGATATTTTAAATATGATAGATCATTTCACTCAAAAGGATGATGATCTTGAATCGATAGATGAAATTTTATCCCAGATGCATGAAGAAGATGATGAGGTTGAGGAGGCTGAATCGGGTGTCAGCGAAGAGAGTTCAGCCATTGTTCAGCTGGTTAATAAAATTATTCTTGATGCTAAAGCAAGGAATGCCTCTGATATTCATATAGAACCTTATCCAGGGAAGAATAATACAGAGGTTAGACTTCGTATAGACGGCTCATGTATGGTTTATCAGACTGTTCCTTATCATTTCAAAAATGCAATTGTATCAAGGCTTAAAATTATGGCAGATCTTGATATTGCAGAAAAGCGTAAACCCCAGGACGGAAAAATCAAGTTTAAAAAGTTCGGAGGCAAGGATCTTGAACTTCGTATGGCTACTATTCCTACACAGGGAGGGCTTGAAGATGTAGTTTTAAGGCTTCTTGCTTCAGGAGAACCTATCCCTTTAAGTAAAATGGGGTTTTCAAAAAGAAATTATGACGAATTTGTAAAATGCATCAGCATGCCATACGGAATAGCCCTTGTATGCGGGCCTACAGGTTCAGGTAAAACCACAACCCTTCATTCTGCCTTAAGTTACATAAATAAGCCCGAAAGAAAAATATGGACAGCTGAAGATCCGGTTGAAATAACCCAGAAAGGGCTGAGACAGGTTCAGGTAAAGCCCAAAATAGGTTTTGACTTTGCTGCTGCAATGAGGTCGTTTCTAAGGGCTGACCCGGATGTTATTATGGTTGGTGAGATGAGGGACAAAGAGACTACACAGATAGGTATAGAAGCTTCTCTTACAGGTCATCTTGTTTTTTCAACTCTTCATACAAACTCTGCACCGGAAACAGTAACAAGACTTCTTGATATGGGCATGGATCCGTTTAACTTTGCAGATGCCATTTTATGCATACTTGCACAAAGACTTGTAAGAACTTTATGCAGTAAGTGTAAGGAAGAATACACCCCTTCGGAAGATGAATATTTCGAACTTGTTCATGAATACGGAGAAGAGGCATTTGAAAAGCATCTTAATATTGAGTATTCAAAAGATATGGTTTTATACAGACCCAATGGATGTCAGGCGTGTAACGGCACAGGATATTCAGGCCGAACAGGTCTTCATGAACTTCTTTTGGGAACTGATGAAATTAAAAGGCTTATCCAGACTCAGGCAACAATGAATGAACTCAAGCAACAGGCGCTTGCAGATGGAATGACAACTCTGAAGCAGGACGGTATAGACAAAGTTTTCCAGGGTAAATGTGATCTTCTTCAGGTTAGAAAAGTTTGTATAAATTAATCAGGTAGATTTAAATCAGGTGCAAAAATAGATAGATTAGTGAATAAAAAAAAGGCACAGCAGTTTTATACTGCCGTGCCTTTTTTTATATTAAGCTACTTCTACAAGCTCAACTTCAAAATAGAGGTTTTTACCTGCAAGAAAATGATTTGCATCAAGTGTAACTTTTTCACCCTGAATGTCATGAACAACAAGGGGAATAACCTGTCCGTCCTCTGTTTTTGACTGAAGGTGCATTCCTATTTCAAGTTCAAGATCTTCAGGAAAAATAGACTTGTCATATTCAGCAATAAGATCGTCTCTTTTTTCTCCGTACCCTTCTTCAGGTGTAACTGTAATCTCTTTTTTGTCACCTACTGCCATTCCGTCCACACCTTTTTCAAAGCCGGGAATCATCTGGCCTGCGCCCATTGTAAATTCAAGAGGCTCTCTGCCTTCGGAAGAATCGAATACATCTCCGCTTTCGAGTTTTCCTGTGTAGTGAACTTTAACTGTTTTACCGTTCTCGGCTGTAGTCATTTAAACCGCCTTTCATTTTTTTCAATAAAAATACTAAATAAATAAAAATTTGTAATAAAATTGAAACTCTATAAGAATTTGAATTGATAGGATTTTTTTAAAGGAATTAAAAAAAATTCATAATCTGAATTGTCAGAGTAACAACATCTTAAACACTTACTTAAATCTTAACCTCAGATTTAAAAATTTCAAGTATAAATTTTTAATCCGGAAACAGTTTTTTTAAGTTTCCGGATTAATTTTATATTTTACTGCCCCTGGCTGCCTATAAAACCGCCGCTTACAGCACCTGAATCAGCAGGTGTTCCTGCAATTTTGGCAAGGTAAGTATTGCCTAGTTTTTCAATGTGATCTTTTACATCATCAAAATAATTAAAATGTTCCTGTTCTTCATCGATTATAGTGTCAAAAATTTTGACGCTGGTACTGTCTCCGTTTTCACGGCATACAATTGAAAACTGGTTGTATTTATCTATAGTGTCGTCTTCAAGGTCTGAATCAAAGCCAAAGATTACATTAACATCCTGACCTTTTGTAGCTTTTTCAAGAGGATCAGTTACAGGTTCACCTCCAAGCTCCTTGATTCTTTCTGCAAACATTTCAGCATGGCGCATTTCATCTATTGCAATAAGCTTTATTTTTGAAGCAAGTTCGCCGTAATCCATGTCATCAAGATTATAGTGCTGGTTCATATACTGCTGTATAGCCTGAAGTTCCATTGCTCTTGCTTCATTTAAAACTTCTATTACTTTTTTTCTTCTTTCTTCTTTTCCTGCCATATCTTACCTCCCTGATTTTAGTTTGGTTTCAGATTTTTATACTGCCAGTCTGTTTTTTATCGAGTATCGATTTAAAAACAAACTTACAATTTAGGTTTTCATTATTTTTTATATGTACAAAAAATAATGATTTTTACTAAATTATTATTCAAAATATTTTAAATAAGGCTTCATAGTTGTTTCAAGCTGTTTTCTGTACTTTTCCATAACATCTACATCATCTGTTTTTTCAACATAAACAGGATCTCCGTACAGGATTGTAACTTTTGAAAACGGTTTTGGTATAAGAAATTTGTCCCAGCTTGATGCATGCCAGTCCTTATCAGATATTGTATACATCGGAACAAGATAAGCCCCAAGGCTTGCAGCCATTTTAACAGCTCCGTTTTTTACAATTCCTGCCGGACCTGTAGGGCCGTCAATAATATGAGCTCCAAGGCCTGTTTCATCAATCTTATTTGTCATCTCTTCAAGAGCAGTCCGCCCGCCTTTTGATGAAGATCCTCTTGCTGTATGCCAGCCTGTAAGATTTGCAACACCTGCAATAAGTTCACCGTCGCTGCTTCTGCTGATCATTAATGATGGTTTTAAATTTTTGTAATTTTTAAAATATCTTATAAAAGAGAAGAAATGTTGATGCCAGGTACATAGGATTATTTTTTCTTCATTTTTATGAAGTTGCATCCATTTATCTTCGTTTTCAACTTTTAATCTGAATGTTGCTGAGTAAGTTCTGATAAAATAATAAACAAATTTAATAAATTTAGGACTGGTAATTAATTTTTTAGTATCAATTTTCATGTTTTTTCCTGTTAAAAAGTGCAAAATCCGGTTTCTTCCATAAGAAAATACAAAATCATTTTCATAATTGAGCCTTCACTGAGTTTTTTATAATCAAGGCTTAAAAGCCTGTCATTTTTATTTGAGAACAAGGTATTGATATATTCTTCTGCTTCTTTGAAAAAAGAGCTTTGTTTATCACATGTAATTATAACATTTGTTTCAAGGTTGAAATTGTCAAGGTTTCTTCTGGTTAAATTTGCTGAACCTGTTGTAAAAATATGTTTTCCGGATGCTTTTTTTATAAGGATAAGCTTTGTATGAAGCTGCTGGCCGTCTGTTTTTGCCCATTTGATTTTTATACCGCTTTTATAAAGCTTTTGTGCTGTAACCTTGTTTGGTATTCCGTTTTTTTGTCTGCCAAAGGCATCTTTGTTAGCATCAAGAAGAATTCTTATTTTTACTCCGCGGTCAGAAGCATTTTTTAATGCTGAAATTACATCTCTGTGTGAAAGATAAAACATTACTATACTTATTTTATCTCCTTTTTCAGTATTTTTCACAGAATTTAAAATATTATCAAGTATTTTTTTTTCAGTAACAGCTTTGATCCTTTCACTTCCCAAAGACTTTGTTTTAAACTTTATATCAGGAATATCAGTAAATCCCGACATTTTTAAAACAGCTTTTTCCGTTTCAAGAATATCTGTAGCTGCTTTTCCTGTAAAAGAGACCCCTGCATTTGAGTGCAGACTGCTGGCATCGTGGGGATTCATGGAACTTAATACAGCGTAGAGATATCCTGAGTTGTCGCACAAAAGTACTTTTCTGTGGTTTGCCTTAAAATTTAAAAGTTTAAAATAGCTTCTCAGCGATATTTTTTGACTTCCAAAAGGGTTTTTAACAGTTTCTCCGGGACTGTTTCCAAGGAACTGGAAAAATACTCTGTAAAATGCAGAGTATATCGGGTTACTGTCGCGTAATCTGTCAAGATCTGTAAAAACAACATTTATTCCGGCCTTTTCAAGCTCAGTAAATAAAGGATTAACAAGACCGTTATATATTTTATTGATAGGATCTGTCAGAACACAAATAAAGATTTCAGGTTTGGATAATTTTTTGTTTATTAAAGCGTTTTTAAGTTCTGAAGAAAGGTTTCTGCCTTCTTTTGCAGATTGTCCCATAAAGTCGTTGAACAAAAACATATCAATAAGAATAAATTTTTCAGAATTTTCAATTCTAAAAAGAATTTCATCAAATATTTCATGGTCAGTTTTAAACCGGTCGCCTTTTTTCCATGTAAGATCTCCCAAAAATTTCAGATCTTTTGCCTGATGATATTCTCCTTCATATGAAAGCCCTTGGGGAAGAGGTTTGTATACATGATAAATTCCTGCAAAAAAAAGTATACAAAATAATAATAAAAAAAGTCTTTTAAACGAGAATAAATTTTTTTTCATGATAAATTATTAAATTAGTAATTCGCCGAAAACTAGAATTTTCGTTCAGCAACTAATTATATCCATTTTGTTTTAAGTTTTGCCAGAACAACACCGTCGGAAACTCTTTCAATTCTGTGAAGAAAAGTATCTGTTTTTTCACAGGCTTTTGTAAGCGAAATTACTTTGTCATTATAAAAAGCTTCTTTTTTAAATGCAATTTCAAGCTCGTAAATATCTTTATTTTTAAAAACTTTATCAGGAATGCTTTCAATTGCCCAGTCAATATAAAGAGTATTGTTTACATGATTGTTTATATCAAGGTCGCTTCTTCTTACATTTATTTTTTGTTCAAAGTCAGGTGTATTAAATTCTTCAATAGATTTGAAATCATCATATATCTCTCTTTTTTTATGTATTGGATAACCAGGGAGATGATCTTTTGGTGAAACAGGTCTTCTGGTTTCAAGGTCAATAAGTCTGAAAGATGAAGTAGAGTATATTATTTTTTGGCCTGAACTGTTTTTTACATTAAACTCCCTTGGAGCAAAGTCGCTTTTTTCTTCTGATCTCCATGTTGATACAGATATTTTATCCCTCCATAAAGGATAAGATTTTATAACAGTATGGTACCTTGAAACAACCCATGTAAGTTTTTTTTTAATAAGATCTGTTACAGGATAACCTGCAGCTGAGGAATGATAGCTTGAAACATGCTGAAACCAGTTGAAAATATGACAAGGTTTTACTTTGCCTCTGCTGTCAACTTCATTAAGTCTTACATCGAATTCATCTGTAAATATCTTATTCATTTTATTTTCCAGGGCTTAAATTTTTGTATGAGCAAAAGTTATGTTTTAAACTTAATAAGATCTTTTTACGTATTAAATAATCTTATAAGAGTATAAAAACATTGTTTTGAACCCTTTGCAAATGTTATAAAGTTAAATATTCAATAAATATTTAAACTTCCCGGATTTGTAGTGTATAAATTCAGTATGAAAAACAAAAATAGCATTGTTCAGCTGTAAAACAGAATTGCAAGGAGAAAGATTATTAAAAAGTTAATAGTACTTATACTTGTTTCAGTATTTATATTCCTTTTTTATTATATCTCTGTTCAGACTAAGTTGTTTGAAAAAGTAGATTTTTTAGTAACTCTTAAAGAGGCAGCAGAAAAAAAGATAAGACTTAATATTGCCCGGGGAAAAGTTTATGTTTTTTCCACACCTGAGGGAGCAGAAGTATATTTTAACGGCGAACTTAAAGGCGAAACTCCTCTTTCTCTTAATTACGTAAGAACAGGTTCTTATGATGTAGAAATAAAAGAAGATTTTTATAAAAAAGTAAAAAGAAAAATAGAGGTAAAAAAGAACAAATCAAGAATTTTAAATGCCCATCTTGAAAAAGGAAAGTCAGATTTAAATATTGCAGTAAATCCTGATGATGCTTTAATTTATATTAACAATAAAAAATATGATCCTCCTTTAAAACTTTCAGAGCTTACCTCAGGAAAATATCACGTAAAGATTGAAAAAAAAGGATATCACAGCCTTGAACAAAGTTTTACACTAAACCCGGGCGAAGAGATAAGCCGCAGTTATAATCTGAAAAAAATAAAACCAGGTTACTTGTATATTAAAAAGCTTCCTAAAGATTCAGAAGTTAATATTAAAGGCTCAGATAAAAAATTTAAGCAGGGCGTAGCCCTTATGCCGGGCAAATATCTGGTTGAAATACGTACTCAATATGGTGATGGAGATGTCTTAAGTGCAGAGATTGATGAAAATACTGATACCACTTTAGTTGCTGATCTCTCAGGTGGTGGGCGACTTATTATTAATACAAAAGTAAAAGATCCCAAATTTTTCCTTATTAATGAGAAAAGAAAGTTTTTGAATGGGTCATTTTTAAAAAATGGAAAATACAAAGTAGGTGTTTTTAAAAAGGGTTATGAGGATTATTTTTTTAATTTTGAGATTGCATCAGGTGAAGATGTTGAAAAAACTGTCTCTTTAAAGGAAAAGGGCAGGCTTTTTGTTGAAACCGGGGATGAAGAAGCCGACATTGATATAAAAGGAACCTGGGATAAATTCAGCCAGGGCATGTATCTTCCTGAGGGAGAGTACGCTTTAGAAATAAGTTCAGAAAAATTTCCTGTAACAATAAAAAAAGTAAGTATTGAGCAGGGTAAAGACACAAGGCTTAATATAACTCCCGGAGAATACACAGATCCTGTAACAGGAATGAAGTTTGTTTATGTAAAGGGGGGATGTTTCAGTATGGGGTGTGTAAGTGAATCCGGTTGCAAAAGAGACGAGTTGCCTGTTCATAATGTATGCATAGACGGTTTCTGGATGGGGGCATTTGAAGTAACTCAAGGGCAATGGAAAAAAATAATGGACAATAATCCTTCCGGTTTTAAAAACGGTGATGATTTTCCTGTGGAAAAAGTTTCCTGGCAGGATGCTGTCGATTTTACCAAAAAGCTGAATGAACTCAGCAGCGGTGAATACAGTTACAGGCTTCCCACAGAAGCTGAATGGGAATATGCAGCAAGGAGCAGAGGAATTTCTGAAGAATACTCAGGAGGAACAAAGCTGGAGAAGCTTGCATGGTATAAAGTTAACACCGACTCTACAATGAAAGCAGGCTTAAAAGACCCCAATTATATCGGAATATATGATATGTCAGGGAATGTGTGGGAATGGTGCCTTGATTCATATAAAGATGATGCATACAGGCTTCATTCAAAAAAGAATCCCCTTGTGTTAAACAGAAATTCCTACAAGGTTTTCAGAGGCGGAAGCTGGTACAGTGAAAAATCAGGGCTTCGTGTTTCTAACCGGGGGCATATATATTCAGGCAATCAGGATACAGGTATCGGGTTTAGGGTTGTAAGGGTAAAAGATCTTCATATGGACAAGTTTTAGTTTTAAATATTTTCAGGACTGAACTTGTTATTATTCAACCTTTTGTTTTGCCTTTACCCACGAAATTCATTCAAGCATATCATCCAAAACGGATTTCTCAGGCTAACACTGGAAATTTAATGCCAGGTCACAGAAAATATAGGCTCCCAAGCCGGAGCTTGGGAGCCAGCAGTAAACCCTGGAACTGTTTTTGGCAATGAGACGCCCGTAGAGACGCGATTTATCGCGTCTTTTTTGTTTTTCCCGGGTTCTTGGGAAAAACTTATTTTGTCTGCAGTGAACAAATCTTTTCTTTTTGTTCTATGTAGTATTTTTTATTTGTACTAGCTTTTTGAAGCGCATCTTCAATTATATAGCATGCCTTATCGTATTCTTCTGCCCTGAAATATCCTTCAGCCAGAGTATCAAGAAGATGTGGGGGGGGTTGCTTTGCAATTGCAAGTGCTTTTTCAGCAAGTTTAATACCCTCATCAAGGTTTTTGATTTTTTCATTTTCTGAAGTTATATAAAGCCATGCAAGATTATTTAAAGTTTCCACAGAATTACTGTTTAAAGACAATGCTTTTTTGTAATGTTTTACAGCCTGTTCAAAATTTTTCTGTTCTGTATAAACATCTCCCATATAATGCTGAAGAACATAATTATCAGGATCTTTGCTAAGCTTGTACCTGATTATTTCTCCGGTTTTATTTTTCACAAGATCAGTTTTTTCAAGACTGTTTAAACCTGTTCCCCCCGCAAATATAAGAGCTGCAGCTGTAAAATATATAAAAAGAGATTTTTTTACTTTTTTATCATGCTCATCAATTTTTTCAGGATTTGAGTGTGCCTCAACAAGAAACATAACCCTTTCTTTTATGCTGTAATGATGCCAGTTAGGCTTGTCTCCCGGTTCAGCGCTCATGGCAGATATTTTTTTAAAAGTTGAAACAAGGGGATATGCAGAATTAAGAACTTTAAGACTGAATGCATCGGCCTGTCTTTCAAAATTCCTCATAAAAAAGCCGAATATATATCTGAAGTAGAGAGCAAATGAAAGTACTACAAAAACTGCAGCAAAAAGAGATGAAAAGTTTCCAAGGTATTCAAAAATTCCTGTAACCTGAATAGGCACAATAAGGAGAAAAAGCATTGCAACAGGCTCAATAACAGCATATGAAGCGATTATAAAGCCGGCAAAGAGCACAATGTATAAAATTAAATGATGTTTCTTTACATGACCGAATTCATGGGCAATTACTGCTTTTTTTTCTTCATATGTAAGATCTTCACAAAAACCTTTTGTTACTAAAATATACCTGAATCTCTTAAAAAGGCCTATGACACCTGCTGTTATCATACTGCCGCCAAATATCGGCCATACAAGAGCCTGTCTGTATCCAACCCCTGTTTTTTCGGAAAGGGATTCTAGAATTTCCTGAGTTTCAGGGTCTTCAAGTTCCCGGCAATTCCAGAATTTTTTTATAATCACAGGAATAAATGCACTTATAACAATAATAAGAAGAACTATATAAAGAGCCTGGCCATATACAGTTTCAAAAAAAATGTGAATTTTTTCATTGGGTAAAAGATAAATAAAATCGAGGGTAACAGATATTATAAACCACGGCAGAACAGAGGGGAGGGCAAATCCTGTCTGGGTTAAGAGATATTCTTTTTTTGAAACATCTGTCGGGTTAATATCATTAAATACAGGGTATGAAATGCTCCATAAAATCCACATAAAAGCTGTAAATATCAGAAGAAGAACAAGCGGAAGAAGTGTCTGGAATTTGGAAAAAATATATATACCTGTCATTATTTCAGGAAGTTCAAGTATATATATGTTTACAGCAAAGATTCCAAGAGCTGTGATTGAAAGTTTTGATGATATTGATCCAAATGAAGCAACTTTTTGTGAATCATTAAGGTTTTTTATTTTTCTAAAATTTTTTTCAGCAATTATATAAAAAAGAACATATGAAAAAAACAGTCCTGTAATTGCAATCTGAGGATCAGCTGACTCAGATCCCGATTTTGTATAAAGAATGGAAATAATAAGTGCTGAAATAAAATATATTATATTTTCAAACATTTAGTTTTATTATCCTTTTATTATGGCTGGTTTAAAAAATGAAAAGATCAGTTCATGTTAAATGTATTTTATAAAGCGCTGCTTTTCACTGTAAATGCATCCGCAGTACTGCTGCCTGTACATTCCAAGTTCTTTTGATTTTTCTATTCCGTAATTCCATCCTTTTCTGAAATCTTCGTAATAGAATTTTACTCCGTGCTGTTTCCCAAGTGAGGTTGCAGTTTCAATTATTTTTTCATGATTTTGCTGTTTGCTGTATAAAAGGGTAGTGGAAAAATATTCAAACTTACCTTTTTTTGCAAGCTTAACCGCAGCATAAAGCCTGTCATAATAGCATATTGTACATCTTTCAGATTCCCTGAAAGCGGTTTTTCTTAAAAACTCTTCTATTTCATATCCTTTTTGCCAGATCATTTTTAAATTGTTGTTATCTGCAAACTCTTTTAATGTTTCCTCTCTTTTCAGGCACTCAGAAAGAGGGTGGATATTATTTCTGTAAAAAAAGCCCATTACATCAAAATTTTGTTTCCTGAGCTGCTCAAGCGGATAAACAGTACAAGGTCCGCAGCATGTATGAAGAAGAAGTTTCATTATTTTCTTTCTCCGAAAACAGCAGTTCCTATTCTTACCATGGTTGCTCCCTGTTTTATTGCAGCTGTATAATCTCCTGACATTCCCATGGAAAGTTGACTCATTTTAAGTTTTGGAAATTTATTGTTTAAATCATCAAGTGTATTTTTAAGAAGTATAAAATGTTTTTCAGTCTCTTTTTCAGGCATTCCAAACGGAGGTATTGCCATAAGTCCTAGTATTTCTATATTTTCAAGTTTTGAAGCAGTTTCAAAAAATTCAGCTGCGCTTTCAGGCATAATCCCTGATTTTTGTTCTTCTTTTCCTGTATTTATCTGTATAAGTATTTTTTGAGTTTTATTTTCCAAAGATGCTCTTTTGCTTATTTCCTTTGCAAGTTTCAAAGAGTCCACAGAATGGATATAATCAAAATATTTTACTGCAAATTTTGCTTTATTGGACTGAAGTCTTCCTATGAAATGCCAGTTTATTCCGTCTTTGCCTATTTCATCTATTTTATCCATTGCTTCCTGGATATAGTTTTCTCCAAAGTCTTTCTGACCTGCTTCAAATGCTTTTTTTATGTCTGATGCAGGCTTTGTTTTGCTTACTGCTATAAGCTTTACTTTCCTGGAATCTCTTTTTGTTTCAGAGCATGCAGATTCTATAATTTTTTGAATATCTTCAATGTTTTCTTTTATACCCATTTTTATTCAATTATCCTTTCTTTTTCCATAAGTTCAATTGTTTCACTTAATGGAAGTCCTACAATATTTGTATATGAACCTTCAACAGATCTTACAAATGAAGCGGCTTTAGACTGAATTCCGTAACCTCCGGCCTTGTCAAAAGGGTCATTTGTTTTTATGTACCAGTTAATCTCTTCTATGGAAAGTCTTCTGAACTTTACTTTTGTTACAGATTCAAGTGTTATTACTTTTTCTTTTTCAGGAGAAATAATGCAAAATCCGGTTACAACCCTGTGGGTATTGTTGCTCAATCTCATGAGCATATCAAATGCATCTTCTTTAGATACAGGTTTTAAAAGAATTTTATTGTTTAATACAACTATTGTATCAGCTCCAAGAACAAAATAGTTTACTCTTTTTTCAAAAACATCAAGAGCCTTGAAATAGGCAAGCATTTTTGCATATTCTTCAGGAGTCTGTCCGTCAATTTCAGGTTCTTCATATCCGCTTTCTATTACTACAGGATAAATTCCTGCAGAATTTAAAAGATCGAGTCTTCTTGGAGATTTTGATGCAAGTATAAGCGGTTTGTGTCTTCTTTTATATTCCATT
>JBNJDM010000020.1:0-32011 GCA_051744925.1 Thermodesulfobacteriota bacterium | reverse complement strand
GAACCTGAAGAAGCAGCAGCTGAAATATTTAAACTCAAAGATAAAATAGAAAACGGAAAATTTTATTCACTTTTTGAAGGTGAGTTTGAGGTTTAATAATTTTTTATCATATTTATATTGAGCCGTGTTAAGATAAATCAAACACGGTAATCTGCATCTTTTGCGGCCGTCTCGTTTTCACAGATATTACCCGGTCTGACATCTGCAATTTTTTTTCAAATATTTTTAAACAGGAGCTCAGGGAACAAGCAGCACGATCCTGTAAAATAAAGAAGCTTTAAAATTGAGTAAAAGTCTGCATACAGGCTCTTTCCTAAGCTTTTGCCCGGGAATGTTATTACCTGATATACAGATATATTTGAGTGTTCACTGGTAAGAGTTTTGAAACCAGCAGAAATAAATTTGTCACAAATCATATTTTCATCTGTATAATTTATAAGAACAAAATTAATCAGGAAAATATTTTTATGCACAATCCTTTTGCTTACAAAAATGAAATTTATTCACAAGATGCCGAACTTGCATACAAAGCTGTCAATGGCTGCAAAAAATCGCTTGAATCTCTTATAAAACTGCATCAGTCATGGGTTTACAATTTATCATTTAAAATGGTTATGGACCATGATGACGCTCTGGATATTACCCAGGAAATATTAATAAAAATTATTACAAACCTTGGTTCATACAATTGTGAAAAAGCATCTTTCAGAACCTGGCTTTACAAAATAGCGGTTAATCATATTCTGAATATGAAAAAAAAGAAGTTTGAAATTCGAATAAACGATTTTAACAGATACATATATTTAATTGAAAATCTTGAAGATCACTCTGAAACAAAAGATCCCGAAGAAAACCTGCTTGCAAAGGAGTTTCAAACAGGATGTATGAGCGGAATGCTTATGTGCCTTGGAAGAGAAGAAAGAATTGCTTTTATTCTTGGTGCTGTTTTTGATGTTGAAGGGAAAATATGTGCAGAAATAATGAATATTTCAGATGATAATTTCAGAAAAAAATTATCCAGAGCAAGAAAAAAGCTTCACATCCATATGAACAGCGTATGCGGACATGTTAATCCTGAAAACAACTGCAGATGCTCAAAAAAATATAAAAACTTTATTGAAATGAAAATGATAGATCCTGATAATCTGAGGTATCTGTCTGAACATACTCCCAAGATAAAAGAAGTAATCGAAAAAAGAGTATCAAGGTTCAAAGATCTTTACTACGAGCCTTTTTTTGATCTTTACAGAAAACATCCGTTTTATAACCCACCTGATATGGTTGAATGGTTTGATAAAATTCTAAATGAAAAAGAGTTTAAAGAAATTTTTAATATTTCAGGTAAACAATAATTTAAAGAAAAGGAAAATTAATATGAATAAGACTAATTTTATTGATCAAAACTCTAAAATCTCAGAACTAAAAGTCAAAAATCTTGATGATGAAGAAATAAAACTTTCAAGTTTATGGAAAAATAAAACCGTAGTCCTGGTTTTTTTAAGACATTTTGGATGAATGTTTGCCCGTCAGCAGGCTGCTGACCTTATGAAAATAAATAATGAACTTGAAAATAAAGATATTTTGCTGGTAGCTATCGGAAGCGGCAACGCAGAACAGGCAAAAAAATTTAAAAATAAATTGGATTTTAAGGCAGATATATATATTGATCCATCTCTTAAATCCTACAAGGCTTTTAAACTTAAAAGAGGGTTATTCAGAACCCTTGGCCCGGTTTCAATTTACAGAGGACTTAAAGCAATGTCCAAAGGCTTCAGACAGGGAAAAAGCGCAGGCGATTTGTGGCAGCAGGGAGGATTGTTTATAATCACTCCTGAAAATAAAATTGCTTTTGAACACAGAAATTCTACTGCGGGTGATCAGGCAGATCTTGATTTGGTTTTAAAAGTAGCTTCAGAAAATCAAACCTGATAAATTATAAAAGGCTCCAAGGCTCATTATAAAACTACTGCCCTGGAGTGTGACCATTAAATTTATGCAGTGTAAATTGCTGTGAAGGATATAAGACCTGCAAAATATGCCATAAACTGAGACGCGATAAACTGAGACGCGATAAATCGCGTCTCTACGGCGGCCAGGCTCCTGCCCTGCCCTGCCCTTTACACACGAAATTCATTCAGGTACATAATCTCCCAAACTAACACTGGCAATTTAATATCTGGTCACATGAAATACAGGCTCCCAAGCAGGAGCTTGGGAGCCAGCAGTCCGAGAGAGCTGATCATATAAAGCAACCTGCGAATTGACTGGCAGCCGGCGAACAGGATCGTTTTCAATCTCTGATTGGGAATGCATAGAAAAACATTTTTTTACCAGCACAATTCTCCATTGGATACGAGCTTTCGGCTCATTACCAGGCTCGGGCTCTGCCCTTTAGCCACAATTTTTTTTCCGCGAATTAAGCTAATAAACGCTAATAAAATCACTTTTTCAAGAAAAAGCACGGCAGTATAAGATTGTGTGTTACCCCTGAAGGGGGAAGGTCGTATAGCCGGTGGTTTCAACCACCGGTTTTAATTTACAAACTTAAATATAAAAAACACAAAAATCAAACCTTACTTTTTTGCTCTATCCCAGGTTTTAAGGGCGCATAACTCTCCGCACATTGTGCAGACATCATTGTCTTTATCTTCTGAAGCATTTCTACGTTTTTTTGCAAGCTCAGGATCTATGGAAAGAGAAAACATTTTTTCCCAGTCAAAATTTCTCCTTGCTTTAGCCATTTCAACATTTCTTTCATATGCTCCTTTTACACCTTTTTCAATGTCACCAATGTGAGCTGCGATTTTAGATGTAATTACACCTTGTCTTACATCATCAATATCAGGAAGAGTAAGATGTTCTGCAGGAGTAACATAACATAAAAAATCTGCTCCGCTTGCAGCGGCAAGAGCCCCGCCGATTGCTCCCACAATATGATCATATCCTGGAGCTATATCTGTTGGAAGAGGACCTAATACATAATACGGAGCATTTTCACAAAATCTTTTCTGCTGTTTCATATCAGAAGCTATTTTACCAAGAGGAACATGGCCGGGTCCTTCAATCATAACCTGAACACCTTTTGCTCTTGCTCTTTTTGTAAGCTCACCAAGAGTTATAAGCTCAGAAATCTGTGCCCTGTCTTCAGCATCTGTAATTGCGCCTGGTCTTAAACCGTCTCCAAGGGATAAGGTAACATCGTATTCAAGGCAAATCTCCAAAAGTTCATCAAAATGCTCGTACAAAGGATTTTCTTTTTTATTTCTTACAATCCATTCAGCAAGAAAACTTCCGCCCCTTGAAACAATTCCCATTTCTCTGTCGCAGTTTTCAAGCACTTCTACTGTGTGCTTTGTTATTCCGCAATGCACAGTTATGAAATCAACTCCGGTCTGAGCATGGAATTTAATTTCATCGAAAAGATCATCCTTTGTGAATTCAATTGCTTCTTTTCCATTTTCCATAAACTTTGAAACAACTTTATAAATAGGAACAGTACCAATCATAACAGGAGAATTATCAATCATTTTTTTTAAAATATCTGAAAGATCACCGCCTGTAGAAAGATCCATTACAGCATCAGCTCCTGCATCAACACAGGTTTTTAGCTTAATAAGCTCTGAATCTAAGCAGTGTCTGCTTGGAGAGGTTCCTATATTTGCGTTAACTTTGGTTTTAAGACCCTCGCCAATTCCTACGGCTCTAAAGTTTCTGTTTTTATTAATCGGAATAACAATTGAACCTGATTTAACTTTCTCAAGTATTTCCTCAGGTGAATAATTTTCATCTTCTGCTACCTGCTCCATTGCTTTTGTAATTTTACCTTCAAGTGCATATGTCAACTGAGTTGCCATGTCTGATCCTTATAATTTATCAATTTAAAATAAAAAAAGCCGCTTTCTAAAAAAGAAAACGGCTTTAAATTCAGTCTTTGAATTCTGTTTACCCGTTTCCCTTCGCAGGTATTATCCTGATCAGGTGTTAAGGGTTACTCAAATTTAAATTGAGAATCTCAGTCTTAAAAGACACCCCTAACGAGTTGTATTAATTTTAAACTTAGTTTTACAAAATTGTTATGTCAAATAAAAAAATAAATCCTATCTTGTAAGCTGTCTGTATTTTACTCTTTGTGGAATATCAGCAGCTTTCCCAAGTCTTTTTCTTTTATCCTTTTCATAGTCTGAATAGTTACCCTCAAACCATACAACATTGGAATCGTTTTCAAACGCAAGTATATGTGTTGCTATTCTGTCAAGAAACCATCTGTCATGGCTTATTATAACAGCGCATCCTGCAAAATTTTCAAGACCTTCTTCAAGAGCTCTCATTGTATTTACATCAAGATCGTTTGTAGGTTCGTCAAGAAGCAAAACATTTGCTTCTTCCTTTAGAATACATGCAAGATGAATCCTGTTTCTTTCACCGCCTGAAAGCATCCTAACCTTTTTTTGCTGATCTGCGCCTGAAAAATTAAATCTTCCGACATATGCCCTGGAATTAACCTCTTTTCCTCCAAGATTAATTGTATCACTGCCGCCTGAAATAACCTCCCATATAGATTTTTCAGGATCAAGAGTACCTCTCAGCTGATCTGCATGAGCAAGTCTAACTGATTCACCGACTTCAATATTACCTGAATCAGGTTTTTCTTCTCCTGTAATCATTTTAAACAAAGTTGTTTTACCTGCACCGTTTGGACCGATTATACCGACAATACCGCCCGGAGGAAGCTTGAACTCCATATCTTCAAAAAGTATTTTTTCGTCAAATACTTTGGATAACCCTTCAGCTTCTATAACTTTATCTCCAAGTCTTGGTCCGGACGGAATATAAATTTTTAAATCTTCTACCCTTTTTTCACCGCTCTGGTTTAAAAGAGATTCATAAGATTTTATTCTTGCTTTAGATTTTGCCTGCTTTCCTTTTGGAGACATTTTAATCCACTCAAGTTCTCTTTGAAGTGTTTTTTGTCTCTCAGTCTCCTTTTTTTCTTCTTTATGAAGTCTGTCCTGTTTCTGATCAAGCCATGAAGAATAATTTCCCTTCCATGGAATTCCATAACCCTGATCAAGTTCAAGAATCCACCCTGCTACATTATCAAGAAAATATCTGTCATGTGTAACTGCAATTACTGTTCCCTGATATGAGTGAAGATGATGCTCAAGCCATGCAACAGTTTCAGCATCAAGATGGTTTGTAGGTTCATCAAGAAGCAAAACATCAGGTTTTTGAAGCAAAAGCCTGCAAAGTGCAGTTCTTCTTTTTTCACCACCCGATAAGACCTTTGTTTTTGTATCTCCCGGAGGACACCTTAATGCATTCATTGCCATATCAAGTCTTGAATCAACATCCCATGCATCATGATCATCAAGCTTTTCCTGAAGCTCACCCTGTCTTTCTATTAGAGCGGTCATTTCATCATCTGTCATTGGCTCTGCAAATTTTTCACTTATCTGGTTATACTCTTTTAAAAGGTCAACCAGCTCCTGCATTCCTTCTTCTACAGTCTCTTTAACTGTTTTTTCAGGATCAAGTTCTGGTTCCTGCTCAAGATAACCAACAGAATAACCGTCTGATAAAATAGCTTCACCATTGAATTCTTTGTCTACACCGGCCATAATTCTTAAGAGTGTACTCTTACCAGAACCGTTAAGACCTAAAACACCTATTTTTGCACCATAAAAATATGAAAGCGAAATATCCTTTATTACAGGTTTATTCTGGATATATTTACTGACTTTCATCATGGAATAAATTACTTTATTCGGATCACTGCTCATACAATAAAACTCCTTGATTAATTTTTAACTAAAAAAACATTTCTATAACAAATAACTGAATTTTTGAATAGATTTTTAAAATTTATAAAAAAATTGTTTTGAACATTATTTCATAAAAAACAATTTGAAAGCAAAAATATACCAACAGGCCTTATTCAACAATACGTCTATGATGAATTTAAATTTAGCACAAATCACTCTTTTACATTCAACGGAGTCGATGTTAAATTCAGTTAAATTTAAAAAATAATAAGAATGTACAAAACAGTTTCGAAACAAGATAAGCTTAAAGTACCTTATAGTTAATTAGTTCCTGACTAAAACGGTTTTTTTAGCCATTTCATAAGCTTTTAACTGAACATAAAACTCTAGTTTGTTGCCAATTTCTAATTATAAACTTTCTGCTAAAGGAATAATAAAAATAAAAATTATGCTTAACTGGCCTGAAGAAAGAGTAACTAAAAACAACAGCTCTATTTATTTTAATTCTGTGCATAACCGTATTTTAGATTTCCACGGAGATCCTGTTAGTGCAGATCTTATTATATTTTCAGACGGTAATCATCACATGGCTTTAAATGAATCTTTGAATCTTTTTAAAAATAAATTTGAAGATGAAATACATATTTTCTATGCAACTACTCCGCCCAAACCTCTTGTAGATATTATAAATTCAGGAAAAATTTTATGCGGGAATATGGAAATTTCAGTAAAACCTGATATTTTTATTTCTCCTGAAAAAATCATAAAAAACCTTGAAGCCAAAAATCTTGTAAAAAAATATGAGCCTTTTATGGCTTCAAGGTGTAATGCTTTACTCATAAGAAAAAAGGACATCGGAACAATCAAATCCTTGAAGGATGCAGTTAATAAAAAAATGAATATTTTTATATCTAATCCTAAAAGGGAAAATGCAAGCTATAGTGAATATCTTGAATCAATTTATAAAGAGTCAGATGACAATAATGAACTGCCTGATTTTGTTTACGGTGAATCGATTCACCACAGGGAAGCTCCTGAAGCTGTATTTTCGGGAAAAGCAGATTGCGCTGTTGTTTATTATCACCTTGCACTCAGGTATAAAAGAATTTTTCCTGACATTTTTGATTTTATAAAACTAGGAGTAAAAGGTTCTCCCAAAATATCTCACATTGCTATGATGAATAATTCAGGGAAATTCAGCAACGAGGCATATAATTTTTTAAATTCTGAAGAAGTTTCTAAAATATACAATAAGCACGGAATTGATCATTATTCTTTTTGCCCGACCTAAAAAAATCAAAACAAAATTCAACTTTCTTTTGTTGTATGATTTTTACTTTCAGTGTCCGGATATTTTATTGTCACTCTGTTTCTTCCAAGGTGCTTGGACTCATACAGAGCATCATCTAGGCGTTTAAGCAGTGAATCTTTGGTGTCATTCAAAAGGATGCCGGTTACCCCCAGACTGATGGTAACCCTGCCCACATGAAAGAATTGTTCGGACATTATATAATTGCGTAGTCTTTCGGCTGCTTCACCAGCAGCATTAATATCAGTTTCAGGCAGAATTATGATAAATTCTTCTCCGCCCCAGCGGACCAGAATGTCTGGCTCCCTCAGAATGGTTTTACTCCGTTTAGCGAACTCAACAAGGACTTTGTCTCCAACATCATGGCCATAATTATCATTAACATCTTTAAAGTGATCCAAATCAAGCATAATCAGAGAAATACTTGTGCTGTAACGCCTTATATAAGCTAGCGCCTTGGCAAGCTCAGTTTCAAAATACTGTCGGTTGTAAAGCCCTGTTAAGCTGTCTACAGTGGCCATTCTTTGAAGCTTTTCTTCAGCAAGTTTATTTTCAGTTATGTCTCTGAATGTCCACAGTATGCCGTTGATCAGATCATCATTGGTGATAGGACTTGCTACCCATTCAAAAATTCTTCCATCGGTCAGCATGACTGTGCCCCAGTCATGTTGCGGGTAGGTATAAAAAGCATTTACTCTGTTTAAAAAATTTTTAGGAGCCTCAAGCTGATTCAGAACGTATTGAACAGGACGCTTGTTTTCTGACGTGAGATCGATATCTGCAGGAAGATTCCACATCTGCTTAAAACGAGAATTTATGTAGATGACTTGTCGATTGTTATCTACTACTATAATTCCATCCGAGGAATGCTCTATGATTGTTTTAAGTTCTTTGGTCTTTTTCTGCAATGCCCGCTCGGTAAGTTCTTCTATATTATTTGCGATGGCGGCAATTTCATCATTAGATTTTGTGTATTGCAGGGAAGTTTTAGATTTATTTTCAACGATTTCTTCAATACTTTTTCCCAATGCTATAAGTGGATCAGCTATTCGCTTGCCAAAATGCCGGCTTTGCAGCAGTGCCAGCAGCATTCCTATCAAAGCTATACAAACAGCATAAACAGAAGTCCGCAGCAAAATCGGATTTATAACTTTACTGCGGTCTACTGTAGTGACTATATACCAGTTTACTTCATCAATAGTATTGTAAAATGCCCATTTTTTACTGTTATTTGTATGGAAGAAAAACTGCCCTTTCTCACCGGTAAGTCTTTCAGCTATATACGTTATTTTATGATTAATCATTTTTTTGTCTGGATGAATGATAGCTTTGCCTTCATGATCAAGTACAATACTTTGCTGTGAAGGGTATTGTTTTTCTTTTTCCAGTAATGCATTGGTTCGGTCTAAAAAAACATCAATTGCCAGAACACCTTTAACTTTACCTTGCTGGTTCAATATTGCCTTGGATTGAGAGATAAGCCACTCGTTAGTATTGGCATCCCTGTAGGGCAGGCCGATGGACTGCTCTGGCTTTGATTTCAATGCATTAGTATACCAAGGCCTTTTTGTGGCATTATAGTCTTTTGGAGGGATGTAATCATTGATAAGAAGGCTTCCGTCAGGATAGCCTGAGTAAATAAATCCAACATCTTCATTGGTTTCGGAAGTCTGTTTGTAAATCTGCAATGCTGTTTTTGCTCCTGGACTATCCGCAGAAGTTAATTTAGCTATATCGGTAACACTGGTAAGGATTTCAACTGTATTATAAGCTTTTTTGAATATTCCTTCTGTTATCAGGCTGGCCTTGATGTTGGTTTCCTGCATAGATTCTTTTGCTGTCTGGATGCTGGTTAAACCAAAACTGGCAAAAAAAAGTATACCGAAAAATATAAGGGATATTCCTGCAAAAGTAAGCCCCAGGTAAAAGACTTCTTTTCTTATACTAAGACGTTTATTATCAAACATAGATTTCATTGCTCCGGCAAGAAATTGCAAGCGGACTTGATTGTATTTGTGTAAAACTTATACATTTTTGTTGGGCCGAAGAACAAAACCTTATAAAAGAAGCTTTTCGCTTCGCAGTGTTACTCAATATATTCATTTTTTCCAGTATAAAATTAAATTCAGATGTTTCTTATAGATTTTTAGCTGAAGTTATTTTTGGCTATCGACACAAATAATATATCTTAAAAAAAGACTTGATGCAAAAAAATTGATATTTTCAGTCAGGTTTTTCTTTTGAAAAATAAAATGATTAATCTGAAAACCGGGGCAAACATTTAACCGATAAGCTTGATTTTGAATTCAGAGTAACAAGGACTGATTAATATCTCACAGGGTGCTGAGTACTTAAAAACTGTGCCTGGAAGCCAGAAGCCGTGCCCCTGTCTTCTTGCGGTTAGGCGGGTTGCCCAATTTGCGGCCAAACAATATAAGCTCTAAAACAGGAGCTTTGGAGCAAGCAGAAATGATCCGCACCAGCGTGCCGCCTGTAGAGACTCGATTTATCTCGTCTTTTGGCTCGTTAACAAGCTCCTGTGTGAAAATGTAACTCAAATATTTGTGTGTAAAAGGCAGATCAGAGACTGGGAATGAGCAAATACAGACTCCTTTCAGGACTATACAAAAATAACCATACCGGTGGTTAAAACCACCGGGTATACGACATTTCCCTTTCAGGGAAATACCTGATATCAATGCTGCCGTGCTCTTTCTCAAAAAAAAGATTACTAGCGTTTATTCGACCAATTAGCTTTTGCTGAAAAAAAGTATATCAGAGCATAAAACACAATTTATCAGAATGAAAAATTCAGCCTGAAATTATAATCTTTTATGAATAAAGAGCTTCAACCTCTTTTTTGTAATTATTGTATACTATATCTCTTTTTACTTTTAATGTAGGTGTAAGCTCTCCGGTTGTTTCTGTTAGTTTTTTGCCGGA
Source organism: Thermodesulfobacteriota bacterium (assembly GCA_051744925.1). Taxonomy (GTDB): domain Bacteria; phylum Desulfobacterota; class Desulfobacteria; order Desulfobacterales; family JACKCP01; genus JACKCP01. Next base: position 21,997 of record JBNJDM010000020.1, on the reverse strand, counting down.
AATAATATATTTTTTTATTCTTTCATAGTCTTCAAGTTTGTTATTGACTTTATCAACATCTGATTTGATAAGTTTTTGAAAATATTCATCTTCAATATAATCTTTGGGAAATTCAATACATATTCCGTCTTCAAATACAAACTTGTTTTCATCAAACGGCATATTGTCTTCTTCCATTTTTCTGATTACAGCATCAAAATCGGGAATTACAACTGCTGAGACAAATTTTTTGTCATTTCCAAATGCTACAGCAGTATCTATATATCTTCTGAGTGCAAAAAGACTTTCAACCTTGGCTGATGGTACATTTTTACCAGTATCAAGAACAATAAGCCCCTTTTTTCTGTCTTTAATTTTTATATATCCGTCTTGTAAAACCTCTACAATATCTCCGGTTTTGTAAAAGCCGTCATCGGTAAAAGCCTCTTTTGTGAGCTCAGGCTTATTCCAGTATTCTTTAAAAATATTGTCTCCTTTAACAAGCCACTCTCCTTCCGGTGAGACTTTACCTTCAACACCTATACATAAAGGACCGACTGATCCCGGAAGAATTTTTTCAGGTCTGTTTAAATTTACCGTATTAAGTGTTTCTGTAGATCCGTACCCCTCATAAATTCTTACTCCCATTGATAAAAAAGCTTCGCATAGTTCTTTGGAAAGAGAGCCTGATGCTGAAAAAGCAAATCTTAATCTTCCTCCTAAAATCTGTCTTATTTTGGAATAAACCAGTTTATCAAAAATTTTATATTTTAACTTTAAAAAACCTGAGAGATTATCAATAATTTCTGCATCTTCAGACATATCTATAAAACCGTTTTTGTCACTGACCTGTCTTATTGCTTCTACAGCAGTATTTATTGCATTTGTAAGAATAAAATTTCGTATTGATGATCCTGAAGACTTTTCCTTCATCTGCATGTATATTCGTTCATAAATTCTTGGAACAGACATAAAAATAGTAGGAGAAAAAAACTGAAGATCATCTATTAAAGTCTGTGGTGATGAATAAGCTATTGTACATCCCCCATACATTGCTATTCCATGACCGCATTCCTTTTCATATGTATGGGCAAGGGGAAGAAAAGATAGAAATACATCATTATCCCGTAAAACCGGAATCATCTCAAGATCTCTTCTGCATGCGGCATTAAATGAAAAATGAGTGTGGACAACACCTTTGGGCTTACCTGTTGTTCCTGAAGTGTAAACAATCATCATCGGATCTTTGAGTTCAACCTTTTCAACTCTTTTTTCAAAAGCCTCAGGTTTTTCAAAATTTATTTTTTTCCCTGTGCTTATAATATTTTCAATATCTGTACTTTCTGAATCGAATTTTACTTTTTTTTCTTTTAAAAATATAACTTTTTGTAAATATTGAAGTTTATGTTTTATATTTTTTATTTTTTCAAAATTACTATAATCATCTATAAAAATAACTTTTGATCCTGAATCTTCTAAAATATATAAAAGATCATCTTCTGAAAGACCGGGATAAACAGAAACACTTATACCTCCGGCACACATAATGCCGTAATCTGCAAGCGCCCATTTCGGAGAAGTTTTTCCCATTATTGCTGCTCTGTCACCTTTTTCAAAGCCAAAATCTATAAGATATGATGAAACAGCTTTTGTGCTTTCCCATAACTTACTGAAATTGAATTTATGATCTCCTGTTTCATCTCTCCACCACTGAGCAGTCCTTTCAGGAAATTTATCTGCATTTCTTTTCAAAAGTTCTGGATAAGTAATTGTTTCAATGTACCATTTGCTATCATTTGTCATAAGATCTCCGAAATGCTTAAAAATTAATAATACTGTTTCTTGCGTCAACCATCGTTTATATTAAATAACAAAACATTTGAAAGCAGGCAATTATAAAAAATTAAATCAAAAATTCAGTTATATTAAGAATTATTTGTATTAATTTAATTGAAATATTATTATCTGGTTGCTGAACGAAAACTGCCTTTTTTGCCCATTTCTACGTTAGCTTTAAAAATTTAATCCTCAAAATACTTCTGGTATTCCTGCGGTTAAATTTTTAATCTGCCTTGAAAATAACAAAAAATTCTAGTTTTCGGCCAATTACTATTTTAAATTAACTAAAAATAAATTTTAAAAATATTAACGATTAAATTTATGTAAAATCTGGTATTATAAAAAAATATTTTTTTAACAGGGTATAAAAAAGCAGACTTCTAAATTTATACGGGGAAATATTTATGAAGAAAAAAAAAGAAATAATTGTAATTTTAACAGCTGTAATTTTAACAGCTTTTTTTTACTTTTTTTACATCTATCCAGATTCTAAAGTTGATACAGTAGAACTTCCAGAATCAGAAAGTCCTGTTCATCCGCTTGACACTCACCTTGAGCAACAATATAAATCAGACCTTGATGAAATTAAAAAAAGAAAATATTTAAGAGTCCTTACAACTCTCAATAAAACCAATTTTTATATTAACAACGGTCATTTATTCGGTTATGAATACTCTCTTTTAAAGGATTATGAAAAATTTCTTAACCGCAATAGAAAAAATAATGAACTTAAAACAGTAATAGAATTTATACCTGTTGCAAGGGACCAACTAATACCTATGCTTAACAATGGTTACGGAGATATTGCAGCAGCAGGCCTTACTGTAACTCCAAAAAGAAGTGAAAAAGTCGATTTTACTATTCCCTATCTTACACATGTTAATGAAATAGCAGTAACACGGGATAACAGCTTTAATCCTGAAGACAAATACGATTTGTCAGGTTTAAAAGTCTGGGTCAGAAAAAGCAGCAGCTATTTTGACAGCCTGAATTCTCTTAACAAAGAACTTAAGGATAATGGACAAAAAAAAGTTAAAATTAAAATTGTAGATGAAAATATTGAAACTGAAAGTATACTTGAAATGATTGATGCAGGCGCTGTTTCTGCAACAATTGCAGACAGTCATATTGCAAAAATCTGGGCTGAAGTTTTACCAGATATTCAACTTCATGAAAATGCGGTTTTAAGAAAAAACTCAGAAATTGCCTGGGCAGTGAGAAAAAATAATCCAAAGCTTAAAAAAAGCCTTGATTCTTTTTTGCAAAATCATAAAAAAGGGAGTTTGCTTGGTAATATTTACTTTAACAGATATTATAAAAATTCAACCAAGCTTAAAAATCCGGATAATATAGAAACCTGGGAAAATTTAAAAAAGTATAAAAAATATATAAAAAAATATGCTGAAAAATATAATTTTGACTGGCTTCTTATTATGGCTCTTGCTTTTCAGGAATCAGGATTTGATAGTTCTAAAGTCAGTGGAAAAGGTGCTGTAGGAGTTTTACAGGTACTGCCTTCTACAGCTGGTGATAAAAAAATAGGTATAAAAAATATTACTAAACCTGAAAACAATATTCATGCGGGTGTAAAATATCTGGATTTTATAAGAAACAGATATTTCAGTGATGAAAATATTAAAGACAAAGACAGGGTAAGGCTTACTCTTGCAGCGTACAATGCAGGTCCTGCTAAAATAAGAAAAGCAAGAAATCTTACAGAGAAAATGGGGCTGGATAGAAATAAATGGTTCAGAAACGTTGAATTAGGAACTCTTAGAACTGTCGGCCATGAACCTGTTGAGTATGTCAGCAACATAAACAAATATTATGTACTTTATCAAAATTTATTTGAGGATGAACCTTCAGAGAACAACTGATTTTTATTTTAATATTTTAAAAACAATATAAATACATCAAATTATCTCAGGCATTATACTTATATAGTCTGAGATAATTTTTTTTGATAAATAAATATATAAATCGCTTAATTTAGCAGGATTTAAGATAATTATGTTCTAACTGAATCCGATTTTTTTAGGAAATACAGATGCAAAAGTTTTTTGATGAAAAGAACGCCAATTTAATAACTAAAACTGTAAATGAACTACATAGTATATTTCGACTTGCGCTCCCTTTGTTACTGACTCAGCTAGGATTTACGGTTATAGGTTTTATTGATACTATGATGGCCGGACATTACAGCAAAACTGCTCTTGCCGGAGCAGCCGTAGGTTCCAGTATTTTTTTCCCTTTTGTCATTGCCATGAGCGGAATCATGATGGCTGTTGTTCCTGTAACAGCACAGCTTAAAGGCAGGGGGCAACAAGAAAAAGCTTTTGAGCCTGTTAAGGATGCTTTGTGGATTTCCTTTGTTTCTGCTTTGGTACTTATATTTTTTTTTAATAACACAGACTTCATACTCGAAATTATGCAGATTTCAGATGAAGTAGCAGATGTTGTAAAAAATTATCTTATAGGCGTATCAATAGGTATGCCTGCTGCTGGAGCTTACCTTGTTCTGAAATCTTTTGTAGAAGGGCTTGGAAATACAAAACCCCAGATGTTTATTTCTTTTATTTGTGTATGTTTTAATTATGCTGCAAACGATATACTTATACACGGCAAAGCCGGATTTCCCGAAATGGGAGGCGCAGGATGCGGCTGGGCAACAGGGCTTACATTCTGGATTTTTCTTTTAAGCATTATATTTTACTGTATATTTAATAAAGAATGCTCACAATTTAAAATATTTTCAAATTTTACCTGGCCTTCTTTAAAAGGATCTCTTGATATACTTAAACTAGGCCTTCCAATCGGTGGAACACTTTTTATGGAGTGCAGTATATTTGCCTGTATTACTCTTTTTATTGGTGTTCTTGGTCCTGCTGTTGTTGGCGGACATCAGATAACATTAAATTATTCCGGACTTATATTTTCCATTCCTTTAAGCATAGGAATGGCTGTTACAATAAGAACCGGCCATTCAATCGGAAGCAAAGATCCTTATGCAGCAAGGTTTTCCTGTATTATAGGTTCAGCAGCCGCAATATTAATTGCTTTTATAACACTTGTATTCACAAGGTTATATCCTGAACTTATAGCTTCATTTTATACTACAGAGCCTGATGTAATAAAAACAGCAGTTGTTCTTCTTAAAACAGCTGCACTTTATCAGGTTTCTGATGCCCTTATGATAACCTGTCAAAGTGCTTTAAGGGGATATAAAGATACAAATGTAACATTTTTAATGACATTTACTGCATACTGGATAATTACACTGCCCCTTGGCTACATAATTTCAATGACTGATATTATTATCAGCCCTATGGGAGCTCAGGGTTTCTGGATAAGTTTAATTGTAGGTCTTACTATTTCAGGTATCCTTTTAAGTCTGAGACTTAAAAAAGTAAGCAATGATTATATTTTAAAGTTTTCCGGGTTAAAATATTAATTTTAATTTACCTGAATTTATTAAAAACCAACAATTATTAATACTCTGTCCTTTCAGGACTATGATAAAAAATAATCATACCGGTGGTTAAAACCACCGGCTATATGACATACCCCTTTCAGGGAATCCAAGTAATATTGGTTTTCCGGGCAAATGGTGTTTTTGGCTTCACCAAAATGCTTTTCGGGATTGTTTGAACGGCATAGATATTTGATTTATTGAGTATAAAAATATTCTGTTAAGGCTCTATGGTGTGTAGCTGAGAAGAGAGAGACGCGATAAATCGCGTCTCTACGTATTCCCTTTATACAAAATACAAACCTCTTGTTTTGAAAAATCAGGTTTAATCTGTTATTTTTTTGAATGTTCAAGAAAACTGAATATTGAAGCAAAATCTTTACGTCCCAGTCCCTGAGCTTTTGCATCTGAGTACAACTGTTTTGCAATACTTCCAAGATATAAAGGATGATCTTTTTCATATGCTGTTATATCAAGAAGATGAAGATCTTTTAGCATAAGCTCAAGCGGAAATTCTGTTTCATAGTCTCCATTTTTAATCATTGAAGATTTTCCTTTAAAAAAAGGGGCTGTTACAGGAAGTTCAGGCAGAACATCCATGAGAAAATCACGGCTGAAACCGAGTTTTTCTCCTAAAAGAGCAGTTTCCGAATAAACTGCCATTGACTGTGCAAGTATTGAATTAACTAGCATTTTAAAAGCACTTCCCTGGCCTGCGGCTCCTAAATTCAAAACTTTTTTTCCCATTAATTCAAATAAAGGTTTTACAAATTCTATATCGTTTTCTTTACCGCCGACAAGAAATGTTAGTTCACCGTTTTCAGCTGGCTTTAAAGATCCGGCAACAGGAGCATCAATAAATTTTATTCCGTGCTCAGCTGAACGTTTAGCACATTCACGTGCAAAAGAAGGATTAACTGTTGAACAATTAACCCATACAGCATCTTTTTTCATGGTGTGCACAAAACCTTTATCTTTAAATGCCACACTTGCAACAGTTTCAGGATCTGAAAGCATAGTAAAAACAACATCACTATCTACTGCAGCGTTGGCAGCTGAGTCAGCTTTGACTGCACCTGCATCAGCAAGTTTATCAGCAGGTTTCATAGATCTGTTAAATACAGTTAAGTTTGAATTTTCATGCTTAAGAAGATTTGAAGCCATTCTGCTTCCCATAATCCCAAGACCTATAAAAGAAATATTCATATTTTACCTCTTTGATACATTTTCTTTTTAAATTTAAATTAACTGACAAACCGGCATTTACTCTTTAGAAATAAGATTTGCACCTTTTTTATAATAATCCATTTTTTCTTTATCAGGAATCATACTTCCGCCTGTTGCCCATATTATATGTATTCCTTTGTCAGAAACTACTTGATTCTCCGACTTAATAAGTTCTGAAAAACTGCTTTCATTTTCAAGCAGCCTGAAAGGACCGGGCATTCCGGCAGCAGCAGACGGCTCAATAAATATGCCGGCTTTGTCATAAACTTCAGCTATAAGTTTTAAAAGAAGATTATCTTCAACTGTGTATATACCTGAAATTTTATCATGAAGAAGCCTTCCTGCAAACCCCGAAGGTCTACCTACTGCAAGACCGTCTGCTTCGGTAAGATTATCAAGTCCTGCATCAAAAACAGATATATTCTCATGAAGACCGCTTATTAAGCCTAAAAGCATTGAAGGAGAAGAGACAGGTTCAGCAAAAAAAGGATGAACATTTTGTCCAAAAATATTCTTTAAACCGAAAGTTATTCCCCCCGGCCCTCCTCCGACTCCGCACGGCAGATAAACATAAAGAGGATTTTTTTCATCAGGTATTATATTTATTTCTTCAAGCTGAGCTTTCAGTCTCAAAGCTGCTGTGGCATATCCGAGAAAAAGATCGAATGAATTTTCATCATCAATAAAATGGTTCAAGGGATCATTGACTGCCTCTGTTCTGCCCTGCTCCACGGCTTTTCCATAATCTGAGTCATGAACTATAACTTCTGCACCTATTTTTCTTAAAAGGTCCTTTTTCCAGTATTTTGCATTTGCTGACATGTGAACCTTTACTTTAAATCCTAGCTTTTTACCTGCTATTCCTATACTAAGCCCGAGATTTCCGGTTGAACCGACAGAAATTGTATATTGTGAAAAAAATGTTTTGAATTCTTCTTTGGCAAATACTGAATAATCATCTTTTTCAGTTATTATTTTATTTTTAAGTCCAAGCTTTTCAGCATGGAGAAGAACTTCGTAAATACCGCCTCTTGCTTTTATTGAACCAGATACCGGAAGATTATTATCGCATTTAATAAATAATCTTCCCTTAAGTTCACAGTTAAATCTTTTGGAAAGTCTGTTTTTAAGAAGTTCTGCTTCGATAAGAGGAGATTCAATTATACCTTTTGTTTCCCTTGTTTCAGGAAAAACCTTTTCAATAAAAGAAGCAAATCTGTTGAGACGGTTTTCTGCATCTAAAATCCTATCCGGACAAAGATAAGAACTTTTATCAAATCCTGATAAAGGTCTATATTTAGGATTTATCCAGAAAAGTTCTTTTTTTGTTATAATATTTTTTATTTCAGGATGTTGTCCGGTTAAATCCTGTAAAATTTTATCATTATTCAATGAAAAAGCTCCTTTTTAAAAATTTATTTATTTTAGCTGCTTAATAAAAAATTTTAATTTCAGGCAATTTACTACCATAACCTATTACAAAACTACTCTTAAATTATCGAATTTGATACAAAAAATACAAATAAAAAAGTAAAAAGTAAAACATATTCAACTTTATCTCTCTTTTTTTATTCTGTTTGCAATTTTTAGATTTCAATTATATACATTGATTCCGTAAACAATAACTAAAACTAGGAGTGATTGATCATGAGAAAATTTGTCTTACTGGCTATCTTAATTTTACTTACACCGGCACTTTTATCTGCAGATACCATTCGTTTCGGTGTCCCTCCGTGGCCAGGAGTTACAGTAAAGACAGAAATTGTTAGTCAAGTTGTTAACGCAATGGGTTATGAAACAGACCAGAAAGAAGTTGGACCTCCGATTATTTACAAGACCATGACAAAAGATCAGATGGAAGTGTTTCTTGGCGCATGGACTCCACATCAGAATGATATGCTGAATCCTCTTTCAGAAAAAGGTGAAATTGAAAAATTAGGAGTTAATATAGAAGATTGTAAAATTGGTCTTTGCGTTCCTGAATATGTATGGGATTCCGGTGTAAAAGATATGGGTGATCTTGATAAAAACGGAGCAAAATTTAAAAATAAAATTTATAATATTGAACCTGGCTCTGGCATGCATAATGAAATGTCAGCCATAATTAAAAATGATGCAGCAGGTCTTGGTAACTGGGAACAGATTGGAAGTGCTACTTCAGCAATGTTAAGTCAGGTTAAATCAAAAATGAAAAACAAAGAATGGGTTGCTTTCGGATGCTGGAGCCCACACTGGATGACAATTGAGATGGATATGAAATTTCTTGGCGCAGTTCCGGGTACTGAAAAATTTATAAGCACCAGTAAAGTTTATACAGTGGTAAATAAAAATTTCAATTCTCGCTATCCAGAACTTTATAAATTTATGAAGCAGTTAAAAGTTCCCACTCAAATTCAGAGTTTATGGATTTATGAGTATGGTTACAAAGAAATTGAGCCGGAAGAGGTAGCAGAAAACTGGATATCAGAAAACCATGAAATGGTTTCAGTATGGCTCAAAAATGTTAAAGCGAAAAACGGAAAACCTGCAATTGAAGTTATTAAAAAAGCATTTCCTGAACAAAACTGAATAATTATTGACTAAAAATCATTTTAAGCCTGGTTAGTGAATTGTTGCTGCCAGGCTAAAGTTTGATCTATTCCGTGTTAGAGCTCTGCCCCTCAATTTCAGAGAAACCATCAATTATTAAGGCCGCCTTGTTTAGATAGTTTGTGTTTATTTGCACAATTCGGTTTAAAATAAGAATGGCTGATATAATAAGAGTTGAAACTATAAAACCAGAAAAATAGCAAAACAGCGATTTTTAAGCTTTATCGGTCTAAAATCTCCCTTATTTTTAATAAAAGCTCTTTTTTTGTAAAAGGCTTTTGAATAAAGTTCATATCATTTTCAAGGACTCCGTGTCCTGCAATTACATTTGCAGTATATCCTGACATAAAAAGGCATTCCAGACTGGGATATTTCTTTTGAAGTTTATCTGCAAGATCTTTTCCGTTCATTTCCGGCATAATAACATCTGTAATAAGAAGGTCTATTTTTCCTGTATAAGTATCTGCATGTTTAATTGCTTCATTAGCTTTGGTTGTTGTAATAACATTGTACCCCTGCTTTTCAAGGATTAAGCTAGTCATTTTCATTATAGATTCTTCATCTTCAACCAGAAGAATTGTTTCAGATCCTGACTCAGTCTCTTTATCATTATTATTAGCCTGATTGATTTTTTCTTCACCCTCAAAGCGGGGAAGATATATCATAAAATCTGTTCCTTCATCAGGTTTGCTGTATACGTCTATAAAGCCGTTATTTTGCTTTACTATTCCGTGAACTGTGGCAAGACCGAGTCCGGTACCTTTCCCAAGATCTTTTGTGGTAAAAAATGGTTCAAAAAGATTTTCAATTGTTTTACTGTCCATTCCTGATCCGGTATCATGAACATATATCATTACATACTCTCCCGGAACGCATTCCAGGTTTTTTTGGCAATATTTTTTATCAGCCCGGATATTTTTAGTACCTATTTCTATTTCTCCAACATCTATAATGGCATCTTTTGAGTTTACACAAAGATTTACAAGCAACTGGTCAAGCTGTGTCGGGTCTATTTTTACATTCCACAGGTTATCTTCAGGAGTCCATTTGAGATTAATATTTTCGCCTATTAACCTTTTAAGCATTTGGAGCATTTTTTCTATAGTGGTGTTAAGATCAAGTATTTTGGGATCTATTGTCTGTTTTCTTGCAAAGGCCAGCAATTGTTTAGTAAGTTCAGCTGATCGTTTAGATGCTTTTTTGATTTCGATGAGATGATTTTTGTATGGATTCTCATCTTCCATTGTTTCATAAACCATTTCAGTATTTCCGATAATTATACTCAGCATATTATTAAAATCATGTGCAACTCCGCCTGCAAGTCTTCCGATAGACTCAATTTTCTGGTTATGCCTGAGCTGTTCTTCTATTTTTACAAGCTCTGTTATATCGGTAGCTATCTGAATTCTTGCAAGCCTTCCGTCAGTCCACTCTATTGCCCTGTCATGGTTAACATAAATTCTTCCTGTATTGGGATTTTGTGCCTGCCATACATGGACACCAGAGGGATTGCCTTTGCTGTCAAAAAGCAATTCTGAACTTTTGGACTGAGGAGGACCAGACTGCTGCTTCAGAGAAATAAGACAGTTTTCACCTGTCATATCTCTTCCGAAAGTCTCTTTCATATATTTATTCATAAAAAGAATTTCGCATGTATCAAGATCTGCAACATGAATAGCTGCATCTATGCTGTCTAAAACCTTTAAAAATCTTTCATGATGTTTTCTTAAGCTTTCTTCGGCTTTTTTTCTTTGGGTTATATCTATGTGAGTACCAACTACTCTTGTGGCTTTGCCATTATTGTCGAAAATCACATTAGCTCTGGCAAGGATATTTACCCACCAGCCGTTTTTATGCTTCATCCTGAATTCAATTTCAAACCTGTCCCTTTTACCTTCAAAAAGTTCATTAAGCATTTTCCATGATGCTTTAACATCTTCTTCTGGTGTAAGTTTTTCCCATTGACTGAAATCGTTTTCTAATTCGTGATCTTCATACCCGAGCATTTTTTTCCAGCCCGGAGAGTAATATATGGAATTGTCCAAAAGATTCCAGTCAAATATTCCGTCGTTGGAAAACTGCATTGCCAGATCAAATCTTTCCTCGCTTTTTTTTAGAGCTTCATTGGTTTTTTTTATTTCTGAAGTTCTTTCATCAACCATTTTTTTTAGTATTTTCTCTTGTCTCCAGGAAAAAAGTATCAAATATAAAGCAATAGATATAAGTCCTATTCCGAATATAATTATAAGAATTCTTAATATTACGGGAGGTTCAGGCGGATTTTTCCATGAGGCAGATATAGTCCATGTAAGATCTGCTGCTTTTATATCTAAGCTGCTGTTAAATTTATTTTTATTAGATGGATTCCAGAATTTATTTCCCTTGCTGTCTGTTATTGAAAATACAAATTTATCAGAATTAACAGACTTAAATGTTTCTTCAATAATAGCCGACAGATCGTAAACTCCAATGGCCAGTCCTTCAAAATTATTTTTTCTGAAAATCGGGCATCGAACCACAACCCCGGAGCCTCCCTGTCTTAGTTCAAAAGGTCCCTGGATAGTACATTTTTTTGTTTTAATTGCTTTTTTTGTGTATGGAGCCCTTTTTTTATTTTCAAGAAGAACCATGGGGTTATTCAATGTTATTTCATTTTTTTCAACAGGGTAGACATATTTTACTTTTGTATTTGAATCAGCAAACTGAAGTGCTCTTACAGGAGGACTGAAACTCATTAAAAGTGATGCAAAATGATGAAATTCTTTTGATGAAGTTTCGGGGTAGAGATTAAAAAGAGCAGAAACTGTTTTTAAAATATCAAACCTTGTTTTCATTGACTCTTCAAGCCTTACTTTTGTCTGCTTAAGGGCAGATTCAAGTTCCTGAGACCTGTTCTTCTGCCATAAGTTCACCTGCAACCTGTCTGCCCCGTAAATTGCTAAAAAAGCCATAATTAAACCAAAAATCAGTAATATTTTTTTCATTTTTATTCAATCAGTTTGTTGAAGATTTGAAATAATTAAATTAGTATTTGGTGAAAATAACAATTTTTTGTTCTGCAACTAATTATATATAATGTTAGTAAGATTTAACTTTTCCTAATATATAATACAAAAAAATATAAAATACTTAAAATTATATAATTTTTTAATAAAAAAATGAAACGTACAATTTAATACATTATTAGAATATTTATATAAGTCAATATTGATATTGGAATAGTTGATTCAAAAGAAAAGGTTGTATAGATATGTAAAAAAGAAAAGGGTTTCTGTTTGTTCAAATTCAGACTCTTAAATTATTCCATAAACTCACCGATTACAGAATTTTTAGTCTTGATTTCACTGATCATTCGATCAAAGTGTCTCATTCTTTTTATTGAAATAATAATAAGATAAACTCCGAATATTGCAAGAACTGAATTAACAATTCCAAGCGGTATAAGAAAATACATAACTTCAAGCACGTCATAATAATTTGATGTCACAATTAACACACTTATAACAGAAAGAGGAAGAGCCAAAACTGCAAGTCCTGTTCTTAATACAGCAAGAGATGTCCTTTTTTCAGCAAGTATAAGCTGAGCTTCATTTATTTTTATTGAGTCTAACTTTTGGGGGTCCATATTCAGATCATTTTTTTTCTAAAAGAAGTTAATATAAATTACTTTTAAGACAGTTATCTATCTGAAAAGTAATGGTGTTAAATTAGCAGATTTTCAAAAATAAACAAATTCTGATTTTTTTACCATTTCAGGATATAGTCATTTTTATTAAAAAAGAATAGTCTATCTTAATATAAGATTCAATATATTCAAAACTGAAAAGCCTGAAATTGATTTGAACGTGTTATATTATATTTCTCAATTTATATTTATCTTGTATTCACTTTCAGTTATGATAATAATAGATCATATAAAGTATAAAGATAAAAAAAAGAAGCTTGTCAGATACCCTTCATTTCCATGTTCAATCTCTTTTTTCAATGTATAAGTATTATTAGTTTTAAAATTAAAACTGAATTTTGGGCCTATTTTTTTTACAACTTCGTTTAATTAAAGTTGGAGTCTTTATGAAAAAATATATAATTACAGTTTTTTTTATCCTTCTACCAATCTTAAGTTCAGCTGAACCTATTAGAGTAGTTTTACTGAATCCGGGTGGCAATCATTGGTTTTGGCAAATGGTAATTGATTATATGCAGGCAGCTGCTGAAGATCTTGATATGGAGTTGGAAGTAGTTACTTCAGACTGGAATCATTTGCTAACAATTCAACAATCAAAAAAAGTTGTAAACCGGAAAAACCCTCCTGACTATATTATTACTGGTAATGAAAAAGGTAATGCCGGAGAAATTATTAAAATTTGTGACAAAGCAGGTGTAAACGTTTTCCTTTTCAGTAACGGATTTGCAAATTCGGAAGATATTACAGCATTTGGTGATCCCAGAGAAAAATATAAGCATTGGATTGGTGAAATTATTCCAAATAATTTTTCTGCAGGTTATCAAATGGGAAAAGTTTTAATTGATGAGGCTCTCTCAGATAAATTATCAGGTAAAGACGGTAAAGTAAATATAGCAGCAATATCCGGAGCTTTTGCAACTCATGCATCTGTAGAACGTGTTAAAGGATTAAAAAAAGTTATTAATGAATATGAAGATAAAGTTAACCTGCTACAGATAGTTCAGGGCGACTGGACATTTGAAAGAGGTAAAGAAGTCGGCAAGGGTTTATTTCATCGATTTGAAGATGTTAAAATTATATGGGGAGCTAATGATACGACTGCTTTAGGTGCTATGGAGGCCGCTGCTGCTGTAGGTAAAAAACCAGGAGATGATGTTTTGTTTGGTGGTTGCGGCTGGTATGCTCCGGCACTCCATAAAATAAAAACAGGAAAGCTGACAACTTCACTCGGAGGACATTTTATGGAAGGCGGATGGGCTATGGTATTAATCCATGATTATCATCATGGGAAAGATTTTTTCCCGGATACTATTAAAACATATATGTATTCCATGGATAAAACGAATATTGATAAATACTTAACAGTATTCGGGAATCAAAATTGGAATAAAATCGATTTTAAAAAATTTTCTAAAGTTTATAATCCGACACTTAAGAGTTACGATTTTAGTTTGCATGCTGTTTTTAAACAATTTCAGATATCAAAATCAGATTAATTTATTAAGTCTTTTCAACTCGAAATAAGCATTTTAAAAAAATGATCTGAAAAGTAAATAATGTAATATAATACAACAGATTTCATTATCTTTGGTCACTTGATTAAACTATATATTTAGAATATTATATCTAAACAATTCATTTCAAAAATCGATTTCTATTAATCAATATTTTAAAACAAGGGGAGTCTTATGCTCGATTTTACTTTATCAGAAGAACAGGAAGAACTTAAAAAAAAGGCAAGGAAGTTTGCGCTTGAACATGTACTTCCTGTAGCCAGTTATTATGATAGTATTGATCAAACCCCCATGGAGGTTTTAAAAGAAGCCTTTAACCAAAATATTATGAACGGTGATATACCAAAAGAATACGGAGGTCAGGGACACGGAATAGTTGAAGGATCAATTGTCACTGAAGAAATTGCAGCAGCATGTCCGGGAGTAGCAACTTCTATTTTTGATAATTCTCTTGGTATGGAGCCTCTTATTCTTTCTTCCAACGAAAAGGCAAAAAAGAAGTATCTTCCTTTGATGGCAAAGGAGTTCAAGCTCATGAGTTTTGCCACATCTGAACCTACAATGGGATCAGATGTTTCAGGGATTAAATGCAAAGCTGAAAAAGACGGAGATGATTATATCATCAACGGCACAAAATACTGGGTAACAAACGGAGGTCTTGCAGATTTTTATACAATATTTGCTACTGTAGATTCAAAACAGGAACATAAAGGTATATGTGCATTTTTTATAGAAAGAGACCAGGAAGGTGTAAGACCGGGTAAAACCATACCTAAACTCGGTCAGAGATGTTCAAATACTGCAGGTGTGAGATTTGATAATGTAAGGGTTCCTGCAGAAAATGTTCTTGCTGAGCCTGGTGAAGGATTTGCTCTTGCAATGAAAACTTTTTCAAGAACACGCCCTGTAATAGGTGCTTTTGCAACCGGAGCCGCAAGATCTGCAATGGATTATGCGATTCATTATGCAAAAAAAAGAAAAGCTTTTAAATCAAAGCTTGCCGGATTTCAGTCAATACAATTTAAAATTGCAGATATGTACCAGAAAGTCGAAACTTCAAGACTTCTGGTTTACAAATCTGCATGGGAAGCTGATAACAAAAAAGATCCAACTATATCAGCTTCAGTAGCAAAACTTTATACAACAGAGGTTGCATTTGAAGTTGTTGATCAGGCCCTTCAGATTCTTGGTGGATACGGATATACTGCTATGTATCCTGTAGAGAAAATTTTCAGGGATACAAGACTTTTCAGAATTTATGAAGGTACAAGCGAAATCCAGAGACTTATTCTTGGAGGTCATGCATTAATGGGTTATGAACCTGTTATGCCGGATTTTAATGACGCCCCTGTTCATACAGAAGACCCTCTTGATTCAAATACCGGCAAGCCCTGGAGATGTATGATGTGCGGACATGTTCATTATGGAGATGAGCCGCCTGAAGAATGCCCATACTGTTTTTTTCCGAAAGGTGCTTTTAAGGCTCCCGGAGAAAAATAAAAAAGAAATGAATATTAAAAAAAGGCTCCTGAGTTTATAAAAAGGCTCCTGAGTTTATAAAAGGAGCCTTTTTATTTTTTAATCAAGTAAATTTATAAGATCTTCCGGCCTGTTTATGATTTTCCATGCTCCTGCATCAACAAGTTCCTTTTCTGATCTGAATCCCCAGGTGACTCCAACGGGCTTAATCCCTGCATTCAAAGCTGTTTCTATATCAACAGGTGTATCCCCGAGGAAAATATAATTTTTGGCTTTTCCTCCCATTATTTCAATAGCCTTATGAACCATATAAGGATCAGGCTTTGTTGGAAAACCTTCTTTTTGGCCCAGAACAAACTTAAATTTAAATTCCGAAAGAAAATTTTTAATGCACTTTTGGGCAAGAAAATCATTTTTATTTGTTACAACAGCTAAATCTATACTTTTTTCAGTCAAACTTTTAAGCAGATCAGTAATACCTTTATAAGGCCTCGTTTTTTCTGTTTCAAGATTTTCATATATATCAAGATAGCTTTCAAGAACTTCTTCAATATGTTCAATAGTTCTTTTTTCTTCAGGAACAGCATTGGTAATCAAAATCCTTGATCCGTTGCCTAAAAGTTTTTCATATCTGCTGTAGGAAAGAGTCTTATACCCGAATTTTTCAAGTGCTTTATTTGCAGAATCTGCAATATCATGAAGTGTATCTAAAAGTGTTCCGTCAAGATCGAAAATTATTCCTTTAACCTTTGCTTTTAAATCTGAAGTATTTATATAAGTTGTAATTTTTGGAATTCCTTTATTTTTTTAATCCACGAACATAATCTGAAACATTATCAATATTGTCGTTATCTTTCCAGATTCCAAACAGTTCATTTTCAGCAGTATTACCCTGTTTTTCCTCATAGGGTATAAGTCTTGCACAAGGTTTACCTCTAAAAGTTATTATAACTTCTTCACCTCTGCCGACCGCGTTAAGCAGTCCTTTCGAATTAAACCCAAGATCTTTTGCTGTTGCCTTCATTGTATACCCTCTATTTAAAAATAAGTTTATACTTAAAAAAATAAACTCCTGTAAAAGGCATATCAATATATTTGGTGTGTTTATAAGAGGTCACCAAGAAAAAATTTGGAAAATTTCCTTGTTATATTTTTCGAAATTTTCTGGAAAATCCTTTTTATAAAAGAGCTCTTTTTTTCTGATATACTATCATTAATCATATCTTCTGATTTATCACCCATAATAGCCACAACTTTAAAATCTGAAAGGCAGGACATATTTATCTCCTGGAGTTATATGTAAATGAAAGAACCCTTAAAATCATCATCCCTCAAAACTAATTAAAAAACAAGTTCCAAAGCTTTTGTTATTCAGCAGATAAACCAATAAAAAATTGCAGTTTTTCATAAGATATACAAGGCTTATTCGAACCCTTTACAAAACTCATCTAAATTATCACCAAGAACATCATGATTGTAACCGCCTTCAAGAACAGCAAACCGTCTGCCTTTACATAACCGTTCTGCTGTTTCTTTCATCATTTGGCCCAGTTCATTATAGTCTTCAGGGTAAAGAAGACCTCCCCAGTCTTCAACACCCTTGTCAAATCCGGCAGAAGCTGCCAGAATATCTATATCTGACAGATTTTTCATAACATCTTCAGCCTCTTCAAGGTAACTTGCCCTGTCCTCTGCCCGGGGGTTCAGTATATCTACCTTAAATCCGTCTTTCCGGTTTTCCAGAATATTTATGTTTCCGTCTCCGGTATGAAGATCAAAATCCAGTATAAATGCAGACCTGATCTTACCTTCTGAAAAAAGTTTGAGCAAACTTATTGCCATATTATTGAAATAACAAAATCCCCAGCAGGAATCGGCAGAAGCATGATGCCCCGGCGGACGAATAACAGCAAAAGCCGGATTTCCTTCATATGCAGTTTGAGCGGCTTTAATTGCACCTCCGGCGGCAAGTGATGACAAATCGTATAAATGATAGTCGTATTGAATGCTTTCCAAATGGTCATGTTTATGAGCTCTTAATATATCTTCATCTGAAGCAGGCTCGGGAGTTATTATATTATACATTTGCGGTTGCGCTTCAATGATGTCCATTATTCCATCCAGACGACCTGTACTTGCTGCAGGATCATTTGCATAATCAGAATTATAGAATTGTTCATGAAAGATAATTTGAATTGTCATAAAAACCTCTTAATAGCAGTATTTTTAAATTAAAATTTTTCAGGTTTACCTATAAAAAAACCTTGAGAATAATCTATATTATACTTTTCAATCTCTTTTTGAATTTCAGGATCCGATACAAATTCTGCTACAATTTCAAGATTCATTTGTTCAGCAAAAGAGATTATAGCTTTTACTATAAGTCTGGAATTTTCATCCTTTAAAATATTTTTTATCAGACTTCCGTCTATTTTTATAATATCAGACTTAAGTTTTAGAAGGTATTCAAAATTTGAATAACCGCTACCAAAATCATCAATAGCAATTTTAATACCGGCTGTTTTAAGATCATCAACAAGTCCAAATATTTCAGTATGCTCATTTACTGATTCTGATTCTACTATTTCAGCAATTACTTTGTCTTTCATACTGTATTTTTTAACCATCTCTTTGAGATAGTTCATTGTATCAATATTTAGAAAGTCGCTGGTAGTAAAATTTATAGCGACTTTTATATCCCTTGTCCCGGAAAATGTCTGAAATGCTTTAAGAATGACTGTTTTTGTAAGTTCCGGATAAAGTTTACTCTTTTTGGCAACATCGAGAAATTTAAATGGTGATATAATACTTCCGTCTTTTTGTAAAAGCCTTATCAAAGCTTCATACTTATCTATCCTGCCTGTTCTGTTGTTTTTTATAGGCTGAAAAAAAGGAACTATTCTTCCTTCATCAATAGCAATTTTAAGCTCGTTAAGCCAGTAAAGGTTATCTTTGAATTTCTTTTCCTGCCTGAGTTCCTTATTGTATATTACAGCTCCTTTATTAAGCTGTTTTGCCCTGTTTTTAGCTATGTTGGATGTTGAAAGAAGCTTTTTATAATTTTCTATTTCTTCTGTAATTCCTGCACTCATTGTAATAGATATCTCTTTGCCGGTTTTATCAAAATTGGAAAGAGATACCTGATCTAATATTTCTCTTGTGATTTGTTCAACTGATTTCAGCTGTTTTCTTTTGAAAATTACAAGATATTCATCTGCAGGAAATTTGTATAAAAGATCTTCATCTGATAGATTTCTTTGTATTATATCAGCAACATCTTTTAAAAGTTCATCACCTATATCGCCGCCGAAAAGATCGTTTATTTCCCTGAAAGAATCTATGTCAAATATTACACCTATTATCCAGCTGTTGCACAAAGTTGAGGAATCACGAATAAACCGGTTTCTGTTTGGAAATCCGGTAAGAGAATCATTATAAATACGCTGAAGAAGTTCTTTTTCCCTGTTTTTAGAAATTCTTTTCATAAGAAAAAAAGCTGGTATGATCGGCAGAATAAAGACTAAACCTTTTAAAAAAGATTTTAAAATTGTTCTGTTAAGGATTTTTTTTAAATCTTTTGTTTTAATATCAGCTGCAAGTATATACCTGAAATTTTCATCTGTTGTTTTTGGAATGAATACTGACCTGAAACTGTCCCATGTATTTGTATACTTTGATGAGAATACAGTTTTGTTTTGATTATATGCCTTTTTTACATCTTCAGGAGGATCAAAGTATAAATTATAAAAAAGACTGTAAGTTTTTCTTTTTTTATCCTCTTCTGTCTCATTGCTTACTATAAAATAAAAATATCCATCATGTTTTGCCATAGAATAAACATATTCTATATTTAGGTTATCAACAAACCTGTTTAATTTTTCTACTATTTTATCGTATTTTTCATTGCTGATTGGATTTTTCAGATCATAACGGTCGTGAAAATCTTTACCTAGAATAGTATCCAGAGCCTGAGCTGCTGTATAAAGTTTAGAATCTATTTTTTCAAGACGTTCTCTTTTGGCAGACGTATAATCTTTTACCGTCATAAATGAGACTGTTATTATATAAAAAACAATCAACAGCCAGAAAAAAAGCTTTTCAATTTTCATAAGGATAAATCGTCCTGAAAAATTAATAAGTAATACTAATATCAAAAAATAATTTAAATTTAAATATTTTCTTTAAGCTGTCACTCAGAAAGAGTAAATATTAAAACAGCATAAACCTAAAGCTTTCATCTGCTTTATTACAGCTAAGCAACTTCAATCTTTTTTAATAAATATTATATTTTCATTAAAAAGTACTAATCCTTTAATAAAAAAATACCAAAATTTCCGCTCCCTAATATTTTTTTAGACTCAATTTTTAATTTTGCTGTATCTTTTATATAAGGCAGGCCTCCTTTTTTCATAAAATCAATATAATTTAAAAAATGATTTCTGCCTGCAAGAAATTCAAAAATAATAATTGCAGTTTTGGAATAAACCCCTTTAATACTTTTGTCGGTTTCCGGGTGAAAGTCTATTACTAATATTTTGCCATCCGGTTTTAATAAACTTTTTGCGTCATTTATAACTTTTTTCCTGGATTTATCCGGCATTTCATGAAGAACAAATGAGAAGATTATAAGGTCAAACTGAGTATCTCCAAAATTGAATTCTTCAGCTTTACCTATTGATAATACTGATTTGTCACCAAGTTTTTTCTTTGCTTCTTTGATCATTGATGCAGATAAATCTACACCATAAACACTGCAGTTTTCTTTTTGATACATACTAAGAAATGATCCTGTTCCGCATCCGATTTCAAGAACATTCATTCCTGACTTTATCTTTGATATGCTAAAACCGATATTTTTTAAACTGCTGTTCATAGGTTCAAAAATTTTATCATACCATTTTGCAATAAATTTATAATTATCTTTCATATATTTTTTCCATTTATGTAATTGTGATAACTGATATTTAAATAATTTACTTAATTTTAGCTTTATTTATAAATATTTAATATAGTTGAGCATAAAAATTCCTGTTTTTTTTACCATAAGATATTAGCCAGGATTTTGCTTTTCTTTGCTTTACAAAAAACTTTATTAGGCTTGAGTGATACCTTCAATTTAAAAATTTTTTAATTTTTCCGACAGATTCTCAATTATCTTAATATTTTGATCTGGCATTTTAAAAATGAAGAAAACTTTAGAGAAAAAAATAAATTCTGCACAAAACCCCTCTATCATTAATCCGACCTTTAAATATAAAAATTACAATTTTGTTTTTATTTTACAATATAAAATAAACAAATTTGTAATTTTAAACAAAAACGTAACAATTTGTAAGCTGTATTAAGATTTATTATTAGTAAATTATAGTAATTAATTCAGTTATTTGTTTATTTTGCAGTTATTTGTTTCAGTTGTGGCATTTGATTTGCAATATTTCAAACTAAAGATATTAGATTTTCACAACAGTAAAACAGTTAAACAGGTGAAGGAAAAACTGATGAAAAAAATTGAAGCTGTAATCAAACCATTCAAACTAGATGATCTCAAACAGGCCATGTCTGAAATCGGCATTTACGGTATGACGATTTCAGAGGTTAAGGGTTTTGGTCGCCAGAAAGGGCATACCGAAATTTATCGGGGTTCTGAGTATTCAGTGGATTTTATTCCAAAAGTCAAAGTTGAAGTTGTGGTTCCGGAAAATCTTGTGGACAAGGTTGTTGAAGGCATCACCCATAGTGTTCACTCAGGAAAAATCGGAGATGGCAAAATTTTTATACTCCCACTTGACGATGTTTGCCGGATTCGTACCGGCGAAACCGGAAAAGATGCAATTTAAACCATTTTAAAATATATGAGGAAACCAAATGAAAAAGTCTTTATTTAAATCAATCGGAATATTCCTTGCAATTCTAATTGCTGCCATACCAGGCACAGCGCTTGCTGAAGAAGGTGTGGATGGTGCATCTGCCATGTACGTAGTTAACAACACCTGGATGCTTGTGGCAACCTTTCTTGTCTTTATCATGCATCTTGGCTTTGCAAGCCTTGAAGCGGGTTTAACCAGGGCTAAAAACACAGTAAACATCCTTTTTAAAAATACAGCCATTATTGCCATCGGTCTTTTAACCTATGCACTGGTCGGGTTTAACCTGATGTATCCGGGAGATTTCACCATAGCAGGTTTTCTAGGGTTTGCAGGTCTCGGTATTGGCGTA
>JBNJDM010000019.1:0-32126 GCA_051744925.1 Thermodesulfobacteriota bacterium | reverse complement strand
TTAAAATATTATACACCATATTTTTAATAATTTCTGCCGAGGTAGCGGCTTTGTTCAACCATCCAATAAACCCGGACCCTCGAAAAGCTCACAGGCCGGACATTTATATTTTGCATTTAAATATACAGGTCAGACCAAAATAAAATCAGACAACTTTTTGTAAACTGTATCCAAAAATGGTTAAAATATGGTCTCTTTATAGCTCATAAAAACATTATATGGTTTACAAGTGGCTCATTTTACTCTTGACAAGATGATAAAAACCCACTACCTTGTGGTTCACAAAAAGATCATAAACCTATCTAATGATCTATATATAAACCAAAGGGAAAACAATGCCAAAATCCATCATACGCACCTACTCTCGCTATAGCCGCGATGCGGCTGCCCTGCTTGGAGCATTGATCCGCGAAGCACGTAATGAACGCAAGCTAACTGCTCAGGAATTGGCCGATCGCGCTGGTATTTCCAGAGGACTGCTGCAACGCATCGAAAAAGGAAACCTTAAATGTGAAATCGGAGCCGTGTTTGAAGTGGCAACCATTGTTGGTGTCAAGCTGTTTGATTCCGATGAAAGCGCGATGACAAACTACCTGCATCAAACCAAAGAAAAGCTGGCGCTCCTGCCAAAATCGGTTCGCAAGAAATCCAAAGCGGTGCGCGATGACTTCTAAGACGGAAAAAGAAGCCTTTGTCTGGATATGGCTGCCGGGCGAAACTGAGCCTGTTGTAGCCGGGCGGCTTGAAGCTGATAACAACAATATCATGTTCAACTATGGTAAAAGCTACCTGGATCGTATTGGTGACAGCAAACCTGCAATTCCAATTTACGAACCCGAATTACCACTAAAAGCTGGGGTGCTTCCCTTGTCCGCGGGCTTGACCATACCCGGCTGTATCAGGGATGCCGCGCCTGATGCGTGGGGCCGCCGTGTGATTATCAACAAAAAATTGGGGGTTAAAGGTGCCAACGCTGATACTGCCGAGCTAGATGAACTGACCTATCTACTGGAGTCCGGCTCGGACCGGATCGGTGCACTTGATTTTCAACTCTCTCCTACAGAATATGTGCCACGCACCGCAAATAATGTAAGTATGGAAGAATTGATTGAATCTGCAGAACGGGTCGAAAAAGGCGTGCCCCTTACACCGGATTTGGATCAGGCCTTGTTCCATGGCAGCTCTATTGGTGGCGCTCGTCCTAAAGCCTTAATTCAAGATCAGGGCAAAAAATATGTGGCCAAGTTTTCATCCAGCTCCGATCTGTACAGCGTCGTTAAAGCTGAATTCATCGCAATGCGCCTGGCTGAATTGGCCGGATTGAATGTTGCGCCAGTAAAACAGGCTAAGGCAGCTAACAAAGACATACTGTTAATCGAGCGCTTTGACCGGGTGCCAAAAGGTAACAAGTGGGCTCGAAGGGCCATGGTCTCAGCTCTGACTCTATTTCGCTTAGATGAGATGATGGCGAGGTACGCCAGCTATGAAACCTTATCTGAGATTATCCGCCACCACTTTACCAACCCGAAGCAGACGCTGCAAGAGCTGTTCTCCCGGCTTGTCTTCAATATTCTGTGTGGCAATACCGACGATCATGCCCGAAATCATGCTGCGTTTTGGGACGGTAAAGTATTGACCCTGACACCTGCGTATGACATTTGTCCGCAAGGCCGAACAGGAAATGAGGCTTCACAGGCCATGCTCATATCTGGCGGCAACAATCTGAGTCAACTCAAAACCTGCCTTGAGACCGCTCACAACTTCCTTCTTTCTAAAGAAGAAGCCCGCGAAATATTCGGTAACCTGACTGCCGCCATCGAACAAAATTGGGACGCCGTCTGTGAAGAAGCCGGGCTAAATGAAGTAGATAAAAAACTTCTTTGGAGACGGCAGTTTCTAAATCCCTTTTCAGTTAAGCAATAGGTATTACTTTTGAAAAGCAACTGAACCCTGGCTCGTTCACAATCAGAGATTGGGAGCGAGCAAAAAACTTCTGGTTTCCGGCCAACCCCTACTAAATCTTCTTAGCCTTTTTAACAATAGAATCTGCCATATCCTTAAAAATAAGTTTGTGGAAAAGATACATTGAATTCCAGTATAATCTTCCTGTAAGCCCTTTTGGAATAAAATGAGCTGTTACAACAGCTTTATTGTTTTCTATTGTAAATTCTAACCACCCTTTTCCGGGAAGTTTCATCTCTGCAAACAAAAGAATACGTTTTCCAGGTATTATATCCACAACCTTCCAGAAATCTATGGTATCTCCTATTCTGAGCTTTTGGGAATCACGTCTTCCCCTGCTTAAGCCGTATCCGCCTGTAACCTTGTCAATTGCACCCCTTGCAGACCATAAAAAATGATACCTGAACCACCCTGACCTGCCTCCGGATTTAAGCATTGCATCAAAAACCTTTTTATCAGGAATATTTTTTATACTCGATTCTGCCCTTATACTGTATACAACCTCGCCAAGAGATGTCGGGGGCTCGCAGAAAACACCAGGCTCACATGTTCCGTCAGACCATCTGCTTAAAACCTGATTTTTTTCAGCTTCATACAAAGCTTTTTTAATCGATTCTTCATAATTGCAGGGAACTATTTCAGGAAAATACTCCTGTGCATTATTATTTTGTTTTATGGTTTCGTATTTAAGGCCGTCAACAAGGGGAGCTGCAATTCTGAGCGGAACAGGGGAAATCAGTACAAGCCAGTATGAAGACATTTTCGGAGTAAAAAGGGGAACCGGAATAACTCCCCTTTTAAGACCCATAATTTTTCCTGCATCTTTTATCATCTGCCTGAAAGTCATTTTTTCAGAACCTATATCAACAACCAGACACCCTTTTGCCTTAATCTCTGCACTCTTTGTAAGGTATGAAATAACATCATCAATAAAAACAGGCTCTGTTTTGTTATCAACCCATTTTGGAGTTATAAGTATCGGCAGTTTCTGTGCAAGATTTCGTATTATTTCAAAACTTGCAGATCCTGAACCTATTATTATTCCAGCCCTGAACCATACAGTATCGATTTTGTCAGGCCTTGAACAAAGTATTTCACCGGTTTCTATTCTGCTTTTAAGATGGCTGCTCGATTTTTCTTTAACACCAAGACCTCCGAGATAAATTACTTTTTTTACATTGTTTTTTATGCAGCTGTCCCTGAAGTTTAAAGCACTTTTTCTGTCAAGCTCTTCAAAATTTCCTCCTGCACCCATTGAGTGTATGAGATAATATGCTGCATCAACTCCTTCAAGAGCTTTATCAAGAGATTCTTTGTCAAATGTTGAGCCTTCAAACACTGAAATCCTGGAGGTTTCTGAAAACTGAACTTCATTTTTGTTTAAAACAAAAAGGTTAAGCTTGTGATCTGTCTCCTGAAGAAGTCTGAAAACAAGGCGTCTGCCTATGTAGCCTGCAGCACCTGTAACAAGAATTTTCAAAATTTTTCTCCTTTTTTAAATGTTAAAGGCAAACATAAAGCCGTCAGGATTTATTATTAATCAAAATATATTTTAACTTGTATTTAATGCTGAACGAAAAATTTCGATTTTAGGACAAATAAAGACTATACTAACATAAAAATTTATATTCGGTTAAATAAAATCAGCCTGTTTTAACTTGTAAGAGTTTTAAGGAAAAGCTATATTGCAAAAAATAAAAAATGAAGTTATAAAAAAACGGAACAAGTTCTACACCAGTAAGTACCAAAGATTTCAGCTTCCACAGACTGTTATGCTGAGAAAAAAATCACTGGATACGCCAAAAAACAATCCTCTGGCATCAGCTTTCCGGGGATAAAACAGGATGCGGGTAATTTTTCACCCGTAAATTAATTATGAGTCTATTTACTGAAGTCTATCTCTCCCTTCCACTGCCTGAAACATTTATATACAAAATACCAGAGCATCTTGAAAATGAGGCTGAGACCGGAAAAAGGGTTCTTGTTCCTTTTGGGAAAAGAAAAGTTACCGGATATATTAAAACAATTCTTACACAAAAACCGGATTCAGATTTTGAAATTAAAGATGTGGCAGAAGTTTTGGATAAAATCCCCTTTTTTTCCAATAAACTTTTAAAGCTTTTTGAATGGATTTCCAGCTATTATATTTATCCTCCCGGACTTGTTATAAAATCTGCCCTTCCTTCAGGTATAAACCCTGAAACAGTAAAAACGGTTATGATAACCCCCGAAGGTAAAGAGCGGATAAAAAGCCTGAAAAATGAAAAATATCTAAAAATTTTAAATCAAATTAAAGATAAGCCTGTATATGAAAAAGATATCTGTAATGATGAAATAAATTACAAGGATATTAACAACTTAAAAAACAAAGGGCTTGTTGAAATAAAAAATGTAATACCTGCTCCCAAAACAAAGGAAAAATACGAAAAATTCATTGTTCGCACACCAGGTTTCCACTCTGTTAATCTGACTGAAAAGCAGGCAATGGTTTTAGAGAAAATTCCTTTTAAAAATGAAATTTTAAAAAAAGATATAACATCTTCTGTCAAAGGAGCATCTTCAGTAATAAACTCACTTATAAAAAAAGGGTTTGTTAAAGAATCTGAAAAAAGGGTTTTAAGAGATCCCCTTGGAGAAACTGTAGTAACTGATACTCCGCCTGTTTTAAACGATGAGCAGAAAGCAGCAGTTGATGAGATAGAACCGAGTACAGGCAAGGAATTTAAAAGATTCCTTTTGTACGGAATAACAGGAAGCGGAAAAACAGAGGTTTATTTAAGGCTTGTTCAGCAGGCTCTTGATATGAATAAAACCGCAATAGTTCTTGTCCCTGAAATTTCACTTATTTCCCAGACCGAAAAAAGATTCAAGCAAAGATTCAAAGATAAAACAGCTGTTATACATTCAAATCTTTCAGCCGGAGAGAAACTCGACCAGTGGACATTAATCGCACAAAAGGAAAAACAGGTTGTAATAGGCGCAAGATCTGCAATATTTGCTCCCCTTGAAAACATAGGAATCATAATTGTTGATGAGGAGCATGACCAGTCATACAAACAGGACTCATCTCCGGTATACAATGCAAGGGATATGGCAGTAGTAAGGGCTGGTATAGAAAACTGTCCTGTTGTTCTCGGATCTGCAACACCATCTGTGGAAACATATACAAATGCCTTAAACAATAAATTCAAGATGCTTTATCTTAAAAAAAGGGTTAACAATTCTGTTCTTCCTGAAGTGATTGTTCATGATCTGAAAAAATCTGCAAAAGACAAGGGAGTATACAAGGTTATATCGTATTATCTTGCATCTGAAATAGTGAAGGCTCTCGGCAGAAATGAGCAGGTTCTGCTTTTTTTAAACAGAAGAGGTTTTTCAAGCTTTGTTTTATGCAATATCTGCGGAGAAGGAGTAAAATGCAGTTACTGTTCTGTTACAATGACATACCACAAATCGGATGAAAGCCTTGTCTGCCATTTATGCGGATATAAAACAGAAGTCCCGGTTGAATGTCCCGATTGTGGAGGACCTAATCTTGTTCATCTTGGAACAGGAACAGAAAAAATCGAAAAAGCATGTGAATTTTTGTTCAGAGATGCTTCAACAATAAGACTTGACCAGGATACAACTTCCAAAAAAGGCGAGCTTATAAGAAAACTTAAGCAGATAAGAAACAAAGAGGCTGATATTATAATCGGAACTCAGATGATTGCCAAAGGCCACGATTTCCCGGACATTACACTTGTAGGTATAATAAATGCTGACCACGGATTCAATTTCCCCGATTTCAGAGCTGCTGAAAAAACATTCCAGGTTCTTTCCCAGGTTTCAGGAAGAGCAGGAAGGGGCGAAAAAAAAGGGGAAGTAGTTATGCAGACATATAATCCTGATCATTTTTCAATCCAGACTGCCAAAACCCAGAATTTTATAAATTTTTACGACCATGAAATAAGTTTCAGGAAATCTTTGCTCTACCCCCCTTTTTCAAGGCTTGCACTTATAAAAATTTCAGGGCCGGATGAAAACAAGGCTGAAAACTTTGCAAAAAAATGTAAAAACCGCATAACTGAAATAAAAAACTCTCATGACCCGAAAACACTTATAATGGGACCTGCACAGGCACCTATATATAAAGCAGCTTCAAGATTCAGATTCCAGATTCTTTTAAAATCTGAAACACACAAATATCTTAATATGATGCTCAGAGAGCTTAAAAATGAATTTTCATCACTTCCGGATGACTTAAGAATGACTTTTGATATAGACCCCTACTCCATGATGTAAAAAAGAAAGGAGAAAAATGCTTATTGCTGTAATGAGCGACAGTCACGACCATTTACAACAGATAGACAAGGCTCTTTTAGCCTGCTCACAAAAAAATATAGATGCAATAATTCACTGCGGAGATTTTATTGCACCTTTTTCACTTAAGCTTTTTGCCTCTTTAGACCTCCCTGTTTACGGAGTTTTCGGAAACAATGACGGAGACAGGCTTAAAATGCTTGAATATACAAAAACAATCCTTAAAAATGTAAAACTCTGGGAAAGATTCGGTGAGATAACATTAGACTCAAAAAAAATAGCATTTACACATTATTTTGATACTGCAAAACCTCTTGCAAACATGGGTAAATACGATCTTGTATGTTTCGGCCATTCCCATACATGGTATTGCAAAAAACATGATAAAACTATACTATTAAACCCCGGTGAAATAATGGGAAAAGAGGGCTCCCCTTCTTTTGCGGTTTACGATACAAAAACAGATACAATAACCAGGGAAAAAATCTGAAATGAAAAAAATAATTATTCTTTTTTTTATACTGCTTGCTTCTGCTCCTGCATCAGCATCAGATAATCCACAGGCTTTTATAAAAGAAACCAAATCTTATTACAGCAGTATAATGGAAGGCAAAAAACTTATTCACTCCTTTACAATTGAAAACAAAGGCAAAGAAACACTTCAGGTAAGAAATGTAAAGGCCAGGGGCTGAGGATGCGATGTAATCTCCTTTCCGGGAGAAATTCAGCCGGGTTCGGCTGGAAAAATCAAAGTAAATGTTTCAACATCTGGCAGAGGCGGTCATAAAGTTACACAAAAATTCACAGTTTATACAAATGACCCTGAAACAAAACAGATAAACCTTGAAGTAACAGCAGATATTGTTTCAGCAGCTGTTATTGAACCTGAAAAAGCAAGGCTCTGGGGTAAGACAGATGAAGAAGTAAAAGAAAAAATAACAATTACTCCACATAAAAAAAATATGTTTAATATTAAAGATGTAATTACTGCAAACGGTGAGAACATAGACCACACACTTGAAAAAGGTGAAAACGGATCTTACACACTAACTGTAATAAATAAAAAAACAACCAAAGGAACATACTCGGATATGATTTTTTTAAAAACAGACAGTAAGGTAAAATCAACACTGAGAATAAATGTATTCGGAAATATAAAATAATGAAAAATCTTAAAAATATTAATACAATTGTTTTTGACTGCGACGGAGTAATGTTTCAGACAGAAGAACTCAACCGAAAATACTACAATACTCTGCTTGAAAAATTCGGTCTCCCGCCGATGACCAAATCAGAGACCGAGTTTGTTAAAATGCATACTGCGGATGATTCAATAAATCATATTTTTCAAGATAAAGTTGACAGAACAGAAGTTGACAAAGAAAGAAAAAAACTTCCATACATCGACTTTGTTCCTTATATGGAAATGACAAATGATTTAATAAAGCTTTTAAAATATCTTTTAAAACAAGGCTACAATACCGCAATAGCAACCAACAGATCAAATACCATGGATAAAGTCATGGATCTGTTTGAACTAAATCAGTATTTTAATATTGTTGTTACAGCATCTGATGTTGAAAAAGCAAAGCCTGATCCTGAACAGCTTTTTAAAATAAGAGATTTTTTTAAAGTAAAATCTGAAAACATGATCTATATAGGAGATTCAAGTCTGGATGAACAGGCTGCCCAAAGTGCTGATATATATTTTGCAGCCTTCAGAAACCCTGAGCTTACTGCAGATTTTTATGCCGAAAAAATGATGGAAATAAAAAACCTTTTAACCGGAGACTGATAATTTCAGCCCTTTGCCAAATACCGGTTAAAACAATTAACAGATGCAGATCTACTGATTCCCGAGATCATTTTTTTCACCGCAGTCAGGACATCCCCAGGTTATTCCGTTGCATGTAAGGGCCCAGAGATTTTCATTCATGCAGTTTTGACAAAGTGTAAAACCACAGCTCCTGCATCTCCATGAAAAAGAGGTAGATCCCCCACATACAGAACATGTCAAATCTCTTGGGACCCTTCTTTTACTCTTCCTTATATGCTTTCCTCTTTTATTTTCAGCTCCACAATCTGTTGTGTTCAATTTTAATACACCTGTTCATAATTACGTTTATACCGTTTTCTGTAAGTTTATCTGCAGCCTCTTGATTTTCGACTCCAAGCTGCATCCAGACTACATCAGGCTTTAGCCTTAGTGCTTCTTCTACATGATTTGTTACCTGATCCGACTTTCTGAATATATCTAAAATATCAATCTTTTCATTTATACTGTCAAGGTCAGGTACTGTTTTCATGCCTAATATTTCCTCATTGCCAGGCCTTACAGGAATAATGTCATAATTATTATCCATAAGATATTGACCTACCTTGTATGAATCCCTGTCCTCTTTTGAACTTATACCGAGAACTGCTATTTTTTTGGAATTCATAAGTATCTCTTTAATCTCCATATCATCAGTAATCAGTTTTCCTTTGCTCATTTTGTTCTCCTTGTTGCAGGGTTTATAATACAATGCTAAAGTAACAACCAAATAAATAGTTGCTGAACGAAAACTGCCTTTTTTGTAAAGTTCTTAAGTTAGAATCAAAATTTAATCCTCAAAATACTTCAGTATTCCTGGGGTTAATTTTTTTTTCTGACGAAACTGAACAAAAAATTGTAGTTTTCGGACAAATACTAAATACCATAATTCAGGAATTAATATAATGAATAAAAAAAGCGTTTATCTGGTTGACGGAACAGCTTATATATACAGAAACTACCATGCAATAAAAAACCTTTCAACCAAAGAAGGAAAGCCGACCAATGCAATATTCGGTTTCACAAGAACACTTATAAATCTTTTAAAAGAGAAAAACCCCGAATATATAGGAGTCTGTTTTGATGCAAAGGGGAAAACCTTCCGCCATGAACAATACGATCTTTATAAGGCAAACAGACCTGAAATGCCACCTGAACTGGCCTCACAGATAGAGGGTGTAAAAAGAACTGTAAGCGCTTTTGCAATTCCCTGGTTTGAAAAACAAGGATTTGAAGCTGACGACATTATCGGAACTATGGCTGTAAAAGCTGAAAAGCTCGGATTTGAAGCTGTTATTGTTACAGGAGACAAAGACCTTTCACAGCTTATAAATGAAAATATTTCAATTTATGATCCAATGAAGAAAAAAATGATTACTCTTTCTTCATTTACAGAGGAAAACGGTTTTGACCCGTCTCTTCTCCCTGAAGCAATGGGACTCTCAGGCGACAGTTCAGACAATATCCCCGGAGTTAAAGGAGTAGGACCTAAAACTGCACAAAAACTTATTTGCGAATATAAAACAATTGAAAATATTTATGACAATATTGATAAAATCACAGGAAAAAAACTTTCTGAAAACCTAATAGAAAACAAGGAAAACGCATTTTTAAGCAAAGAACTTGCAAAAATAGATACAAATGTTGACTTTGATTTTGAAATTGAAAAGGATCTTGTAAAAAAAGAACCTGACAACAAAGAGCTTGCAGAAATATTCAAGGAATTTGAATTTAAAAACTTAAGAAAAGAATACAGTGTTGAAAGCAGCAGCTCATCTCAAAAAGCATACAAAAGCATACATGAAAAAAGTGAGCTCAAAGAAATTGCTGAAAAAATTAAAAAAAACGGGTATTTTGCATTTGATACCGAAACAACAAGCATTAACGCAGTGGAAGCAGAACTTGCCGGACTTTCCATAGCTGTTTCAGATGAAGAGATATATTATATTCCTGTAAAGCATGACAATGTAAAAACAATAGACACAAAAGATCTTTTAAATAGCTTTAAAGATATATTTGCAGATGAAAATATTTTAAAAATTGCCCAGAATTTAAAATACGACTGGATTGTTCTGAAAAATTCAGGGTTTGAAATTAAGGGTAAAACCTTTGATACAATGCTTGCTGCATATCTTCTTACGCCTGGAAGCCGCTCACACGGCCTGAGTGATCTTGCCATGGAATTTTTAAATTACAAAATGACTGAATTTTCTGAAATTGTTCCCAAAGGTGAAACCTTTGATAAATCAGATTTTGAAAAAGCTTATATATATGCTTGCGAAGATTCAGACATAACTCTTAAACTTTATAAAATTCTCAGTGAAAAACTTGAAGAAAGAAACCTTTTATCCCTTTTAAATGAAATTGAAATGCCGCTTGTTCCTGTACTTGTTGATATGGAAATGAAGGGAATACGGGTAGACAAAGAGAAACTGACTGAAATGTCAGAAAAATTTGCACAGGAACTTGCAGAAATAGAAAAAAATACTTTTGAAATTGCAGGAGAAGAATTTAACATGAATTCTTCAAAACAGCTTGGGGAAATACTTTTTGAAAAGCTTCAGCTTCCTGCAAAGAAAAAGACAAAAAAAAAGACAGGATATTCAACAGATGTATCTGTCCTGGAAGAACTTTCAAAAATACATCCCCTTCCAGAACTTATACTTAAGCACAGAGAACTTTCAAAACTTAAATCAACATATACAGACGCTCTTGTATCTCTAATAAATAAAGACACAAAAAGAATACACACATCATTTAATCAGACAGTAACAGCTACAGGAAGATTAAGCAGCTCCAATCCCAATCTTCAAAATATTCCGGTAAGAACTGAAAAAGGGAGAAAAATAAGAGAAGCTTTTATTCCTGAAAAAGACTGGATACTTATGTCTGCAGATTACTCCCAGATAGAACTAAGGCTTCTTGCCCATTTTTCAGACGATCCGATTTTAAAGGAAGCTTTTTTAAACAACGAGGATATACATACAAGAACAGCTGCAGAGATATTTCAGGTTCTTCCCGGAATGATAAGTGATGAACTCAGAAGACAGGCAAAAGCCATCAATTTTGGAATTGTCTACGGAATGGGGGCTTTCAAGCTTTCCAATGAACTCGGAATTTCAAGAAAAATGGCTCAGACATACATAGACAATTATTATGCAAGATATAAAAAAGTTTTTGAATTTATTGAGCAGACAAAGGAGGATGCAAGACAAACAGGTTATTCCACAACCATCTCAGGACGTACAAGATTTATTGAAGATATAAACAGCAGCAACAAAATGCGGGTTCAAATGGCTGAAAGAATTGCTGTAAACACAAAAATTCAGGGGTCTGCAGCAGATATACTTAAGCTTGCAATGATTAAAACAGATAAACTGCTTAAAGAAAACAAAATGCAGACTTCTCTTCTTCTTACTGTTCATGACGAACTTATATTTGAGCTTCCCCCTGAAGAAAAAGAAAAAGCTCAAAATCTTTTAAAAGATTCCATGGAAAATATTGCTGATCTTGAAGTACCTTTAAAAATAAATACCGGCTCAGGTAAAAACTGGTCTGAAGCCCATTAAAAAAGTTGTATTTGTTCAGCAATATTATTCAATCTCACGGAGGCACGGAGGCACAGAACCCCTTATTAATTCTGAAAAAATTATCTAACTCTCACAAAGTTACTAAGACTCAAGTTAAAAGAGAGACCGGATTCGCTCAGATTTAAATAATCCGGTTTTCTGCGCCTCTGTGCCCCTGTGAGATATAATTAGTGATTGGCCGAAAACTAGAATTTTTTTTTCAGTTCAAGGCAGATAAAAATTTTAACCGCAGGAATACTAGAGTATTTTGAGGATTAAATTTTTTATCTAACGCAGAAATGGGCAAAAAAGACAGTTTTCGTTCAGCTACTAATTATAAAAATCAGCTGAATAGTACAAACAATTTCTCTTTGTATAGGCAAGGTGCAAACCCAGGCAATATTTAATCTTCCTCACTGGATTTTTCTTCATCTTTTTGTGAATCGATACTGTGCACAGTATTATATATTCCTTCATAGACTTTTTTAAAATTTTCAGCAAAAGTACCAGGAGATACTCTTCCTACTTCAATGTATTTTACAATTACTTCCTTGGCCGCTTTTAATATATGTTCATCTTTTTTGGACATTAATTACTCCCTGCAAAAAGTTTAAAATATTGGACTTTCTTTTCATTATAAATTAGAATTTAAAGAGTTTATCAATTTTTCCAGACACAGACCAAAACTGTTTTAAAGTAATAATCTTAAAAAAATAAAACACTAAATTCAGATCTGAATAATATTATCAAATAAGGCTTTTGCTCACAATGGATATTATTATCGCCGAAGACAACCCGGTTTCAGCAAAATTAATGCAGAAAATGCTAAATACTGACGGGAAACTTCACTCTGCATCAAACGGAAATGATGCTCTTGAACTCTTAAAAAAAACAGACAGCAGAATAATAATTTCTGACTGGATGATGCCGCGAATGGACGGGATTACTCTTTGCAAAAAGATAAGAGAAGAATTCTCATCTACATATATCTACATCATACTTCTGACCTCAAAATCAGATATTGATGACGCTATTTCGGCATTTGAAGCCGGAGCAGACGACTATATAATAAAGCCTTTCAACCCAAAGGAACTCAATGCAAGAATAACTGTGGGAAAAAGGATCATTGATCTTCAGGACAAATATGAACAGGCAACTGTACAGCTTCTTAATTCAGAAAAAATGGCCGCAGTAGGTCAGCTTTCAGCAGGTATAGCCCATGAAATAAACAACCCCATAGGATTTGTAAAAAGTAATCTCAAAAGCCTTGAATCTTACCTCCACGACCTTGGATATATTTTTCGAAAATTAAAAAATATATTCCTGCTTAATAAAGAAAACAGACTTCCTGACAAAGATCAGCTTAATAAAATAAAAAAAATCATGGATGAAAAAGATACAGATTTTATGATGGAAGATATACCTGATCTTTTAAAAGACTGTATTGAAGGTACTGACAGAGTAAGCAAAATTGTTACAGATATGAAAAATTTTGCGCATCCCGGCTCATCAGAGCCAAAGCTTACAGATATAAACAACAGTATAGAGACTACTTTAAACGTAATCTGGAATGATTTAAAATACAAAGCTGAAGTAATAAAGGAGTACAGTGATTTACCAAAAATTAAATGCTTTCCCCAGCAGCTTAATCAGGTTTTTATGAATATATTGCTAAATTCTGTGCAGGCTATAGAAGATAAAGGCACAATAACTGTTACAACAAAAACTGAAGACAACTGTGTGGTCATCTCTTTTGCAGACACAGGAAGCGGGATAAGCCCTGATAATCTTTCAAAAATATTTGATCCTTTTTTTACTACAAAACCTGTAGGAAAAGGTACAGGTCTTGGGCTTAATGTTGCATATAACATTATAAAAAGGCATAATGGTACAATTAATGCCTGGAGCACTCAGGGAAAGGGTACTGTTTTTACAATTTCACTCCCTTTGGATGAAAACCTCAAACAAGACGGCATCAAATATGAACAAAGATAATCAGTTTAAATACAAACATAAAATACTGGTCATTGATGATGAACAGGGGATACTTAAAGCTGTAAAAAGAACACTTAAACGACTGCCTTGTGAAACTATAATATCAGACTCACCAAAGGATGCTCTTGACATAGTAAAAGAAAGCAAGCCTCCTTTTTCACTTATAATATCAGACCAGAGAATGCCTGAAATGGAAGGCTCTGCTTTTCTTGAAAAAACAAAAACGATTTCACCTTACTCTGTAAGATTTCTTATAACAGGCTATACTGACATGGATGCTCTTATAGAAGCAATTAACAAAGGTGGGATTCACAGATTCATTGCCAAACCATGGGATGATGAAGATTTCCTGCAAATCATAACTGAAGGTCTTAAACAATACGAACTTGTCCTTGAAAACAAGAGGCTTATGGCAGTAGTGGCAAGGCAGAACAAAGAACTCGGGCAGACAAACGAAGATCTTGAAAAAAAGGTAAAAGAAAGAACAAGAGAGATCGCAAGAAAAAATGCAGAGCTTGTGCAGACTAATAAAAACCTCACAGAAAGTCTTTTTAATACAATCAGATCCCTTGACAGCATGGTCGCTATGGTTGACCCTGAGCTTTCAGCCCACGGACAAAGAGTTTCTGAACTTTCAATTACTCTTGGACAGGAACTCGGTCTTTCTGCAGAAGAGCTCAGAACCCTTGAGATAGCATCACTTCTCCATGATATAGGAAAAATTAATTTCGGTTTTACCAAACTCGACAGCAACTCGCCTGAATACAAAAAGCATTCTGAAACCGGCCAGGAAATATTAAAATACATACCTCAGCTTAAAACCTGCTCCGAAATAATCAGACATCACCATGAAAATTACGACGGGTCAGGATTTCCTGACGGGCTTGAAGAAAAAAACATCCCCATAGGATCAAGAATAATTGCAATTACAGACACATACGACAAACTCCATATAAA
The DNA here is from genome assembly GCA_051744925.1 of Thermodesulfobacteriota bacterium. Taxonomy (GTDB): domain Bacteria; phylum Desulfobacterota; class Desulfobacteria; order Desulfobacterales; family JACKCP01; genus JACKCP01. The sequence goes on along the minus strand of JBNJDM010000019.1, from coordinate 17,528 downwards.
CAGAAAAGAACTCAATATTGCGGTTAACAACTTTTTAAATACAAAAAAAGTTTCTGCTGACAAATTTAAAAGAAAAGAACTTTTTGAACACGGTGCAATGTATTATCTTCAGCAGAGTACATTCTCCCTTTTTGACCCTGATATACTTAAAGTAATGCTTGATCTTATTAAAAGTAAAAAACTTAACTATAAAGTAGAAATAACTCTTACGCCGGATGAATTAAATACAGGAGATGTAATAACAGAACCTGTTTATATAAACTCAGGCGCTCTTTTGTTCAAGAAAGATACAAAAATAACTGATAAGGAACTCGACAGATTAACTTATGTCTTAAAAAGTGATACTTTAAAATCTCCTCTCAAAATTATTGAAAATTTCAGCAGTAATGAGTAAACTTAAATGACTGCTTAAAATTAATTTCAGGCAGTTATTAAAAATAACCGATATAAACTTTAAGACTAAATAATGCCGGAGACTTTTTAAAATGACAAACAATAAAAGTAAGAAAAAAATTGAGGCAGAAGATGTGATTCCGGCATTCCCTTCTGTTATTGTAGAAATAAACAGGATTATTGATCTGCCTGACACAGACTATAATAAATTAAGCAGAATAATTGAAAAAGATCCTGCAATATGTGCAAGAATATTAAAAATCGTAAATTCGGCTTTTTACGGAATGTCTTCTCAGGTTGCCAGCATTCCGGATGCTGTCTCTGTTCTGGGGTTTGACACTGTTCACAGAATTGCACTGACAATTTCAGTGGTTGAGACAGTAAAGCAAGGCAAAAACCCGGACAATTTCGATTATAAGCACCTTTGGAAACACCTTTTTTTTACAGCAGCTATAAACAGACACATAAGTATAAAATTTAAAACAGGCAAACCTGATGAGGCTTATATTACAGGGCTTATGCATGACATAGGAAAATTTATTCTTTTTTATATAAACCCGGGTTATTATCTTAAGATACAGGAAACAGTGAAAAAACAAAAAGTAAGCTTTTCAAAAGCAGAAGAACTAGTTGCGAGATACCCTTCACATTCCAGATTAGGAGCTTTTGCCGCAAAAACATGGAAGTTTCCTGCAAATCTTACTGATGCAATAAAGTATCATCATAATTATTCTGCAAACGCCTCTTCAAAAAAAGACCTTTTACTTATTATGATATCAAACTACATTGATAATCATAAAGAGATTATACTTAATGCAGGTATTAATACCGGAGATCTTCATCCTGAAGTTGTAAATTATTTTAAACAGGGCATCAGTGAAATAAACTTCTGGCTTCCGGAAATTCTGGAAAGCACAGAAAATGAATTTAAAACCTTTGCAGAGAATTTAAAATGACTGAAAAACCCCAAATTTTAATTGTTGATGATGAAGAAAACATTCTTAAATCTCTTCAAAGAATGCTGAGATCTGAGCCATACATTATCAAAACTGCCCTCACCCCGTCACAGGCCATTGAAATGTGCAGACATGAAAATTTTCAGGTTATTATTGGAGATTACAGAATGCCTGAAATAAACGGCACAGAAATGTTTGATAAAATAAATAAAATACTTCCTGATACAGTTAAAATAATATTATCAGGATATTCGGATGTAAGCATAGTAATAGAGGCTATAAACAAAGACTATATCAACAAGTACATATTAAAACCATGGAATGATGAAAACCTTAAAAAAGAGATTGAAAAAGGTATAGATCAGTTTTTTCTCTTTCGTAAGAACAAGGAGCTCCATGAAAAAGTAATAGCCAGCAATGCAGAACTTAAAAAGTTAAATGAAGATCTTGAAGAAATTGTAAGGCAGAGAACAAACAGTCTTGAAATACAAAATCAGGCTCTTTTAACTTCACAAAATGTGCTAAACAGCATTGCCATACCTGTAATCGGCATTGATTCAGACTTTATGACTGTACTTACCAATGAAGCTGCAGGCAAGCATCTCCCTTTTTTTATTCCCGGAAACAATGTAACTGATAAAATAATAATAAACGCCGCATCTGAAACAATGAAAACAAATAAACAAAAAAAAATTGAACACCCTGAGCTATCCAAAAATTTTCCCTTTATTGAAATATCTCCTCTGATTGGAAAAAAAATAGTAAAAGGATGTGTATTAATATTTATCCCTGAAATTTACGGAAAGGATCATACATGAAAATTTTAATTGCAGAAGATGACAAAGTTAGTGAAATACTTATGAAAAATTATCTTAAAGATTACGGTGAGTGTATTGTAGCTGAAGACGGTGAAAAGGCTTACAATCTTTTTACTGAAGCCTTTGAAAAAAAACCGTTTGACCTGATATGCCTCGATATTATGATGCCTGTAATGAGCGGCCAGGAAGTTTTGAAAAAAATAAGGGAATTTGAACAGGAAAGAAATATCTCAGGACTTGATCATGTTAAAATAATTATGGTTACAGCTCTTAACCAGAAAGATGAAGTTATGAAAGCTTTTAAATCCGGCTGTGAATCATATATAGTAAAACCTGTTTCAAAGCCGGATATTGAAAAAGCTCTCAAAGATCTGGGGATAGGGAAAAATCAGAGCTGAATTATTTTTTCTGCAAGGTTAAGACTTGTAACTATATCAAGCATATTTGTAGTCTCACCGACCTGTTTTTCATTAAGAAGGTTATAATGATCAAGACATGTACCGCATACAAGTATTTTTATGCCTGAAGACTCAAGCTTTTTCAGCGCATCGACCGTTTCAGAACCTTTTACCGCAAGTTTTACACCTGCATTTACAAAAACAAGCTTCCACAACCCTGAATATTCATCAAGTGTAGATATAAAACTCTGCATAAGCTTTTTACCGAGAATATCATCTCCAAGTCCCATTTTATTATTTGTTATCATTACAAGAGTTTTCAGCTCATCACTTTCTTCGCCATCCGGGGCTTCATCCGAATCTGAAAAAACTTCTTTCCCGCCATGCCTTTGAGCTTTGATTCTGTGTTCATTTTCATCAGAGTCGACATCTGTTTCAAAACCCTGATTTGATAAAAATCTGGAAACATTTTCAACTGCCGGGTTATTATCTACAATAACCTCTATTTCAGTTATATCAGGATTGGCATCGATATATTTTTTTGTCTCAAGAACAGGTTTCGGGCAGTTAAGACCCTTTGCATCTATAGATTTCATATTATCTCCGTATTGCAATTACAATTTGTTTGACAAATGACTTTTATCAAAGATAAATTCAACAGTTTGAAATTTAAAGCATTGAGTTTTTATTTCAACAATTTTTAAGGTAGCTGAAATATTATTCTGAATTAAGTTATATAAAAAAATTATAAGCTCTATTCAGATTTTATATAAAAGGTTTTATATTTAATGATCAATGTATTTTTATTTTTATTTGCAGGAATTCTTACAGGCTGGTGTCTGAAAAAAAGGAAAAAAACTTTGTTTTTTTTTGATAAATCATTAATGGTAAGCGTTTTTCTGCTTTTATTTCTTTTCGGAGTTGAAGCAGGCACAAATGAAAAAGTAACAGGATCTTTTTTAAAAACAGGTTTCAGCGGAATTTTGCTGGCTGTGGGAGCTGTTGCAGGAAGCATAATACTTATTATTCCTGTTTACAGACTTATTTTCAAAGATAAGGCAAAAGAGGAGAAACAATAATTATGAAAGACAGCTTAATCATAATTGCATTTTTTGCTACAGGTCTTTTCCTCGGGCTTTATGATTTTCTGCCTGAAATTTTAATCAATAATTCATATTCAACTTATGCGCTTTATCTTTTATTATTTTTAGTCGGAATAAGCATGGGTGCAGACAAAAACACATGGCTTTTATTTAAAAATAAAGGAAAGCAGCTTATTTTTGTTCCTGTAGCAATAACAGCCGGATCTCTTGCCGGAGCTGGAGCCGTATCTGTATTTTTACCCGAAATTTCTTTAAAGGAGGCTGCTGCAGTCGGAGCAGGATTTGGATATTATTCTCTTTCAAGCATAATAATAGCTGAAATTCATTCTGATATACTCGGGGTAACTGCACTTTTATCAAATATCTCAAGGGAAATAATAACCCTTGCACTGGCTCCCTTTTTTGTTAAATATTTCGGACCGCTTTCTTCTGTTGCTTCAGGAGGGGCAACTGCAATGGATACAACACTTCCTGTAATTGCAAAATTTTCAGGCAAGGAAATTGCCGCTGTTGCTCTTTTCAGCGGTTTTGTTCTGACAGTGTTAACTCCGTTTGCTGTAACTTTAATTTTAAACTTTTAAAATCCAAAGATTTGCAATATTAAATACTTAGTGATCAGCTTCAGATTTTTTTAATCTGTACATAATAATTGACCAAAAAGCAGTTTTGCTTCAAAACTAATTACAAAATTTTTTAGGAGGAATAAATGCCTGTAAATACGGCCGACTTTGAAAAAGCAATTGAAATTGGAAGACCCCCGAATATAAGAAGACTTTTTCCAAATTCCAAAGCCTTGATTGTTTCAGGGAAATATATTGATCTTGCAATGTTAAGAAAAGGCAAATGCATGACAATAGCCGCCAATGCAAGGAATCATATTGTTTTAAGAGGTGCTCTGAAAGCGGCCCAAAAAGCAAATGCTGCAATTATAATAGAAATTGCAAGATCTGAAGGCGGGGCAAATGCATACTGCCCTGTTAACCTCTGGAATATGGCAAGACAGGTTGATGCTGTATGCAATGAGCTGGGTATTACAATACCTGTTGCAGTTCATGCTGATCATTACGGAATAAAAAAACAGGAAGATATACCAGGTGCAAAAAGAGAGATACCTTCACTTTTTGACTCAGGCATAACATCAATAGCTGTAGATGCTTCCCATATGCCTGATGACCTTAACCTGCTTACAAATATCGACCTTTACGATCTTATCCCGCCATGGGCAGGCCTTGAAACAGAAGTAGGCGAGATAAAAGGCAAATCAGGACTTTCAACACCTGAAGAAGCATTGTTCCTTATAAAAGGTCTGAATGCACACAATATATTCCCCAACTGGATAGCATTAAACAACGGCACAACCCACGGAATAGAAGCAAATGAAGACGGAATTCAGATCGAACTTACTGCTGAAATTCATAAAGCACTTGAACCATACGGTGTATCAGGAGCTCAGCACGGAACCTCAGGTAACAGCTCTGCAAAACTTAAAGAAATAGCCGAACAAACAGCTACTACAAAAGCCAATGTTGCAACAGCTCTTCAGATGGCAGGCTGGGGCATTGAAGTCAATGATTACGGAAACGCAATCCCGGATTCAAACGGAGACCTGAAAAAGATAAAAGGCGAAGGCCTTCCTGAAGATATATGGGAACAAATGCGTAAATATGCCGACGAAAAAGGGCTAAAAGGTAATGATTTTAAAAAGCTTAACCGCCCTTTTGAAAATATAATTATGGGCCTTGAAAGAGAAGTTAAGGAAAAAATGGTTCAAAGAGTTGAAGACCTTGCCTATAATTATCTTGTAAATGTATTTAATGCAAAAGACACTGCAGATTATGCAGTTAGTGCAATACTTGAAAAAGGAGGTCATGATCCCGGCCCTAAAGCTTCAAGAATAGAAAATCCTGATGAATGGACAAAAGAAAAAATTATTGAAAAAGCAAAAGCAATAGAAAGCGATAAAGGCCCTGACGGAGACTTTGATGATTAGTTAGTTACTGAACGAAAACTGCCTTTTGTCCCGGTTCTGCGTTAGAATCAAAATTTAATCCTCAAAATACTTCAGTATTCCTGCGGTTAAATTTTTCATCTGCCTTGAACCGAACAAAAAATTCTAGTTTTCGGCCAAATACTAGTTAGTTGCTCAACAAAAAATTGCATTGTTCGGCCAATCTCTAATTAAAATGAGGGCAGTAAACGTAAACCTGCCCTCATCTTATAAGGATAAAACTTTGAAGCAAAAAAAATTCTGCCATTTCTGCGGATTTGAGCTTGAAAAAAGACATATTGAAGGGGCTTCAAGACTTTTTTGCAAGGTATGCAATGAACCTTTGTATGAAAACCCTGTACCTGCTTGCTGCTGCGTCGTAGCTGACGAAAATAAAAATATTTTGCTTGTAAAAAGAAGCGTTCCACCAAAAATCGGGATGTGGTGTCTTCCCGGCGGTTTTATGGAAATAGGCGAAACTCCTGAGGAAACTGCATTAAGAGAGCTTAAGGAAGAAACAGATATAAACGGAAAAATATCAGATCTTCTCGGAGTACTGAGCCACCCAAGCATTTTATACGGCTCAGTTTCAATAACCGGTTTTGCTGTGGAAAAATTTTCCGGAACTATTTTCCCCGGAGACGACGCAATGGACTGCAGATTTTTTTCATATGAAAATATGCCTGAAATAGCCTTTGATTCTCATCTTTCGTTTATAAGAACATATCTTGCCTGATTAGTTACTTGACATTTTTTGTTAAATATTTGAAAAATAAAAAAAAAGCTTAAGGAAATTTTTTCCTGTGCCGAATTGTTTGTAAAAGAGGAGAGGTGAGTATGCAAATACCAGCATACCAGATTCATAATGTATTAAAAGCTTACAGCAGACAGGTAAGCCAGAACAAGCTCAACATGAAGACACAGGGCATGGGCGGGCAGAATACATCTATGGATAAAATCTCTATTTCGGCAGAGGGCAAGAAACAAGGGGTTATAGATAAAGTTGCGTCAGATATTGTTAAAAAAATAACCACTGACGGCCCTACTGAAGCTTTTGAAAAAAAGATTGTTGACCGGATTGAAAATGAATTCGGAAAAAAATTCGCTTTTTCAGACAGCAAAGACTTCAAATATTACGAAATAGATGCTTCATCAAAAAAAATGAACACCTTCTCCCTTGAAGATTCAAAAGCAGTTCAGCAAAGAATGGAAGATCTCACAAAAGATATACTAAATAGTGAGATGAATAATAACAAAGGGGAAGATCAATGAAAATTACAGGAAATATTTTCCGGGAAACATTAAACCGGATTAAACCAGAACAGAACAAACCTGTAAAAGATGATCAGTCTGAGGTAAAAAAACAGGACAAGGTAAGCATCAGAAGCTCTGAATCTGTTAAAACTGATGAAGTGCGGGGTTATTCGCCTGAAACAATGAGAACTGAACAGGAGTCTGAATCACGGGCTGACAAAATAGCCAGGCTTAAAGAGGCTGTTAATAAAAACACCTATAATGTTTCTTCTGAAAAAGTTGCCGACAAAATAGCCGGATCTCATATTAATGATATTATATAAATTTATGGCCTGTTTTTTGCTTTAGTTTATTCAAACAAAAATGAATCTTTTATGAGGCTGAAATGAGTGAAAAAATATCCGGAATAAACGATATCCTTGCAAAAACAGGGAATACAGCAGTAAACAAAAAAAATGATGTTTCTGATAAAACTTCTTTTTCAGAAATCTTAAATAAAACAGTGGAAGGAACAAAGCCTTCTGACAAAACTGCAAACACCACACCTGTTAATAATGTGTATGAACCTTTATTTACAAATCCGGTTCAGGACGCAGATTTTAATAAAAAAGCATCAGAATATGTGGAACAAAACGTTGAAACAATTCTAAACGGTCTGGAAGCTTTTTCTGACCTTCTCGGCAAAAAATCGGTAGAACCTGAAGACATAAGACCGCTTGCAGGACAGATTAAAACCGAAGCAGATGATATGCTAAGATACAGTGAAAAAAACAATATACCAGAAGAACTTAAGTCTATAGTAAGACAAAGCTCAGCGCTTGCTTATTCAGCTATGGAAAAACTTAATACTTACACATAATTCTGGATATTTTAAGCCAGTCTCTGATCACAGAGTAAAATTCAGTATATTTTTTTGGATTCATTCCACAAAGATTCAAGATCTTCTCTTTGAAGATCTTCTATCTTTTTATTTATTTTTTCAGCCTCTTTTTCCATCATCCGGAATCTTTTTGTAAATTTTGAGCACGATTTCAAAAGAGAAGATTCACTTTCAAGATTTAAAAATCTGCCTGCATTTACCATTGTAAAAAAGACATCTCCTAGTTCTGTCTCTTTTTTTTCCTTGTCAGAATTAATCCTGAAAGCCTCCTGAAGTTCATCTATTTCCTCATGAATTTTTTTAAAAACATCATCAGAGTTTTCCCATTCAAAACCTGCAGAAACTGCATTTTTAGATATCTTAAGCGCTTTTGTCAACGCTGGAAGTCCTGAAGGGATATCCATAAGTGAAGGTTTATTATTTGAATTTTCAAAAGCTTTTGCATTTTTCCATATTTTTTCTACATCTTCTTTTGTATCAGCCTTTTCTTCACCAAACACGTGAGGATGTCTTGATTTCATTTTACAAAAGGCTTGATTTACAACATCATCAAATGTGAATAAATCTTTTTCCTGATACAAAAGAATTATAAAGCATAACTGGAAAAGAGTATCTCCAAGCTCATCCATAACACTTAAATCTGACTGGCAATGTATAGCCTCATATGCTTCGAAAGCTTCTTCAACAAGATGAACAGCCATACTTGAGGGGGTCTGTTTTTTATCCCAGGGGCAACCGTTTTCACTTCTCAGGGTTTTAATAAGTTCAAATAAAGAACTTACATTATTACTTTTTTCCATTACTTCCTATCTTTTCCTCAGCCTTTTCCCATACCTTTTTAAGCTCGTCCAGATTGGGTGAAAAACTGTTTTTTGTAATATCTTCAGGAACAAGCTCCATCATTGTTTCAGATGTACCTGAAATATAAGGAACAAGCTTTGAGTCTTTTAATACAGGGCTTGCAGGAGATAAAAAAGTTGTAAGGGCAGCCACAAGAACAGCTGAAACCAGACCGCCTTTCAAAAGACCCAGCACAGCTCCTCCCATACGGTCAACCCAGCCGAGAAAAACTATCTTCATAAACCATTTCAAAAGTTTGCCAAGAAGAGTTACAGCAATAAGAACAACACAGAAAATAATAAAAAAACTTACAATATTAACAGCCTGCCCCGGTTTAAACCATTGAGCCAGAATATCAGAAACCAGAGGATAATAAAGATAAGCCGAATAAAAGCCTGCAACAGCTCCTATAATACCTGACACAGACTGCATAAGACCTGTCATTATCCCTCTTATCAGGGTAAACCCGAGAATACATACTATGGCTATATCCAATCCGTTCATTAAATGCCCCCGTCATTAAAATTTCCATCCAAACCCTGAGCCCTGCTCCATGGAACTTATTTCAAGATAAAGTTTCACTGCAAAATTTAAACGTTTTATATTAAACAAAACAAAAGCAGGCCTGATGTAAAGTCGATAACTTATTCGTTTAGCAAACAGAATATAATATGGTCAAGTTTTATAAGATATATATCAGGTTGTGAAGCAAAAACTGACCTTTTTACCGGCTTCTGAAGAAGTTCAGATTTAAAATAAGCAAGCAGGTGCTGAACAAAAACCAGAATTTTTTGTTTGCCAACTGAGTATTTATCATTTGCAATATATTTTTTATATTATATAATTTGTTATGAAAATATTACATAAATATAATTAAGGCCGTGACAATCATAATATCAGTTACTTATGATTTACGGCCTGTTTTTTTGAACTTTAAGAGATGAATTTTATATATGGATACAAGTAACGAATTAGTAAAAAAAGTCAAACTTTCAGACCCGCATACAGCAAATCTGCTTCTTGGTGAACATAACAAAAACCTTAAAAGAATCTCAGGTTCTGTCCCCGTAAATATTCAGTCCAGGGGAAATGAGATAATGATCAAAGGAGAAACCGAGCATGTAGAACTTGCCGCAAGAGTAATAAAAGAGCTCTACTCTCTTTTGAAAAAAGGCTACCCTCTTTTTCCCAATGATATAGATTATGCTGTTGAGCTTTTAAGCTCTGATGAAAACATAAGACTTAAAGATGTTTTCCTTGATACAGTTTACATTACATCAAAAAACAGCCATATTACTCCTAAGAACACTGCACAAAAAGAATATATAGATGCCATAAGAAACAAAGATCTTACTTTTGGAATCGGGCCTGCAGGAACAGGAAAAACATATCTTGCAATGGCAATGGCAGTATCTTTTCTTCAGAAAAAAATGGTAAGAAGAATAATTCTTGCAAGACCTGCTGTTGAGGCAGGAGAAGCTCTGGGATTTCTTCCCGGAGATCTTGCTGAAAAAGTAAATCCTTACCTGAGACCTTTATACGATGCCCTGCATGATATGATGACCTTTGAAAAAGCTGATAAATTTATATCACAGGGAGTTATAGAAGTGGCTCCGCTTGCTTTTATGAGGGGAAGAACTTTAAATGATGCATTTATTATTCTTGATGAGGCTCAGAATACAACCAGGGAACAGATGAAAATGTTTCTCACAAGAATCGGTTTTGGATGTCATACTGTTGTAACAGGAGATATAACCCAGGTTGATCTTCCTGTTTCCAAAAAATCAGGCCTTGTGGATGCTGTTGATATTCTTAAAAATATAAATGAAATAGATTTTGTCTTTTTTAATAAAAATGATGTTGTGCGCCATCATCTGGTAAAAAGCATTATTAATGCCTATGAAGAAAATGAAAAAACAAGCAGCGAATAAAAAATGAAGCCTGATAAAAAACATATTTTAATAAAAAACCTGCAAAACAAGCTTAAAAGCCCTGTTTTCATTCCTATGGCAGGAATGTTTATTATTCTTATTTTTGCTTTTTTTTCAGCAGACAAATTCTTCTGGGCAAAAACCGATTATAAAGTCGGAGACAAAGCAAAACAAACAATCAAAGCTTCCAGAGACCTTGTATTTGAGCACCCGCATAAGACAGAAGAAAAAAAGAAAAAAGCAGCTTCAGAAATATTAACTGTTTATGATTATGACTCCGGAATGCCTGAAAAAATTCAAAAAAAAATAGACCTTGCCTTTGAATCATCCTCACAGGCTCAGCAGAATGCAATTGAAGAAAAAGATTCAGAAGAACAGAAAAATAATAATATTAAAAAGTTATTTGAAAAACATATAGGGTTTCAAATAAGCAAAGGTGCTTTCAATTTACTGGAAAAAAACAATTTTTCTGATGACTTAAAAAAAATTTTAAAAAAGATTGTCTCTGAAATACTTAACAACGGTGTTGTCGGCAATAAAACCTTATTAATGAGTGAAGAAAAAAAAGGGATAAATTTAAGAGATATTTATACAGGGCAAGAAACAACTGTAACAAATCTCAGAAAATTCTACGGTTCTGACCAGGCTAAAACAATGGTCAGAATAATAGGCGACCCTTTATTAAAAAATTATTCATACAATATAGTCAACCTTACTGTAGATTTTGCACAAAGACTTATAAAGCCGAATATAACGATAAATACAAATGAAACAAGGGAAAGAATTTATCGGGCTGTTGAAAGCGTGGACCCTGTTCTTTACAAAATCAATAAAGACGAAATAATCGTAAGAAAAGGCGAACCTATAACTCCTCTCCAGCTTGTAAAACTTAATGCTTTAAAAAAACACAACAGCTTTAAAGAACACTGGACAAAAATAACAGGCAAAAGCATATCCATTCTTTTTTTTATTGCAGTAGTTTACATGACTTTCTTAAGAGGATATATTGAATCAAGCAAAAATCCGAATAAAAATATTTTATTTTTAAGCCTTATTATTATTTTCAATATTATTCTTGCAAAAGTTTTTTCCCTGATTCCTTCAGCTGCAATAGGAATCGGCAGCAATACTATTCCTGATATTGCAGTAAAACTTTGCCTTCCTGTGGCTTCAGCCGCAATGGTGGTATGCCTTTTTTTCGGGCAGTATCAGGCTTATTCAATAGCTGTAATATGTTCATTTATATGCGCAATGGTGCTCGGAGATTATGCTCCAGGACTTTTTATTTTTTATCTTATAAACGGAGTAATGGGAACATTCTGGCTGAAAGAATGCAGAGAACGCCAGGATTTTGTCAAAACAGGAGGCAAACTTGCGCTTCTTAATATTTTTGTTGCTCCTGCTTTTTTAATTCAGATCCCCGGAATATCAGGCTTTGAAATTGCAGCAGGACTTTTTTTTGCTATGTCAGGAGGAATTTTATCCGGAATACTTACAGGAGGTATATCACCTCTTCTTGAAATTTTATTCGGCTATTCCTCTGATATAAAATATATGGAACTGTCCAACCCGGAACAGAAACTTTTAAGAAGACTAATGCTTGAAGCACCGGGAACATACAACCATTCAATGATTGTTGGTACAATGGCTGAGGCTGCCGCAGCCGAAACAGGTGCAAATTCTGTTTTTGCAAGAGTAGGCGGATACTACCATGACATAGGAAAACTTAAAAAACCGCTTTACTTCATAGAAAACCAGAGGCACAGCAAAAACCTGCATGATAAACTGTCTCCTTCTATGTCAACTCTTATACTTACAGCGCACGTAAAAGACGGGGTAATTCTTGGAAAAAAACATAAACTCCCTGAAGGAATAGTAGACATAATAGCCCAGCATCACGGCACAAGTCTGATAAAGTATTTTTTTGAAAAAGCCAAACAAAAAGACAATGAGAAAGAACCTTTAAAAGACCATTTCAGATATCCCGGTCCCAAACCACAGACCAGGGAAGCTGCCATTGTAATGCTTGCAGATATTTCAGAAGCTGCTGTAAGATCTCTTGACAATCCGAGTGTTTCAAGAATTCAGGGTACAGTGCATAAACAGATAAATGCATGTTTTTCAGACAGCCAGCTTGATGAATGCACACTTACTCTTAAAGATCTGCATAAAATAGCAAAGAGCTTCAACAAAATTTTAAGCGGTATTCATCACCACAGAATCAAATATACAGAAGAACAAAAGGAAGATGCTCAAAAAGATGGAAATTCAGGTCCAAAACAGGAAAAAACAGACAAAAATACAAAACAAAATCATGCAGAAGAAAGCATCTCTTATCTTAGACGCCTTGGGCTATAAAGATGTTGAGCTTTCTATAGTAATTACAGATGATGAAGATATAAAAAATTTAAATAAAGAATTCAGACAAATTGACAAGGCAACCAATGTTCTTTCTTTTCCTGTAAATGATGAAGATTCCTCGTTTATGCCTTTTTTGTCAGTGCTCGGAGATATTGTTATTTCTGAAGATACAGCCGGAAAAGAAGCTTTGGAAGGCAAAATAACACTTGACCAGAGAATATCACAGCTTCTTGTCCACGGAATTCTTCATCTCATAGGCTATGACCATGAAATAAGCAGAGATGAAGAAGAAAAAATGACCCAAAAAAGTATTGAACTTTTATCTGTAATTGAAAAGGATAAAGATCTTTCATGGTGGATCTGATCAGTAACTGAGCGCAAACCAAAATTTTTTGTTCAGTTACGGCAGATGAAAAATTTAACCTGAATTCAGAAATATAAACATATAACTTTCGGGAGGCCGCAATGAGTAAACTGGCAGTTAATGTAGATCATGTAGCAACATTAAGGGAAGCTAGAAAAACAACATACCCTGACCCTGTGACAGCAGCAGTTCTTGCTGAACTTGCAGGAGCAGACGGCATAGTTGTTCACCAGAGAGAAGATGCCAGACATATTCAGCAAAGAGATGTCAGAATTTTAAGAGATACTGTACAGACAAGGCTTATACTTGAAATGGCTGCAACAGACCAGATGCTTAAATTTGCCATGGATATTCTCCCCGATTTTGTAACTCTGGTACCTGAAAAAAGGGAGGAACTTACAACAGAAGGCGGTCTTGACCTGATTTTCAACAAAGACAAAACAAAATATGCCGTAGAAAACCTGAGTAGTGCTGCTGTACCTGTTTCAATTTTTGTTGACCCTGACAATGACCAGATTGATATAGCAAAGGATATCGGAGCAAGCGCAATTGAAATTCATACAGGAAAATTCTGCGATGCCCAGAGCTCCGGAGAAAGAAAAAAAGAGTTCGACAGAATTATAAAAGCTGCAAAACATGCAAAATCAAAAGGCCTTATTGTTAATGCAGGACACGGACTTTGCTATAACACAATAAAGGCTTTCAAAGGCTATAAACTCATAGATGAGTTTAGTATCGGCCATTCAATTGTTTCAAGGGCAGTGCTTACAGGAATGGAAAAAGCAGTAAGGGATATGATAGCAATTATCGGAGATTTATAATGCTTTTAAATACATCAAGGGTAGTTTATTCATCTGTAATGCCCGAAATTGACAAAAATACAATTAAGAGTTTCGGCATCCCCGGTGAAGTTCTGATGGAAAACGCGGGAAGAACAGCTTCAGGAATTCTCACAAAAGAAACCGATTTAAAAAACAAAAAAATTGTTATTCTCTGCGGTCCCGGAAATAACGGCGGCGACGGATTTGTTGCGGCAAGATATCTTTATACCAGAGCTTTGGATGTAAAACTTGTTTTAATGTGCTCTTCGGATAAACTTTCAGGAGATGCTCTTTTAAATTTTCAAAGAGCTGAAAAACTTGGTATTGAAATTTTTCAGTCTTTGGAAGATTCTGTGGAAAACAAAATAAAATCTTTTATTAAACACTCCAACATAATTATTGATGCTTTGTTCGGCACAGGTCTAAACTCTGCTCCAAGGGGTAAATTCGGGGAATTAATAGATTTTGTAAACAGCAAACAAAAGTATGTAATGGCAATTGACATACCTTCGGGCACAATCGGAGACACAGGACAGATACCAGGCAGCGGAATAAAAGCAGATATATGCACAACCTTTGGTTTTGCAAAACCTGCACATTATTTAAATCCCGGAAAAACAAATTCAGGCAGACTTTTTGTCTGTGATATAGGAATTCCGAAAACTGTCTCAGACCAGTTTGAAGAAAATATAAACATACTTACAAAAGAATATATTAAAAGCTTAATACCCAAAAGATCTACTGATTCCCACAAAGGAGACTTTGGACATCTTGGAATAATAGCAGGGTCAGACAACAAATCAGGGGCTGCTGTAATGTGTGCCAAAGCAGCGCACAGAACCGGAGCAGGTCTTGTTACACTTTGCTCACCAGAGTCTCAAAAGCCGGTTTATACAACAGATGAAACAATGAAATATCCTGCAGCATCAGAAAATGGTGAATTTTCACAAAAAGCGGTTAATGATATAAAAGATTTCATCACAGATAAATCTGCAATTGTAACAGGCCCGGGAATGGGAACAAACAACGGGAGTGCAGCAATAATAGAATTTCTTCTTAAAGAATCTGATTTACCCCTATTAATCGATGCAGACGGATTAAATATTTTATCTGAAAAAAAAGAGCTTTTAAATTACTTAAATAAAAATACAATTCTTACTCCGCACCCCAAAGAAATGTCGAGACTCTGCGGTCTTGATGTTAAAGAGATCATGGCTGACCAACTGAAAGCTGCAAAGGACTTTGCATGCAAATACAACTGTATTCTTGTTTTAAAAACATCTTGTTCTGTAATCGCTTTTCCAGACGGAAAAGTAAAAATTAACACTACAGGAAATCCCGGACTTGCAACAGGAGGAAGCGGAGATATTCTTTCAGGAATTACAGGTGGTTTTCTTGCAGGACAGATGACTGCAATGCATGCTGCTGAAGCCGCCGTATTTGTGCATGGCTGTTCAGCAGATCTTCTTGCAGAAGAAAAAGGACCTTTTGGATATATGCCGGGTGAAACAGCAGATAATCTTCCTTATACATTTAAATATATTTTAAGATAAAATGGATTCAATAATATTTACTTCTGAAAACGAAGCTCAAACAAAAAAACTTGCCTGTCAAATCGGCTCAAACACAGTTTCTTCTTTTTTCATAGGTCTTAAAGGAGATCTGGCTGCAGGCAAAACATCCTTTGTACAGGGTCTTGCACAAGGGCTTGGGACAGATCCTTCATGTTATGTTACAAGCCCGACCTACAATATCATACAGATTTATCCGGGAAAAATGAACCTGGTTCATGCAGATTTATACAGAATTTCTGACATAGATGAACTTGAACTTACAGGTTTTGCTGAAATTATTGAACAAAAAAATACTGTACTGGCTGTTGAATGGCCTGAAAAAATAGAAAATGATTTTACTTTTGATCTGATTATTGAATTTGAAATATTAAAAAACGATAAAAGAAAAATTAATTTAATATCATGTGGACGTGACGGATTACTTCTGCTAGAGAAATTAAATCTTGAAAGTTGATTATATATAAGAATAGTACCTGTAAAAAGGAGAAAAAACATTGGGTGTTATTGTACAAAAATTCGGAGGTACATCTGTAGGAAGCATTGAAAGAATTAAAAATGCAGCTGAAAAAATCATCAAATCCTATGAAAAAGGGAATAAAATAGTTGTAGTTGTTTCAGCAATGGGCGGAACAACAGACGAACTTATTTCCATGGCCTCTGAAATAACGCATAAGCCTGACAAACGTGAAATGGATATGCTCCTTTCCACGGGTGAACAGGTAACAATAGCACTTCTTACAATGTGTATACATTCAATGGGATATAAAGCAACATCGCTTTTAGGTCATCAGGCTGAAGTAAAAACAGATTCACAATCAGGGAGCGCAAGAATACTTCAGGTTGGAAAAGAAAAAGTTTCAAAGCTTCTGGATGAAGATAATATTGTTGTTGTCGCCGGATTTCAGGGAATCGACGACTCAGGCAATATTACAACTCTTGGCAGAGGCGGGTCAGATACTTCAGCTGTTGCTGTAGCAGCAGCTATAAATGCTGACATATGCGAAATATATACAGATGTTGACGGAATCTATACAACTGATCCAAATATTTGCAAAAAAGCCAGAAAAATGGACAGGGTTTCATACGATGAAATGCTTGAAATGGCAAGCCTTGGAGCAAAAGTTCTGCAGATAAGGTCAGTGGAATTTGCTAAAAAATATCAGGTTCCGCTTCATGTAAGATCATCTTTTAACGAAGAGGAAGGTACAATGGTTGTTAACGACGATACTGACATGGAAAAAGTTCTGGTTTCAGGAGTAACATACAATAAAAACGAAGCAAGAATAACACTTAAAAATGTTCCTGACCAACCAGGAATCGCTGCAAGCATACTTACTCCTATCTCGGATGCAGGAATTCTTGTGGATATGATAATTCAAAACACAAGATCAACAGGTCTTACCGATTTTACCTTTACAGTTCCAAAAACAGATTTTTCCGAAGCAGTGGAACTTTCAAATAAAATTTCTGACTCAATCGGAGCAGGTGAAGTTATAGGAGATGAAAATATTTCCAAGGTCTCTGTAATCGGGGTCGGTATGAAATCGCATTCAGGGGTTGCTTCCAAAATGTTTGAAGCTCTTGCACATGAAAGTATAAATATAAAAATGATAAGCACATCAGAAATAAGAGTTTCATGTATTATAGCTGAAAAATATACAGAACTGGCTGTAAGGGCACTTCATACAGCTTTTGGCCTTGACACAGAAGAGTAATTTTGAAGTATTTTTCCCATCTTCAGATAAAAGGGATTTTAATTCTTGCGGCAGTAATGATATTTTTATTTTTCTGCCGCATTTTTTTATTCTGATTTTTGTGTTTAAAAATATAACGGCTGATTTTAATTCC
>JBNJDM010000018.1:0-32333 GCA_051744925.1 Thermodesulfobacteriota bacterium | reverse complement strand
GTTTACTTTAAAGATTTAACCTTTTATCAGACCTTCAAAAAACAAAGAAGGAAGGTTTTTTTTAGTTTTATAGATATTTTTTTTATTGAACTGATTTTGCAATTTTACAGGTAATTAGTTGCTGAACGAAAACTGCCTTTTTTGCCCGGTTCTGCGTTAGAATCAAAATTTAATCCTCAAAATACTTCAGTATTCCTGCGGTTAAATTTTTCATCTGCCTTGAACCGAACAAAAAATTCTAGTTTTCGGCCAAATACTAATTAAACTGAATTCAGTATAGCAAATTTCAGAACCTGTTTTTCAGGATTTTTAAAATCCGGCCGCCAGAGTCACCTTTATATCAGCGTCTTTGTGAGATGCAATTGGATAAAGAACTAAATAGCTTCAAAAATTAAGTCTTTGATTTGGAGCTCTAGTTATTTAAACTGAAGCGGAACTGGAAAAATATGGAAATAGATACAGATTTTTTAATTATCGGCAGCGGTGTCGCAGGTTTAATGTTTGCTCTTAAAGTAGCGCATAAAGGTAAGGTTGCCATAGTAACCAAGAAAAATATTTATGATACTAATACTTCCAAAGCCCAGGGCGGGGTTGCATCGGTTTTTGATGATAAAGATTCTTTTGATCTTCATGTCAAAGATACTCTTGAAGCAGGAGACGGGCTCTGCAATCTTAAAGTTACTGAAAATGTGGTATCTGAAGGACCTCATATGGTTCAGGAACTTATAGATATGGGAGTTGCTTTTGATACAGTAAGTCCTGAGGATAAAAAGCTCGATCTTGGAAAAGAGGGAGGCCATTCAGCAGAAAGGATAGTTCACTCTGTAGATATGACAGGCAGAGCAATTCAGAATATAATTGTTGATAAAGTTAATGCACACCCGAATATAACAGTTTATGAAAATCATATAGCCATAGATTTAATGACAGAATCTACAATAGTCCACAGAGGCCTTGTTGTAAAAACCCATGAAAATAAATGTACAGGCGCTTATATTCTTGACAGAAAAACAAACGAAGTTAAAAGCTTCAGCTCAAGAAAAACTGTGCTTGCCTGCGGAGGAAGCGGAAAAGCATATATTTATACAAGCAATCCTGATGTTGCAACAGGCGACGGTATTGCAATGGCATACAGAGCCGGAGCAACAGTTGCAAATCTTGAATTTGTTCAGTTTCATCCTACCTGTCTTTTCCATCATAAAGCCAAAAATTTTCTTATATCAGAGGCTGTAAGAGGTGAAGGAGCTGTTTTAAGAGATGCCTCGGGCAGAAAATTCATGAAAAAATACAGCACTCTTGAAGATCTTGCATGCAGAGATGTTGTTGCAAGGGCAATAGACCATGAAATGAAAAAATCGGGTGAAGATTCGGTTTTTCTGGATATAACACATAAAGATCCTGAGTTTATAAAAACAAGATTCCCGAATTTATATAAGAAATGTCTGGAATTTGGCATAGATATGACAACAGATTATATACCGGTTGTACCTGCGGCGCATTATATGTGTGGAGGAGTGGCAACAGATCTTAACGGTCATGCAGATGTAACAAATCTTTATGCAATAGGAGAGACAGCATGCACTGGGCTGCACGGAGCAAACAGGCTTGCAAGCAATTCTCTTCTTGAGGCTCTTGTATACGCTGATAAAGCAGCAGCCGATGCAATAGAAACAACAGATTTTGATACTCCTGTAAAAAAAGTTCCAAAATGGGATGAAGTAGGAACAACAGACAGTGATGAAGCAATTATGGTTTCCCATAACTGGGATGAAATAAGGCTTTTTATGTGGAATTATGTTGGAATAGTAAGATCAGACAAAAGACTTGAAAGGGCCAAAAGAAGAATAGATGCGATCCAGGCGGAAATTAATGAATACTACTGGGATTTTAAAGTAACTTCTGATCTGATAGAGCTGAGAAACATCGCTCTTGTTGCCGAACTTATAATAAAGTGCGCACTTCAGAGAAAAGAGAGCAGGGGCCTTCACTACTCCATAGATTATCCCTTTAAAAGTGATGAAGAACCAAAAGACAGTGTTCTTAAAAGAAGAATATAAAAAAATTATTCAGCTTTTTTTCCCCCTGTGTAAAGAGTGCATATTCCAAAGGTCAGAGGTTCATACTTAACATCGGTAAAACCTGCATTTTCCATAATTTTTACAAATTCAGGTGAAGACGGAAAATTAATTACTGATTCTGGAAGGTATGAATAAGCCTGATAATTTTTGGAAAAAAGACCTCCTAAAAAAGGGAGAATTTTTAAAAAATATAAAAGATATAAAGATTTTAAAAAACGGTTTTCAGGTGTTGTAAGCTCAAGAACAGCAATTTTGCCGTTTTCTTTTAAAGATAAATAGAAATTTTCTAAAGCGGTTTTTCTGTCAACAATATTTCTTATGCCGAATGCTATTGTAACTCCGTTAAAACTGTTGTTTTTAAAAGGAGAATAAAGAGCATTTGCAGAAACAAGTGAAAAAAAATCAGATTTATTTTTTAGCCTGATTTTTTTTTGAGAGACTTTAAGCATCTCTTTTGAAAAATCTGCTGCAGTAATATGAGCATTTTTTTTCTGTCTTAAAATCTCAAGGCCGATGTCGCATGTTCCGCAGGCCATATCAAGAACAGAGGCATTATTTTTAAGCTCAAGGGATCTGACTGTTTTTTTTCTCCAGGCTACATCCTGCCTTAAACTTAAGAGTCTGTTAAGAAAATCATACCAGGGAGCTATTGTATCAAACATGTTTTTTATAAAGGGACGTTCATTCTTATTCATTGACAATACCATTTAATGTATTAATTATTATATAAAATTTTGGCTTCCGGAAAAATCCGGGAGCCAAATTTGGTTAAGAAGTAAAAAGCATTAGCACAAACTTTAAATTTAAACAATAAAACGAAGAAATCAGGTTTTTAAATGACAACAAAAAAAGATTATTATGAAATTCTGGGCGTAGACAGAGATGTAGACGGCGAAACCCTTAAAAAAAGATACAGAAAAATTGCAATGAAATATCATCCTGACAGAAATCCGGATGATAAAGAGGCCGAAGAAAAATTCAAAGAGGTTTCTGAAGCATATGCTGTTTTATCTGATGTTGAAAAAAGAAAAATATATGATCAGTACGGCCATGAAGGTTTAAACGGAGCAGGATTTTCAGGAGCCGGAGATTTTGATGATATATTTTCGAGTTTCGGAGATATTTTTGAAGAGTTTTTCGGTTTCGGCAGAGGCCGCAGAAGGAGATCTTCTGGTGTTACAAGAGGCTCTGATCTTCGTTATGATCTTGAAATAGATTTTGAAGAAGCTGTTTTCGGATCTGAAAAAGAGGTAGATATTGTAAAGGAAGAACCTTGCGAAAAATGCAAAGGCAGCGGAAGTGAACCCGGATCTTCCACAGAAACATGCCCGGGGTGTAAAGGATCAGGACAATATACTGAATCCCAGGGCTTTTTTACAGTAAGAACAGCGTGTCCGTATTGTAAAGGTTCAGGAAAAATTATACAAAATCCCTGTTCCGAGTGCAGGGGCCAGGGAAAAGTTCAGAGAAAAAGAAATGTCTCCATAAGAATACCAAAAGGTGTTGATTCAGGATCCAAGCTGAGACTTTCCGGAGAAGGAGAGCCAGGTCGCGGAGGAGGTCCTTCAGGCGATCTTTATATTTTTCTAAGTGTTAAACCTCATAAATATTTTAAAAGACAGGGAACAGACATATTCTGTTATGTAGATATTACCTTTGTTCAGGCTGCGCTTGGAGATAAAATAACCATACCTACTCTTGGCGGAGAGCTTGAAGTCGATATTCCAAAAGGTGCTCAGTACGGAGATAAAATAAAGCTTAAAAATGAAGGAGCTCCTTCTCTTAATACAGGCAGAAGAGGAGATCAGATTGTAATTTTACATGTAAAGACACCTGTAAAGCTCAATAAAAAACAGGAAAAGTTGTTAAAGGAATTCAATACGCTTGATGAAAATAAAATAACAAATAAACTTAAAAATCTTTTTAAAGGATTTTAATTATGTATGAACTTAAAGTAATGGGTTCCTTTGCAGCTGCTCATAAGCTTTCAATGGTAACTGAAAAATGTGAAAATCTTCATGGCCATAACTGGAAAACAGAAGTTTTTGTAAAAGCTGAAAAGCTGGACAAAACAGGTGTTGTAATCGATTTTGGAATTATTAAAGGTTATTTAAGGGAGATTTTAGAATATCTTGATCATAAATATTTAAATGAACTTGAACCTTTTAAAGATATTAATGCTTCATCAGAAAATATTTCAAAATATATAGCCGATGAAATCGATGCTAAACTTGGAAATAACAAAGATATTAAAGTTTCAAGAGTCAGAGTATGGGAATCTGACGATGCCTGCGCTACTTATTATCCTGAGTAAGCTGTTTTAGAAACTGTAAGTTTTAAAAGATTGATTGATATATGCTGTACAGAAAACGCTCCTTAAAAAGGGGCGTTTTCTGTATTTATTAAAACTGAATTCAGCAAAAAATTATTGAGTGATTTTGGTAACGCTTTTTATTTTTAGCTTTTTATTTTTTATAAAACCTGCCCTGCCTGTTGCTTCATACATTGAAAGCCCCTCCAGTGCAGGAGTCAGAATATCTGTAAGAATAATATTCCCTTTTTGTGTAAGTTCCGGTGATTTAAAAGCTGCAAGTCTTAAAAGAGAGTCTCCTGAACTTAGAAGAGTATCAGAGAATTTGGCAGTGTTAAAAAAGGAAATAGAATTATATTTATCCGGCAGCTCTTTTTTTACGAACCTGAAGAATTTATTTTCCTTAACAGATTCTTCTGAGTTAATCATGTTTTCTATAACAGAAGAATTTACAGCAAGTACGAATTTATCATCTATATATCCCCATGAAGGCTCAAGCGCTTTTCCAAGTGGAAGAGGTATAAAGTTTATACTGTATCCGCCGACTTCTTTATTACGAACCTGAATCGAATTATTCTGTTTTTCCTGGAGAAAAGCAAAATACTCATCAAATGAATCGCCTGCTTTTTCATTGAAAATAAAAGCTGCTTCCGGAACAGGAAACATTCCTGAGGTATCAGCATTTTCAAATATAAATCCTGCTTTTCCTGAAAGGTTATTGTAAAGAGTCTGAGCATCTATGCCTGCTTCAGAATATAGTTTGTTCTCAAAATTTTTAAGCTTTTCTTTTTCAGGAAAAATATTTTTTAAAAATTCTTTTAAATCAAAATTATTCTGCCATGCAAATGATATTATATCTTTAGGAACAAGGGAAAGAAAAGACTTTGCTTTTTCAGGAGAAGGATAATTATCTTCTTTCATGCTTATTTCAGATATTGTTTCGTAAATACTATCAGACTTGCTGTATCCGGAGTGTGATGCTGCAATATAATTATTATTAAGGTTGTTTTTTAAATCGAGAATTTTTTGAATCTGAAATTTTTCACCAAACTCTGTAAGTTTACCTGAAATTCCTTCGGTATCGAGAAAAACAAAAAAGTCTTGTTTTTCTTTGTTTTCATTTTGATCTAAATTTTTAAATTTTTCTGTTTGTGCAAGACTTCCTGTTTCTTCTTGTGTGCTTATTACTTGCTGCGCTGTTTTAAGAGATGAAGCAACAGCAAGAAAATCTTTGTGTATAAAATGGAAAAAAGTAATATTATCTTTGTAAGTCGACTCTGTAATTGATGAGCCTTGATAGTCATGTTCTGAAATATTTTGTAAATCCGGAACCGCTTTTGATAAAAGTCTTGTAAGCTTTGCATCTGTTTTTGAGTCAAACAAAAAAACAAGTCCGTGAACTTTTTTGTTTTCTGAAGAGACTGAAGGCGAGGTAACAGCTATTGTAAAATTTTTACCGAACAGATTAAAAAAAGCCTCTTTGTTTACTTTTGATTCAGTAGTTTTTAAAAAATTTTGAATATCTTCAGTTTTTTTATCAGGGATACCCAGTTTTTGAGAAACAGAAACAATATCAATTTTCTGCAGGTTTTTTCCAAGACGGTTTTGTTTTGTCTTGTTAATTTTTTTTTCAAGATTTTTTACCTGTATAAAAGCAAGAGTTTCTGAAGGAAGCAGATGTTCAGGTCCGGCAGTTTTTGTAACCGGAGCTTTATATACATAAAAGTATATACCTGAAGCAGCTGCCGCAGATGCTATTAACAGTATTATAATTATTTTTTTCATAAACACCTTTCTTAATGTTTTATAGGTTTAAAAAAAAGTTTACAGAAGTATATGTTTAAAGCATAGTATATTAAGTACTAATCAATGTTAATAGTTTTTATACTAATGTAAACAAAATTAAAGAGGAGAGGGGAGTATGGATTCTTTTCTGCAGTCTTTGGAAAATGTAATGGGAATTTTAAGCGGTTTTATCTGGGGGGCTCCGCTTCTTATTCTGCTTGTTGGAACAGGTCTCTGGCTTACAATAAGACTTAAAGGTATTCAGTTTTCATCCATGGGCGAAGCTTTACATCTTGCTTTTATAAAAAGAAAGGAAGATGACGATGAAGACGGTGATATTTCTCACTTTCAGGCTCTTATGACAGCGATGTCTGCTACAGTTGGTACAGGTAACATTGCAGGTGTTGCAACAGCTATTGCTCTGGGCGGACCGGGAGCTGTGTTCTGGATGTGGATAACAGGGCTTGTCGGTATGGCCACAAAATACGGAGAGGCTGTTTTAGCCGTTGTTTACAGGGAAAAAGATGCCAACGGCGATATGTGCGGCGGGCCAATGTATTACATAACCAATGGTCTCGGCTGGAAATGGATGGGTACTCTTTTTGCAGTATTTGCAGCCGTAGCAGCCTTTGGTATAGGAAATATGGTTCAGTCCAATTCAATGGCTGATGCACTTCAGGCAAACTTCAGCGTTCCTTTCTGGGTAACAGGTGTTGTTCTTATGTTTTTTGTATCTCTTGTTATTATTGGCGGTATTAAAAGCATAGGAAGAGTAACCGGGTTTGTAGTTCCTTTTATGGTAGTTTTTTATGTAGTAAGCTGTATTATTATTCTAATAATTAATGCCCCTCTTGTTCCTGGTGCTTTTGGAATCATTTTTAAGTATGCATTTAATCCTACTGCAGCAACAGGCGGTTTTGCAGGTGCAGCTGTTCTTATGACTATAAGAATGGGTGTTGCAAGGGGTATCTTCTCCAACGAATCAGGTCTTGGTAGTGCTCCTATTGCAGCAGCAGCAGCAAAAACAAAGCATCCTGTAACCCAGGCCCTTGTTTCAATGACTCAGACTTTTATTGATACAATTATTGTATGTACAATGACAGCTCTTGTTATTATTTTAACAGGCGTTTGGTCAAGCGGAGAAAACGGTGCAGCTCTTACTACCGATGCTTTCAAGGCATCTCTTATACCAGGAGGCGAATATATAGTAACTATTGGACTGGTTCTTTTTGCTTTTTCCACAATACTTGGATGGTGTTACTACGGTGAAAAATCGATAGAATATCTTTTCGGTGAAAAGGCTATTAAGCCATACAGAGTAGCATTTGTTCTTTTTGTAGGTATAGGGGCTGTTCTTAAGCTTAACCTTGTTTGGGCTATTGCAGATGTTTTCAACGGGCTTATGGCATTTCCGAACCTTATAGCTCTTATAGCTCTTACTCCGATAATCATAAAAACAACCAAAGAATATTTTGCTGACAAAAAACTAACCAAAAAATAAGATAAAATAAAAAAGCCGCAGAATTCTGCGGCTTTTTTTATTTTATCAACGGTATTTTTTTAAAAACAGGATTATTTGTTTTTTATTCTTTCTTCAGCAGCTTCAGTATTTACTTCGAACATTCCTACTGGATCAATCTGGAAAAACATTGCCTTAAGCCAGCTGAAACCGAACTGAAGCAGTTCAACATCATCTTCAAATGTAGCAAGCAGATCATCATCAAGATTGTACATATCCTTAAATCCGCTTTCATAAACAAATCTTCTGAAAGCATCTATATTGTAACAAACCATAAAAAAGAGTTTTTTACTTTTTTCTGAAAACTTCATTGTGGTGGTAGTAGTCTGTTTTCTTACAACAAGGTCCATCCAGCCTGAATTTATTTTATCTCTTTCATCAATTCCCTGATCTTCACGCCATTCTTTTACTGTCATTTCATTGTCTTCCAAATGGCCTTTGCACATAGGTTCCTTGATTAAAAAGAAAAAGTCCTTGTCTTCATTTTGCTGCATTTTATGGCTTAAAGCCCCGAAACCTACAGGATAGTATCTGCATATAGTAGGTCTGTCTTCGTAGATTATGCAACCTTCTTCATCTTTTACAAAGGGGCAGGACTTTCTTTCATCATCAAGCATTTTCATTGTAACAACAGGAAGATCTGTTTTTTCAAGCATGTTTGGTTCTGTATAAACTGCAAGAAACTCTGCTGAATCGATCTCCATTTTGTTTTTAATTTTTATTATGTCGTATGGTGTGAGCATAATATTTATGTTTCTGCAGCAGTTTGTAAAACAGCTGACACCAGGATGACATTTGAACTGGAATGTACTGTCAGGGCCAAGTTCAACAGGCTGTATTTCTGCTTTTATTTCATCTGTCATTTAATTATCTCCGCTTAATTAATATTAAGATCAGAAAATACCATTATACAGAGAAATGTCAAATCAGGTCTTGATCTTTTTTTTAAAAAATACTTATATTACTGCAGTAATGTTTAATTTTCTGCTCTTGAGCCTGACCGGAAACATAACAATTAATACAGATAAGAAATTTAAATTACACTAGTTAAAATCAATACAGGTTAAATTTTCAGCAACGGAGAACAGTTATGGATCTAAAAATTAATCAATCACAGGAACTTAAACAAAAACCGGATCAGGAGAATCTGGGTTTTGGAACAATATTTACAGATCATATGTTCATCATGGATTATCAAAAGGGTAAAGGGTGGCATGATGCAAGAATAGTACCTTATGGTTCTTTTACACTCTCTCCGGCTACAACAGTTTTTCATTATGCACAGGCTGTGTTTGAAGGTCTTAAAGCTTATAAAAATCCTGAAAACGAGATACAGCTTTTCAGGGCTGACGACAATTTCGCAAGAATGAATAAATCAGCAGCAAGAATGTGTATTCCTGAATTTGATGAAGATTTTGTTCTTGAAAGTATGAAAAAACTTATAGATATTGATAAAAACTGGGTGCCTTCAAAAGAAGGGACCTCTCTTTATATAAGACCTGCAATAATAGCAACAGATGAATATATAGGAATTAAAGCATCAGATAATTACAGGTTTTTTATAATAATGTCGCCTGTAGGTGCATATTATCCTGAAGGATTTGATCCGGTAAAAATATGGGTAACAAAAGATTATGTGCGTTCTGTTCCCGGAGGAGTCGGGGAAGCAAAAACTGCAGGAAACTATGCTGCAAGTTTATATGCTTCTGAAAAAGCTGTGTCGGAAGGTTATACCCAGGTTCTGTGGCTTGATGGAGTTGAAAAAAGATATATAGAAGAAGTAGGATCAATGAATATCTTTTTTGTTATAGACAATGAAATTATAACTCCGAAACTTACAGGGAGTATACTTCCCGGAATAACAAGGGACTCTGTTATAAAAATGGCTGAAAAAGAAGGATATACTGTAAAACAGGAAAAAATATCAATTGATTATATTTTAAAGGCAGGCGAGGAAAACAGGCTTCAGGAAGTATTTGGAAGCGGAACAGCAGCAGTAATATCCCCTGTTGGAGAAATCGCATACGAAGACAAAAAGGTTGTTGTCGGAGACGGTAAAACCGGTCCTTTATCAGCAAAGTTTTTTTCACTTCTAACAGATATTCAGTACGGAAGACAGTCAGATCCTTTTAAATGGATAATTAAAGTATAAACCGGTTTTAATTTAAATCGGAAAATCGCTTAGTTTATGAATATATACCAGTATATAAAAAACCGGCAGCTTAATAAAAAGATGCCGGTTTTTTTATTATATCTCACAGAGGCACAAAGGCACAGAAAACCCTTATATCAGATAATCTGATTCGTATTTTGCAGAAAACCAGGGTTTTTCATTCAGCAACTAATTAATAATATAGATTGCCAGTCAAGAGCTATGCCCTTTAACCACAAATATTTTTTGCCGCAAATTACGCGAATAAACGCTAATAAAATCGATTTTCAGAAAAGAGCATTTTAGAATTAATATCATGTGTTTCCCTGAATGAGAAATCTCTTATAGCCGGTAATTTTAACTTCAGATATTATCATTTTTTGCATAGCCCTGAAAAGAAGACGAAGTAACAATAATTTCAGATTTAACTGGCTCCCGGATTTTTTAGGGCTTTTACAAAAGGCCCATTAGCGCCAATTAGCGAAATTAGTGGCAAAAAAGTATATATAACCAGTACATAAAAAACCGGCAGCTTAAAAAAGCACCGGTTTTTTTTATGTGCGCTCTTTTTTTACATATACTGCTTTACAAAATCTAATAGCTGATCCCGTATTTCGGATTGTTCCATACAAAAGGCAAAATTAGCTTTTTGAAAACCTGCTTTGTTTCCGCAGTCGAATCTTTTCCCTTCAAATCTGTATCCGAACACGGGCTGGCTTTCCATAAGAGTTATCATTGCATCTGTAAGCTGAATTTCACCGCCTGCACCTTCAGGTGTGTTTCCAAGAATATCAAAAATTTTCGGGGTAAGAATATATCTTCCGATAATAGCAAGATTGGAAGGAGCCTCTTCAGGTTTTGGTTTTTCAATCATACCTTTTATTTTTACAAGGGAATTACCCATATCATCAGAATCAACAATACCGTATTTATCTGTCTCTTCAGGATTTACCTCTTCTACAGCTGCAATTGAAGCTCTTACTCTGTCAAACTCTGATATCATCTGTTTTAAAACCGGTTTTTCAGACTTTATAAGGTCATCAGCAAGCAAAACAGCAAAAGGTTCATCTCCTACAACATCCCTTGCACACCAGATTGCATGCCCCAGACCGTTTGCTTCATTTTGTCTTGTATAGACTATAGTTCCTGATTCGGGAACTAAGTTCATAACTCTTTCAAGGAGTTCATCTTTTCCTTTTGTAAGAAGTGTGTTCTGGAGTCTGTAAGAGTAATCAAAGTGGTCTTCAAGCGCACTTTTTCCTCTGCCTGTGACAAAGATTATCTGTTCAATTCCTGCTTCAAGAGCCTCTTCAACAGCATACTGAATAAGAGGCTTGTCAACAACAGGGAGCATCTCTTTGGGCATTGCTTTGGTTGCCGGAAGAAAGCGCGTTCCCATTCCTGCTACAGGAAATACAGCTTTTCTAATTTTCATAAATCTGTTTCTCCAATGTTTTTAAATTTTCATCTGAAATAAAAAAATTCAGCTATTTATTTTTTGTTTGAATTGCTTCTCACGGAGGCACAGAGGCACGGAGGCACGGAAATAAAACAGCCCATGCAGCCAATTATACAAATCCGGACAAACAGAGAGTTAAATATGCTAAGCTGAATTTATTTTAATTAGTTGCTGAGTGAAAACTGCCTTTTTTGTCCATTTCTAAGTTAGAATCAAAATTTAATTCTCAAAATATTACAGTATGCCTGTGGTTAAATTTTTCATCTGCCTTGAACTGAACAAAAAATTCTGGTTTTCGACCAAATACTAATTAGTTACTGACTTTGATTTTAAAATTTACTGAGAAATTAAAACAGTATAGCAAGTCCTTGCTGTTCTGTGCCCCTGTGCCTCCGTGAGATTTATTTACTTTGAACCAGCAGCTGAATAAGCTTCTTCGATTCTTTGTTTAATATAGTCAATATTTTCACTGCTTCCTTCTTCAAGATCAAAGCAATGACCGTCTTCACCCAAAAGACCGCCCGGAACAAAGTCGCCCTGTTCGTCGGGGTCATATATCATATCACCGTAAAAACATACAGAAAGCCATCTGTCTGAAGGATCATCATCTATTATATCAAGAAGTATAAAAAGAGGTCTTGACTGTCCTCTTTTTTTCCCTCTGAGAGAGTAGCTTATTCCCGGTCTTGCATTAAGTTCAAATTCAACATCGCCTTTGGACTCAAGAGCTTCTTTGAAAATAAGAAAAGCATCTTTAGTTTTAGCTCCTGAATCTTTCCATTCTTCAATAAATTGTTTTAATTCGTCCATAATAGTTCTCCATGTTTAATATCTTATATGATGAATAATATGTTCTAGTTCAGGAAATATAAGTGCTTTGCAGGCAAGCTTACAAGCTTTTATGCTTCCGGGTATGCAAAAAACCGCGGTCTGGTTTATAATTCCTGCACTTGCCCTTGACATTATAGCTGCAGAATCAATCTGTTCAAGACTAAGTGATGTAAAAGCAGTTGAAAATCCAGTAAGTTCCTTTGAAAAAAGCGGAGATACAGTTTCTATTGTTATGTCGTCCCTGCTTATCCCTGTGCCGCCTGATATAATAATTGCGTGGGGATTATCATAACTTATCATATCTGTAAGTGTTGAGCTTATTTCAAAAAAATTATCTTTAACAACGCTGCGGTTTTTTAAAACATGACCTTCTTTTTTTATTCTTTTTTCAATCCATTGTCCGGTTTTGTCTGTTTTGAGATCTCTTGTGGAGCTTACAGTTATAATAGATATATCAAGTTTTTTCGGAGCTTTTTTTTTGTGCTCTTTTGTACTCATTATTATTCTCCGCTTATAAAGACTTTATCTTCTCCGTCTGTTTCTTTAAGAGAAAGATTAACTCTTTGATTTTTTTCAGTTTCAATAAATTTACCTGTTATGTCGGGCTGAACAGGAAGTTCCCTGTGATCTCTGTCTATAAGGGCTGCAAAAAGTATGCGCTGAGGTCTGCCGAAATCGAGAACTGCATCTATGGCAGCCCTTGTTGTTCTTCCCGTGTAAATAACATCATCAACAAGTAAAATTGTTTTTTCATCAACCGGAAATCCGATTTTCGATTCCTTTACAACAGGTTGAACAGCTGCGCGTGTCCAGTCGTCTCTGTAAAGATTTATATCGAGTTCTCCAATTGGATAATTTGTGTTTGAAATTTTATCCATAATCTTTTTAAGTCTTCGTGCTAGAAAAACCCCTCTTGTATAAATACCTACCAAAGCCGGATTTTCTTCCGGAGATATATTTTCAAGAATTTCATAGGCCATTCTTGTGAGCATTCTGTTAATTTCATTTTCATTAAGAATTATACGTTTTTCTTTCATTTTCTGTCTCCGGTGTTATAAGAATTATTTTGATAATATGATGTTTAATTAATACCATCAAGAATGAATTTTAAATGGTGAAACATGTCCGGTTCAGGTTTTTTGTGTATTCATGAAAAAAACAGCAGTCTTTCTGAGTTGAATACAATAATGAAACAAGCTGCACCTTTTTTTGACAAAACCTGTATTGTTACAAAATATCCTGAAATACTTGGGGATTTTAACTTTAATATTGTTGTTCCGTTTTACCCGGATTCATTTTTTTATACAATATACACAGGAATTTTTTTTCTTGAGTCAGAAAAAATAATTGCAGCACAATCAAATTTTAATTTTTCAGATTTAAATATTTTTAATATTTTAAATAAAAATCTCCATAATGGAGTTGATGCTGCAATCTTTTATAAAGACAATAACCCGGAACCTCTTCCCGGAGCATATTCATACAAAATAATAAATAAATTTAAAAATACAGATCCCGAAAAAGCAGATGATGTATTTTTTAAAAGGCTTAAAATAAATAAAATAAAAAAAGGCTGTTATGAAAAATAAAATTTTAATTGCAAATCTGTTTTTAATATTTTTTACAGTATCGTGTGCAACATTTAAAACAGAAAAATATCCTCAATTCCGGGAAGTAAGCATAAAAAATTATCCTGGGTTTGAAGATGATATGAGTTATGACGGAATTTTAAGAGCTATTGATAAATCACTGGAATACTACAGTCGTTTTAAAGACGACAGAGAATTTAATATTGGTGAAAAGAAAATAAAAAAAACAATTCTTGAAAAAGGGCTTAAAAAGTTCAGAAATTTTGTTGAAAATGATCCTGAGCAAAACGAGCTTGAAACTTATATAAAAAATAATTTTAAGCTTTACTCACCTTATAATAAAAAACATGAAAAGCCTGTTCTTTTTACAGGGTATTATGAGCCCGAACTTAAAGGAAGCCTTGAAAAAACAGAAAAGTATAATACCCCTCTTTACCTTCTTCCTGAAAATCTTTTGTATGTTGATTTACAGAAATTTTCTGATTCTTTTGAAAACAGAAAATTAATAGCCAGGAAAAACGGCAACCGGGTAATTCCTTATTATACCAATGAAGAGATTGCTTTTGAGATGGCTATCAGGGATGATGCAGAAGTTCTTGTGTGGGTAGACAGTATAGTTGAGCTTTTTTTTCTTCAGATTCAGGGGTCAGGAAAGGTTTATCTTGAACAGGGCGGAATTAAAAGGGTTCATTATGCAGGTACAAATGGTCATTCATACAAAAGCATAGGAAAGTATCTTATAGATCAGGGAAAAATGAGTTTAGAGAATATGTCGATGCAGAATTTGAAAAAATATTTAAAAGAAAATCCTGATGAGTTAAGAGAAATTTTATCCCACAACGAGAGTTATGTCTTTTTTGAAGAGGTTGAAGGCGGTCCTTACGGAGCACTTTCAAAAGAGCTTACACCTGGAAGATCCCTTGCTTCAGATCTTAGTATTTATCCCAGAGGAGGACTTGTTTATGTATCTTCTCGAAAACCTGCTGTATCAGGAGACAAAGATATAAAAAAGTGGAAAAATATGAAACGGTTTATGCTTATTCAGGATACAGGTGGTGCAATAAAAGATTACTTCAGGGGGGATATTTTCTTTGGCTGCGGTGAATATGCAGAAACTGCCGCAGGTCATCTTGCAGACAGGGGAGAGATTTATATTCTTCTTCCTGATGAGACGTTGGAAGAAGCAGAATAATAGAATACTTATATTATAAAACTTGTTGTAAGTAGTATTTTGCCTAAAACCAGACTTTTTGTCGAGTTCAAGCGAAAATTTTAACTGAGGAATGCTAAGAGCTATTCCCCGGATTATAAAAACCCGGGGAAATAATAACTATTCTTTACCTTTACTTCTTCTGATCTCTTTTACCAATGCGGGAAGGATGGTTTTTGCATCGCCTGCTATGCCTAAGTTTGCAAATTTGAATATTTCAGCATTTGGATCTTTATTTATAGCAATAGTATATTTTGCATTTGTGATTCCTGTTGTATGCTGAACTGCACCGCTTATTCCGCAGGGGATATAGAGTTCAGGACGGATATTTTTACCGGTCTGACCCACCTGAACTTCATGTTCAATTACCTTTTGCTCAACACACGGTCTTGAACCGCCTATTTCTGCTTCAAGTTCTTTTGCAAGCTCTTTAATATATCCCATGCTCTCGTCATCAGCAGCTCCTGCACCAACACCGATAATTTTTTCAGCTTCTTCAATGCTTGCACAATGCATTTCTTTTTCAACACTGTCGATAAGTTTTATTTTTGTATCTTCAGGTTTAATATTAACTGAAATTTCATCTATTTCACCTTTTTTCGACTTATCTGCTTCCGGAACTGCCATAACTCCGGGTCTTACTGTAGACATCTGTGGTCTGTGCTCCGGACATATGATAGTGGCCATGACATTACCGCCGAAAGCAGGTCTTGTTGAAATAAGAAGTTCTTTTTCTTCATCAATGTCAAGCTCAGTACAGTCTGCTGTACATCCTGTATTAAGTCTGAAAGATACCCTTGGTGTAAGGTCTCTTCCTATTGCTGAAGCTCCTATTATAAGGATTTCAGGTTTTTCTTCATCAGCTTTTTTACAAATTATATCAGTATAAAGCTCCGTGCTGTAATTTTTAAGCTCAGGATCCTGGGCAAGGATAACCTTGTCTGCTCCGTGTGCAATAAGAGCCTCTGCTTCAGATTTTACATCATCGCCTATAAGGAAGGCAACAAGCTCACAACCGCGCTTGTCTGCAAGTTTTCTGCCTTCTCCGAGCATTTCCAGAGATACTCTGGCAAGCTTTCCGCTGTTTTGCTCTGCGAACACCCACACATTCTTATGTTCTGCAATATTAGCTTTTGTAGCCATTTATTTCACCTTTTAGATAAGAAATTTATCATTAAGTTTATCAACTACCTGACGTGCGATATCTTCCGGAGTTCCGTCAAGCATTTCAACCTGTCCTTTTTCAATTTTTGGGGAGTAAACTTTTCTCAGTTTTGTGGGAGATCCTTTAAGACCCATATGTACAAGGTCTGCATCTATATCGTCCACACCCCATACAGGAATATCTTTTTCAAAAGCTTCAAGAATTTTATCTATAGGTGTTACTCTGTAATCATTGATTTCTTTTTCAACTGTAACAAGTGCAGGAGTATCGGTTTCAAGGGTACGCTCATAATCACCGAGTTTTTGTTTTATTCTTATTTTCTTTCCTTCTGCTTCAAGTCCCACTGCATAGGAAAGAAGCGGAAGCTTAAGGTACTCTGCCATCTGAGGTCCAACCTGGGCAGTGTTTCCGTCCATTGCTTCAACACCTGTAATTACAAGATCATAATCTCCGATTTTTTCTATTGCACAGCCTATGGTATATGATGTTGCCCATGTATCAGCACCTGCAAATTTTCTGTCTGTAAGCTGAATAGCTTTGTCAGCTCCCATGCAAAGAGCTTCTCTTAATGCGCTTTCAACCTGACCTGGTCCCATGGATACAACTGTAACTTCGCCGCCGTGTTTTTCCTTTAACTGAAGTGCTGCTTCAATGGCGTTTTTATCCACAGGGTTTATTATTGTCGGAAGGCCTGCTCTTATGAGAGAGCCGTCCTCGTCCCACTTAACTTTGGTTACGTTCGGGACCTGTTTGATCGATACGATAATTTTCATTTCATCCCCTCTTGTCAGTATATCGGTTCACAGGCATGATTGTGCCGGTGATTATTTAGCCTGATTTTGTTTTATTTGCTCATAAGAGCAGTCATACCGACTATTGTTTTGTTAATCTCAAGACTTGAAGCCACAACACCCTGATGCATTGCAATCCTGAAAAGTTTTTCAATAAGATATTCTTTGGAGTATCCGTATGAACCGTGGAACTGAACTCCCATTCTTGTAACTTCCTGAATAAGGGGGGTTGTGAACACTTTTACTTCAGCTGAAGCAGTATCGAAATTTTTACCTGCATCCTGTCTTAAAACAGCATTGTACACCATTAGTCTGCATGCATCGACTTTTACCTTCATTTCACCGAGCATCCAGTAAAATCCCTGCATATAGCCCATTGGCATACCATTTACATTTCTTTGAAGAGAATACTTTTTAGATTCTTCAACTGCTGACTGACCAACGCCTACCATGCCTGCAGCCTGCTGAATTCTTTCTCCTGAGATCCATCTTAATAAAACATTGAATCCCTGTCCCTGCTTGCCTAAAATATTTTCTTTGGGAACCCTTACATTATTGAAATAAATATCGCATGTATCAGCACCGTCAAGGCCTGTAAGATCATAATGTCCTGAAAAGCTGATTCCATCGGAGCTTTTGTCGATTATGAAAGCTGTGGAATCCTGGGATTCACCAGCAAGGGAGAGATCTTTGCATATGAAAACACCGTATCCGGGTTTATTTGCCATGCTTATAAATCTTTTGCACCCGTTGATTATAAAATCATCCCCGTCCGGCTGCGCTGTTGTTGTAAGCATTTTTGGATCTGAACCTGTGTCAGGTTCTGTAAAAGCCATTGTTGCCCATGCTGAACCGTCGCACAAAGGAGGCACAAATTTTTTCTTTACTTCTTCGCTGCCCCAGTGGCAGATGGTTTCTGCTACACTGTTGTTCATAAGAAGAGGAAGAAAGCATGTAGATGCTGTTTTACCGAATTCTTCAATAAGAAGAATAAGGTTAAGGTTGGAAGTTTCGAGCCCGCCGTATTCTTTTGGAACGTCAAAGCCCAGCATACTGGCTTTTGCGAATTTTTCCATGAGGTCAGGCGGATAATCGTCGTGTTCGGCCATATAAGCGTCGATTTCCGGAACAATACGTTCGCAGAAGTCTTGTGCCGCTTTTTTGACCATTTTGTTGACTGGTGAAAGAGTGAAGTCCATTTTGTCCTTTCCTTAAACCTTTAGGTTGATGATTTAATGTTTGTGTACAAACTATCAGGATAAAATAAAACTGCAAAGCCTTTTTAAGGGGCTTCAGGCTTTTTTCCCTCAAGAAAAGAACCTTGCTTTATATGTTTATCCTGGGTATCAGCTTTTTAAACCTAAAATCGATCCTTACATATTTTGGAGATAAATTTTACGCTCAATATTGTCTTAACCTTTACTTAATACTTTTTACAATAAAATCGCTACCAGAATTATTAAAATAACACAATATCAAATGTTTGAAAAAAATAGTTTGCATACAAACTATTTTTTTTGTTATATATTTTCAAAAATTAAATGTCCGAATCCCGGATTTTAAACTTTGCTGAAGAAAGAGGCAGATTTAAACAGTCCGGATTCAGGGTTATAAAAAACAGTTAGGTTTAAACATTATTGCGGAGAAGTTATGACCAAATTATATTTACACAAAGACCCGCTTTTTGCTCCGGTAAAAATCGGCACACTTGAACTTGAAAACAGAATTTATCTACCGGCTATGCATCTTGGAATGGCTGATAATTTTGAAGTTACTGACCGAATCATCGATTTTTATCATGAAAGAGCCCTGGGCGGTGCAGGTCTGATATGCGTAGGTTACGCAACAATAGATGAGAAATCAGGAAATACCTTAAATATCGGAGCCCATAAAGATGAGTTTGTTCCCGGTCTTAAAAGACTTGCAGGCGGTATAAGAAAAGGCGGAGCAAAATCATGTGTTCAGCTTAATCATTCAGGAAGATACAATTTTTCATTTTTTATAGGAAACAAGCAGCCTGTTGCACCATCTCCAATAGCCAGCAGGATGACAGGTGAAGTTCCAAAAGAGCTTACAAAAGAAGAGATTAAAGAAATAGTTGAAAACTTTGGTAAGGCTGCAAAAAGGTGTAAGGACGCAGGTTTTGATTCTGTAGAAGTTTTAAACGGAACAGGTTATCTGATCAGTGAATTTTTGTCACCTCTGACAAATAAAAGGGAAGATGAGTACGGTGGTAGTCTTGAAAACAGGATGAGATTCGGAATTGAGGTAATGCAGTCTGTTCGGGACCATGTCGGAGCAGATTTTCCTGTTCTTGCACGTATAAACGGCAACGACATGATGCCCAACGGACAGGACAGGCAGGAACTTAAAGTTTATGCAAAAAAGCTTGAAGAGAAAAAGCTTGTAGATTCCATATGCATTAATGTCGGGTGGCATGAAGGAGCAGTTCCCCAGATCCAGGCGCTTGTACCAAGAGCAGCTTTCGGGTATCTCACAAGAGAAGTAAAGGAGCTTGTAGATATTCCTGTTATTGCAAGTCACAGAATAAATGATCCTGAAACTGCAAGAGAGATGATAGCAGACGAGATCTGCGATATGGTTGCAATGGGAAGAAGTCTGATTGCAGATCCTTATCTTCCGAAAAAAGCAAAAGAAGGAAGAGAAAAGGAAATAATTCACTGCATTGCCTGCGCACAGGGATGCTTTGATAATCTTATGCAGCTTAAGCCTGTTGAATGTCTGTGTAACCCTAAAGCTTCACATGAAAGGGAAAGGGTAATAGAAAAAACCGATTTACCTAAAAAAGTAATGGTAATAGGCGGGGGAGCAGCAGGAATGAGTGCAGCTCTTGCAGCCCATGAAAGAGGTCATGATGTTACTGTTTATGAAGCATCTGACAGGCTCGGAGGCCAGCTCTACCTTGCAGCGGCTCCTCCGGGAAGAGCTGAATTTGCTGAATTTGCAAAAGATCTCGATTATCAGGTAAGGGTTAAAAATATTGATGTTAAGCTTAATACAAGAGTTGATGAAGCTCTTATAAATCAGCAAAATCCTGACCATATTATCCTTGCAACAGGAGCAAAACCGCTTTCTCCTCCAATTGAAGGAGCTGACAAACCACATGTTGTTCAGGCATGGGATGTTCTGGAAAGAAAGGTTTTTACAGGAACTGATGTTGTTGTAATAGGCGGTGGTGCTGTAGGTGTTGAAACATCTATTTTTCTTGCAGAAGCCGGAACAATGTCTGCTGATATTGTAAAATTCCTGCTTGTTAATAATGCAGAAGATCCTGATATAATAAGGGAAAACTGTTTAAAAGGAACAAAGAATGTAACCCTTATTGAAATGACAGATAAGATCGGAAAAGATATAGGAAAAGCAACCAGGTGGACTATGTTTCAGGAAATGAAAAGGACAGGAATAAAACAGGGCGTTCATACAAAAGCCCTTAAAATTGAAGATGACAAGGTTATTGTTGAAACTCCGGGCGGACAGGAGGAAATACCTGCAGATTCAGTTGTTCTTGCTTCAGGTTCTGCTTGTGAAAACAGCCTTGAAAAAACAGTTTCAAAAACAGGAATACCTTATGATTCAATAGGTGATGCAGAAAAGATAGGTCTTGCTTTTGATGCAGTTCACAGAGGTTTTGCCGCAGGCAGGAAAATATAAAATAAGTAAAAAGGGTCTTGTATTAAGGCCCTTTTTATCTCTTTTTCATGTAATGACTATCTGGGAAAATATCTTGCATAGATTTAAAGTAAGAATTTAATTCAGAATATTTGTTTTCTCGAATATATAAATTCTCATATTTTCTTAGAACTGCTTCAGTATATTCATCCATGCTTTTTAGTCTGTAGTCCGGAATAATCACATCTGTCTTTTCTCCTTTTTCCTGAAAAAGAAGGTATCCCTGTATAAGGTCTTCTTCAGTTGTGCAGGTTTTATTGTTATTACTCAGAATAACCGGAGCTGTAGAGCTTCCTTCAATTATAGAAACTTTTCCTGTTTCACTCCCTTCATGTGAGTATATAAAAACCTTTAAAAGATTTTTATTTTTTATGTATGGAATAGTTATTCCAGGGGGTAAATTTATTTTTTCATCATTAAAATAATCAATTCCCCAGTTTTTGGCAGGTCTTGACATAGGTTTTCTGTTAATTCCGAATAAGTGATCTTTAACAAAAGAGTTTTTAAATCCGTGTTCAAAAATCCACGCAATTATATCTTCATTTTTTTTGCCCCAGAGCTGATGAGCTGCTCGTATTACAAAAGCTCCTGCTTTTAGTCTCCAGGTTTCACTGGGAATTAAGCTGTTATATTCTGGACCGTTTATTTTATTCATCAGGTTTAATCTTTATTTGTATTTTTCTTTTTAATAATCATTATTATTCTTTAGCCGGCTTTGGACTCTCCTGTTTTTAAGGGGTCTTGTAAGCTTTTATTGCATCTCCATTTTCAACTTTCAATAGTTTCATTAAAGCTTCTGCTCTCTTTAATATAAAGAACTGAAAATTTTTAAATTGTTTAAAATTTAAATCTTCTAAACATTTTTTTAACATATAAAATAATCAATATTCCAGGGACTTATACTTTTTTTGAACAATAAATGCTACAAAACTTCAGAAATATTTTTCCTGATTTTAGAGCTTTATCTATAACTGAACAAAAATCCTGGTTTTTGGGCAAATACTAAATAGTTGATTTTTTTTAAAAGGCGGAATTTTATAATTTCCGCCTTTTTTCTTGCCACAAGATCACCTGAATATTAAATTATATTTAAGTTGTCAGACCAATCTTTAAAATTTTATTATAAAAGGTGGTAATTAATGAGATTGAGAAATAAAAAAAAGTTTATTCCATTCCTGATCCTTATAATTCTTTTAAGTTTTAATACTCTTTATGCGCTGGAACTCCCGGAAGAGGTTACTGTAAGAAATACTTTTCCTCCAAAAAAATGGAAAAAGGAAAGAACAGATCCTAAAAATAATGGAAAGTATTCAGTCAGTCGTTATTATCTTTATGCTTCAACAGGAAGAAATGAAAATCTTTTCAGAGATGTTATTGTCTGGAAAAAGGATGATAAATTCTGTGTAAGGGTGCTTCGGCTGAATTTTGTTCCTGATGCATTTCCGGCAGACTGTTTAAAGCCTGTTAATGAAAAGATTGTTCGTAAAGAGGTATATAATATACTGAATTCTCCTGGCTCATTAAGATAGCTTAAATGTTTAAAAATTAGATTTTATAAACAAACTTTAAACATACAAAAGTATATAGTTTCTGGTAGTTTATCTCTTTTTTGAACAAAATTTTAAAATTTAATTTTGACCCCTGGATTTTTTTTATGACTGAAAAATGATATAAAGGCATGAAAGTTGTTTAAGACCATGAGTCTGTGAAAACATTAAAAACCCGGTTCTTTTCAATAGTACATTCTCAGAATTTACATATTGATCCGAAATTGATTTACACAAAAAATTAAATCGGTTTTTATTTATGAAAGTTTTGCCGGTTCAACCAATAACACTTAAAAGCGTGAATTTTCATTTCCGCTCTCAACAAAAGGTAAGCCAATATGGATAATTATGAAGTTTTTAAAGAAAAAGCCGAGGCTGTCCAGGGAAAAGTTACAAAGATAAACTCCCTTGATCAGGCTTTTTTATATGTAGAAGAGATTTTTAAAAACAATGATTTTAAAAATAAAACCCTTGCAGCCCCTTTTTTTGATGAAAAAGCTCTTTCAGATTCATCAGAATCGCTTAAAAATAATGGTATATCTGTTATAAAAGAAGATCTCAGAAGCCAGAAAGAGGGTGTAGATGTAGGGCTTACTTTTGCAGATTTTGGAATTGCAGAAACAGGGACTCTTGTGATCGATTCGTCAAAAGAGGATTTAAGGCTTGCAACAATGCTTTCACAAATCCATGTTGCTGTTCTTCCCGAATCTAAAATGAAAGAAAAAACAGAAGATATAGAAAAAGAACTTAATGCTGTTCTTTCAAAGGATGCTGCATATCTTGCCTTTATAACAGGAGCAAGCAGAACAGCAGATATAGAAAGGGTTCTTGCACTTGGCGTGCACGGACCGTTTGAGCTTCATATTCTGGTCTACGAAGGAGTCTGAAATGAATGATAAGAAAAAAGAACTAAAGGATGAAATCCAGAAATCCCTTAACAATAAATTTTTAAGAAAGTCGATGAACAACTTTGCCCTTGCATACAGACAAGGACATGCAAAGGCATATTCAGGACTTGATAAAGATAAACTTGTATCAGATGTTGTAAATGTTAAAGACAACGCCTTAAACGACATGGCAGGGTTAAGCGAAAAGTTTAAAAAACTTGCTGAGTCAAAAGGTATGAAAGTCCATTTTGCAAAAAATGCAGCAGAGGCAAACTCAATTATAGCTGAAATTGCAAAAGAGACAGGCACACAAAAAATAGTAAAATCAAAATCAATGACTTCGGAAGAGACTCTGTTAAACCATTATCTTGAAGACAGAAAGTTTGAAGTTACGGAAACAGATCTTGGTGAGTGGATAATCCAGATGAGGCATGAAGGTCCTTCACACATGGTACTGCCTGCAATTCACCTTTCAAGGTACCAGGTTTCGGATCTTTTTGAAGACGTTACCCATAAAAAGCAAGACCCGGAAAATATAGACTCCCTTGTAAAGGTTGCAAGAAGAGAGCTGAGAAAAAAATTTGCAGAAGCTGATATGGGAATAACAGGAGCAAATTTTTTGCTTGCAGACTCAGGTACAATAGGACTTGTAACAAATGAAGGAAATGCAAGGCTTGCATCAACTCTTCCAAGAACCCATGTGGTACTGGCAGGAATAGACAAGGTTCTTCCCTCAATATCGGATGCACTTAAAATTTTAAAGGTTCTTCCAAGAAACGCCACAGGCCAGACTCTGACATCATATGTTTCATGGATAACCGGACAGACCGAATGTTTTAGTCATGAAGATAATAAAAAAGATATACATATAGTTCTTCTCGACAACGGAAGAACTGAAATGGCAAAAGACCCTGAATTTTCAAAAGTATTCCGCTGTGTCCGCTGCGGAGCATGCGCCAATGTCTGTCCTGTATACAGAATGGTTGGCGGTCATACAATGGGTCATATATATATTGGAGCAATAGGGCTTATTCTGACATACTTTTTCCACGGAAGAGATGAAGCAGAAAAGCTTATAGGAAACTGTATAGGATGCGGAGCCTGCAGAAATATATGTGCAGGTGGAATAGATCTTCCGAACATGATAAAGGCAATAGCCCACAGGATTGAAACAGAAAAAGGAGAATCTCCTGTTTCAGGAAAACTCCTTTCTGCTGTAATGAAAAACCGCAAACTGTTTCATACACTTTTAAAGTTCGGGAAATACGCACAAAAACCTGTAGCAGACTCAAACGGATATCTTCGTCATCTTCCAATGATATTTGCAAAGGAGCATAATTTTCGAACACTGCCTGCAATTGCAGACAAGTCTTTCAGGGATATGTGGAAAGAGGTTAAGCCAAGGCTTGAAAATCCGAAAATGACAATCGCTCTTTTTGCAGGATGCGTTCAGGATTTTATCTACCCTGAACAGCTTAAGGCTTTTGTTGAAATCCTTGAATCAGAAAATATAGCAGTTGAATTTCCGGCAGGCCAGACCTGTTGCGGCCTGCCTCTGAAGATGATGGACAGGGTAGAAACTGTAAAGGATATAACTGATCAAAACCTCAAGGCTTTTGATCCGGATCGCTATGATTACATTGTAACCCTTTGTGCCTCATGTGCTTCAC
This sequence comes from Thermodesulfobacteriota bacterium, assembly GCA_051744925.1. Taxonomy (GTDB): domain Bacteria; phylum Desulfobacterota; class Desulfobacteria; order Desulfobacterales; family JACKCP01; genus JACKCP01. Next base: position 7,649 of record JBNJDM010000018.1, on the reverse strand, counting down.
AACTTGTGGAATACCCGATAATTAAAAAGGGTGAAAGGTCTGAAAACTTTGCAGATAAGATAATTACATCAGGTAAATTTCTTTCAGATATTGTTAAACCTGAGCTTTCCAGAGATCTTTCTGGTAAAAAGGTGACTTTTCACTCTCCATGCCATCTTCATAACTGTATGAAGGCAGATAATGAAGCAAAAGAGATGATAAGAAAAACCGGAGCAGATTTTGCAGGTGCAGAAGATGAGATGGGATGCTGCGGATTTGGAGGATCATATTCAATGAAATTTCCTGAGATATCTTCACAGATTTTAAAAAATAAGGTTGAAGATTTTCTTGAAACAGGTGCTTCAGAAGTAATAACAGAATGTCCCGGCTGTATAATCCAGTTAAGAGGCGGAGCTGATAAAGAAAAAGCTGATATAATTGTAAAACATCTGGTTGAACTTATCAGAGAATCAAAATAAAAGCTTAGTAATTAGTATTTGGCTGAAAACTAGAATTTTTTGTTCGGTTCAAGGCAGTTTTCGTTCAGCAACTAATTAAGTTTTGTAGAAATTAATATAAAGCCTGCATGAATAAAAACTTGCAGGCTTTATTATTATCTCACGGGGGCACAGAGGCACAGAAAACCTTGAATTAATCGAAATACTTTAATTGTTCAGCAAGGCATAACTATACAAAGAGGTCTGTTTTATTTTTCTGTAAACTCCGGTTCATTTCAATCTATCCCAGATTAATAAAATATCCTTTTTGAACAATTTGTAAACAATTAAAAATGTATATATCACAGTTAGTTATAAATCTTTTGAACAATTGTTTTTACAAAGACTCACCAAGTCTTTTTCCAAGATTAAAAGCTTTATCCATAACTTCAGGATTTTCTTTTACTTTAGCTTTATCAAATATTTTAAAAACTGGAAGTTCATCTATTATCTCGAAACCATGGGCTTCAAGGGGTATTCTCATGGCATCAAGAGTAAATCCCATATCTTTTTTACTTTCCTGTTCACAAACAGCAGCTATTACAGCTTTTCTTTTCTGTCCTGAAATTCTGCTTGACCATCCTCTCGGGCAGTTGCTGTCGAAATCATAGAAACAATAGAGTCTGTCAATAAATGCTTTCATCCATGCAGTAAGGTTGTAGTTATGGGTGGGAGATATAAGAATAAGCCCTTTTGAAGAAAGAAAATCAGGGTAAATAAGAGACATTCCGTCTTTAAGGCCTGTGCAGACCTTGTCTTTTCTGCATTTTTCGCATCCGATGCATCCTTTAAAATCTATATCTCTTAAGTGAATTTTTGTGAAGTCTGTTTTGTTAGCTTCAGCACCTTTGAGCATTTGGGAAAGTAAAACATCTGAATTTCCGCCTTTTCTGGGGCTTCCTTCTATGCCAAGAATTCTTTTTTCAGGATCTGGAACATTGCTGCTTTTATTTATAAGTTCATTTATAATTTTCAAAACACCTCCTTTATTTTGGTAAAACAGCTTTACAATCGGTTTTAATTTAATTGTATAAATAGATATTGTCACACAGATATTTTTAATCAAAAATATGTAATAATTTTTATAAACAATTATTAAACATATAAAAAATTATATATTACGGTAGGTTATTTGTTTTTTTAACAATGATAATACAAAGGCTGACTAAATATTTGATTTGTTCAACCCTGGTTATATATAATATAGGCTCCCAGGCAGGAGCTCTGCCCTTTACCCACAAACATTTTTTTGCCGCGAATTACGCCAATAAACGCTAATAAAATCACTTTTTCAGGAAAGAGCAGGCAGCATTAATATTGTGTGTGGTTTCCCTGAAAGGGGAAATGTCGTAAAGCCGGTGGTTTTAACCACCGGTATGATCATTTTTTTCTTAGTCCTGAAAGGATGGCGTATTAATAATAATTTCGGATTTAACTGGTTGCCGGATTTTCAGGGCTTTGTAAAAAAAGCCCTATTAGCGCAAATTAGCGACATTCGCGGCAAAAAAGTATATAAGCAGTAAAACTTAGTTTTTAAGCTCTTTCCTTGTGAACCCAAAATTTAAGTATTTTCATTTGTTGATATTATAAAACAGTAGTTGGGTAACGAGTAAAAAACAGTATTCTTATTACAGGTTATCTGAAATCACTTTAAATCTTAACCTTTTTGTTTATAAAATAATTTTTACAAACAATTTTTAAACACATAAAAATTCATATATTCCGGCTGGTTGTATGTTTTGTAAACAATGCTTGTTGTAAAATCTTCTCAGGTCTTTTTCCGGTTAAAGTATAATAAACCTTGTAAAAAATTATTAAAGTAATAGGTTTTTAAAAAAATAAAAAATAAAGCCTTTTATAAAGGTTTAAGGAGTATTGTTCATAAATGTTAAGGTTTATTCTTCTGCTGGCACTTCTTACTGGTTTTCCGGCGATTTCAACAGACATGTATCTTCCTGCCATACCTTTTCTTGAAAAGCTCTGGAACAGGCCTCTTGCTGTAATTAACCTGTCTCTTATTCTGTTTTTTGTGGTTTACTGCTTTTTTCTTCTGATCTATGGGCCGCTTTCTGACAGGTTTGGAAGAAAACCCCCACTGATATTTGGAATTTCAGCTTTTATTACAGGCAGTCTTCTTTGTGCAGCATCAGTAAATATTGAAATGCTCATATTTGCACGTATTCTCCAGGCAGCCGGAGCTGCAGCCGCACCTTCAATAGCCCTGGCAATGGCAAAGGACAGGTTAAGGCCTGATCAAAGAGAAAGGGTTCTTGGATATATAGCTGTTATAATGGCTGTAGCTCCAATGATAGCTCCGATGCTGGGAAGCCTTGTAATTGTAAAATTTTCATGGAGAGTTATTTTTGTATCCCAGGCTTTTATGGGGTTTATAGCTCTTGCAGGAGTTTTAGCTACAAAAGAATCGAATACTGAGCCTGCAGGAGTAGCAGTTAAAAAGCTTGTTTTAAATTATGCTTCTCTTTTTAAAAATCTTCATTTCATGCTTATTGTAGGTGCAACATCTCTTGTTGGAATTCCTTTTTTCGGTTTTATTGCAGCTTCATCAAGCATTTATATTACAGATTTTAATTTAACCGAAAAAGGGTTTGCATTATTTTACGGTGCAAACGCACTTTGTTTTATGATCGGAGCTGTTATCTGTGCAAGGCTTGGAAGAAAGATAGGAAGCTCGCGAATGATCAGTTTCGGTTTTGGGGGAATAGCTGTTGGAGGAATTGTTATGGCTTCGGGTATTTTAACAGGACCTTTGTCATTAGCAGTACCAATGGGGCTTGTTACTTTTTGTCTGGGGCTCAGCAGACCGCCTTCAAATAATCTTGCTCTTGAGCAGGTGGAAAAGGACGCAGGTTCTGCTTCATCAATGCTTGTTTTTATATATTTTATTTGCGGAGCATTCGGAATGGCTGCTGTATCTCTTGACTGGCACAATAAAGTTACAGTAATAGGCGCAGCTGCATCATTTTCAGGTATTGCTACTTCTCTTTTGTGGTTTTATGCAAAATCGAGGGTTAAGATTCCTTTTAAATAAATATTAAAATGTATGGTTTTTAAAAATGTAAACCTTCCTGCTCCATTCTGAATTTTATAGCTTCAATCGGATCAGGAAAACCTATTGAAAAATTTTCCTCTTCGTATTTTTCGATCAGAACTGAAAAAAGCTCAAGCTCCTCTTCTTCAGGAGAGCCGGGCTCAGCATCCATAAGCTCTTCTATATATTCAAGAGCAGCTTCATACCCTGATTTGTTTTTTAAAACCTTTGGGTTCATTATATTTTCTCCGTATCTTTAGTAATGAATATTCTATGAAGAGGAAAAAAAGATATTAAATCAAAATATTTAAGTTTTATGAGTTTTGTTAATTTTCTAAAAAAGATTCATGGCTCCCGTCTTAAGTGGTATGTTCCAAAATGGAAACAGCCACTTTTCAATTAAACTCAACCGCTTTGAAATATGTTTTTAAGGCATTTGAAAATTGAAAGATTTTTTATATCAAAAAGCTCTGTTATTTTTTAATGGCTCAATCATATTGTTTCATTTTGAAAAAAGGTGTCTATTTTGATACTGCCGTCCTATGTTTTATAAGGGTTTTTATTTCCTGTTATGACATCGGGGTAAGTTATCAATTGTTTCGATCTATATTTAAAAGTTCTGAGGTTTGAATAAGCTGTGTTCTGATTTTTTTAAACAGTGTAATATTATAAAAACAAGAATGATGTTTAACTTTAAGATATAACAGCAATAAACTCACCAATTACTTGCAAGTCTTCCTCAGGAATATTTTCAAAAATAATATCATTATAGTTATCAAAAGTTGAATCAGGTTTTAAAATTATTTTTGAGTGCTCCCAGCTTTCATCTGAAAAAAATATTTTTTCACTTTTATAAATTTTTATTGTGTATGAGGAGCCTGTATCCTGATCAAAAATATCTTTGTGCTGAACTATAACAATTTTGTTGTTTCTACTTCCAGAAGGGTTAGCTTTAAACAGGCACCATGCTCCGTTGGGTATTCTTCTGTTCATGGATTCTCCTGCAACTCTGGCAACAAAAAGTCCTTCTCTAATTCTGAATTCTTCGGGAAGTTCAACCCAGTCAAAATCTTCATTATAAACTTCATAATTGAAATTACCGGCGGCTATTTCCATATTGTAAATTGGAACAGAATTTTCGTAAGGATTAACTTCTTTGTGTTCTAGCACCTTTAAGTTTAGCCCGGGATATTTTTCATTAGTCAGAATATTTTCATTTAAAGGTTTATTTTCATCTTTAAATTCATAATGACTATCTAAAATACATGATGAAAGATTGAAAAAATATTCGTTTGTTTCTGGATCAGTACAGTAAATATAACAACCTTTTTGTCCTCTTGTCATTAAGGTCCTGTAAGTATTTTTTATTATAGCAGAAGCTTTTTCGAGAGTTTTTTTTCTGTCATCTTTTAAAGCTTTTTTATATCCTCTTAATGATTGATCAGTTTTTGCTCTTGCTTCAGGGTTTGTTATAATTTCACCGTTTCTTACAATTAAATCCTGTCCTATAATTACTCCAACGTAATCCAACTCAAGGCCTTGACAGGTATGGATGCAGCCCACCTGGTTTATGGATTCTGATTCTTTTATCCATAGATTATTATGTTCAGTTAAATTCCATTGCATTTCAAAATCAAATTCAGGAAAGCAAATATCCATTTTATCTTTATTTTCAACTTTTTTAGAAATCCAGTCCCAACAGTACCCAGCAACAATTCTTGATTTATTATTTATCCTGTTTTTCTCAAAAATGGCTTTTTTTAAATCAACAGGACTTTTAAACACTTTAAAATCAAAATTAATATTATTTAGAGTTTCATTAGTTGTATTGTTTATATTCAGGGCATTGTCTAACCATGCAAGATATCCATCAGAACCATTGCATCTGAATTGGGATTCTAATTTCATGTTGAAAACTTCAGCATTAAAAGTGTCAGCCCATTGTTCGATCAGTTTTTTTTCTCCAATATCTTTCCATGTAACTTTTTGATTATCATCTGTAAAAAAAATACTGAATTTTGAAGAGTTTATAATCTCTTTTATTTGATTTTCACCCTGATTTTGGAATAATCCGGATTTTTCATTAAGTCTGTGAGCTTCATCAACGATTAATGCATCAAAAATATTAGAGTCTGTTTTAGTAAAAGAACCTGAACCTTTAAAAAGATTAGATATATGGGATTTTTTGAAAGAGCCTGTTAGCATACTTTCATAAACTGCTCTAGGAGCTGCATTTTTGGTAACATACTGGCATAAAAGTCTTTCATTGGTTAATTTAACCAGAAGATTTACGGCTACAACAGATTTTCCGGTCCCTGGTCCTCCTTCAACGATCAGAACTTTTTTATTTTTTATTGAGGCTTTTTTAGCGGTATCTAAAGCTTTTTCAAAAACAAGTTTCTGGTCATCTATCATTAGAAATTCTTCATTTCCTTTGAGCATCGAGAGAATACTCTCGGCAAGATTTTTAGAAGGTCTGATTTTTCCATTGTCAATTTCATAGATTAATTTACCGTTATCTCCATATCGTATAAATTCTTTTATGAAATTTGTTAGTTTTTGGGCGTCTTTGCGAACAAAAGATGGGGCTTTTTTTATATGGTAGTTATACCTGAAATCTTTTATAGCTGTATCAGATTTCATATTGTGCAGATATGCACACGGATTAAGAGATATATGTTCTTTTTGAACTGTTTCGTTAAAATCGCTAAGTAATGCAGAGTAAGTCCATGCTTGATATGACGGATGTGTAACTTCTCTTTGAGCTCCATTCAAAAAAGTTTTAACAATCCCGTCTTTTTCAGTAGCTGAAGCTTCACTCCATTGTTTAAGTTCAATAATTACAGCGGTTTTAAGAGCTTTTACATTTAGCCCTGTAACAATTATGTCAACTCTTTTTGAAGTCTGTGGGATTTTATATTCTATAGCAATTCCCACATTATCAGGTATTGCCTCATCTTCAAGAACGTTACTCATATACATCATTGAGTTTTTCCATGAGTTTACTTCTGATTTACTTGTTGAACACCCCAAATTACGAAAATAGGCTTCATATATTAATTCTTCAATTCGGTTGTCTTTTACATCTTTGCGAAAATCTGACTTGTTAGATGAATATATGATCATTGATCAAGTTCCGTGTATTTTTTTGCGGTTCCTTTTGACTTATCTATGGGATATTTTTTTCTGTTTTTTTCTATTTTTTGATAAGCAACTTCAGCAATATCAATATCGAGTTTGTCAGCTAAACGAATTAAATAGATAAAAGAATCAGCAATTTCTTCTTCAATTTTTTGATGTTTTTTTTTAGAAAGATTAAAACTTTGATCTTGGGTGAGCCATTGGAAATGTTCTATGATTTCAGTAGTTTCTTTGCATAAAGCCATTGAAAGGTTTTTTGGAGAGTGAAATTGATCCCAGTCTCTTTCATCAGCAAATTTTCTTAAGAGGTTTTTTATTCTGTCTATATCATTCATTGAATCAATTCGTTTTTGTAAAAAAATTTTTAAAATAAAAATATACTCTGGTCAAAATTTTGTCAACGAAGGAAGTTCTTAGTATATTTTTTTAGTGATTATTTTTTTTAGAATAATAAACTGTAATTTTTATATAAAGATTGATACTTTTCAATTCAGTAGTAAAAACAAAAATTAAAGATTTAAAATGTCACAGAAAGGGTCCGGATGAAGCAGTCAAAATTATTATTTTTTCTTATCTTTTTTCTTTCCATATTTTTAACAGCCTGTAACTTTTCAGGTTCTTCCGGTTCAGATACAGATACTTCAGAAAAATCATATATAATATTTCCAGAGTCTGCAGAAGAAGTTGTTTCACGTGAAAAAGAGGCAGCAGCTGAATTTAAAAGAAAAATTTCCATGATAGAAGAAAGAGATCAAAAAGACTTTGAAAATGTTGTTTATGCTTTAAATGATGCTCTTTATCAATATAATAAATCTGCAGGTATTCATTACACAGCTGCATATCTCGGAACAGATGAAAATTTAAGAAATGCTGCTATGACTGCTTATTATGAAAATGAAAAAAATAAAGATTTGTTATACTTTAATAAAAATATCTATGACAAAATAAGTTATGTTTTGAATAATTCACAAAACCTTTCATCT
>JBNJDM010000017.1:0-33143 GCA_051744925.1 Thermodesulfobacteriota bacterium | reverse complement strand
CTGAAAACGGACAACTTTTCCTTTTGCTGAGCCAAGGAATATATGATTGTTTCCGTTTGTCATTCTGACAGCTATAAGCTCATCATTTTCAGAAAGATCTATAGCTCTTATGCCGCCGTTTCTGGGTCTTGAGTAAGCCATAAGATCAGTCTTTTTTACAAGCCCGTTTTTAGTGGCCATAACAAGATAATGCCCTTCTTCAAAAGAAGATACATTTAATACGGTTGCAAACTCTTCTCCTTCGGCAAGTTCCAGAAAATTGACAAGAGCTTTTCCCTTACCAGACCTGGAAGCTTCAGGGAGTTCATATACCTTTGACCAGTATACTTTGCCGAAATTAGTAAAAAAGAGGAAAGTATCATGGGTAGAAGCCACAAAAAGATGGGAAACAAAATCTTCATCACGAACAGACATTGCAACCTTTCCTCTGCCGCCTCTTTTCTGGCTCTGGTAGGTTGAAAGAGGAGTTCTTTTTATATAGCCGGTTCTTGATATAGTAACGACCATCTCTTCTTTAACTATCAGATCCTCAATATTAATATCTTTTGTAGAAGCAACTATTCTTGTTCTTCTGTCACTGGGGAATTCTTCTTTAATTCCGCTTACTTCATCTTTAATAATTTTATAAACAAGATCTTCTTCGGAAAGAATTCTTCTGTACCAGGTAATATCTTTAAGAAGTCCGTTATACTCTTCTTCGACTTTACCTCTTTCAAGAGCTGTAAGTCTTTGAAGTCTCATATCTAAAATCGCCTGGGACTGTTTGTCTGACAGAGAAAATCTTGTCATAAGACCAGTCTTTGCTTTTTCAGGAGAGTCTGCAGCCCTTATAAGGGCGACTACTTCATCAATATTATCAAGAGCTGTTTTAAGACCTTCAAGAATATGTGCCCTTGCTTCAGCTTTTTTTAAATCGAATTTGGTTCTTCTTATTACAACTTCTCTTCTGTGACGTATAAAATGAGCCAGAATCTCTTTAATATTCATCTGTTCAGGTTTTCGGTCGACAACAGCAAGAAAATTTATTCCAAAAGTCGACTCAAACTGAGTATGCTTATAAAGCTGATTTTTTACAACTTCAGGCATAGCATCTCTTTTTAATGCCACTGCAACACGAATACCTTCTTTATCAGACTCATCCCTGACATATCTGATTCCTTCAATCACCTTATCACGCTGAAGTTCAGCAATTTTTTCTATAAGCCTTGCCTTGTTGACCTGATAAGGAACTTCATTTGCAATAAGAACAGTACCTGAGGAGCTTTCTTCTTCATAAATCTCTGAGCGTACTTTTATAATTCCGCGTCCTGTATGATAAGCATCTCTTATTCCGTTAACGCCGTAGATTATACACCCTGTTGGAAAATCAGGCCCCGGGACAACTTCCATTAATTCGTCTATTGAAACCGAAGGATTGTCTATCATTTCTATAACAGCGTCTGATATTTCACCCAGGTTATGAGGGGGAATATTTGTTGCCATACCAACTGCAATACCGGAAGAACCGTTTACAAGAAGCGCAGGAACTTTGGAAGGGAGCACAACAGGTTCATATATAGACTCATCATAGTTTGGTATAAAGTCTACTGTTTCCTTTTCAAGATCAGCGAGAATTTCATGGGAAATCTTCTGCATTCTGATTTCTGTATAACGCATTGCAGCAGGTGAATCACCGTCTATGGATCCGAAGTTTCCCTGGCCGTCAACCAGAGGATACCTCATGGCAAAATTCTGGGCCATACGAACTATTGCATCATAAACTGCTGCATCGCCGTGGGGATGGAATTTACCTATAACCTCACCAACAATTCTTGCAGATTTTTTATAAGGTTTATTATAATCATTTTTCTGCTCGTGCATTCCGTAGAGAATTCTTCTGTGCACAGGCTTCAGCCCGTCTCTTACATCAGGAAGAGCCCTGCCTATTATAACACTCATTGCATAGTCAAGATACGACTGCTGCATTTCTTTTTCTATACTGATTCCAGAACTTTCTTGTTCCTCTGACATAACACTACCTTTTTATAATTTTTTAAAAAGCCTTTGAAATAACGCAAATAATAACAAATAATAAGGCGTAACCTTATTTATATACATTTTATTTCATATTTTATTCAACCATTTTCTGATATTTTTTATGATAAATATCTGATAAAGTAAAAAAGAAAGTTACAATCAAAGGACCATATATTATTCCAAGAACTCCAAAGAGCTTCAGGCCGCCTATAATCGCAAGAAACACCAAAAGTGGATGCATTTTTACCCTGCTTCCCACAAACATCGGTTTCAAGTAATATTCAGCCGCGATTGTTGAAACCACATAAAAAACAACAGTAACAACTCCAAGTAAAATGTTCCCTTTAAGAAAGAGATAAACCGCTACAGGAAACATGGCAAAACCTATTCCGACTATGGGCAGAAAAGCGAGAATACCCATTACAACACCCCATAAAAAAGGCGAAGATATGCCTATAAGCTTAAAATAAATACCTCCTGCCACACCCTGTATAATACCGGCAATTCCGTTTACCACAAGAACTGCGCCAGCCATTTCCCGAAACTTTACAATGATTGTTTCATCTTCTTCAACTGGAAGAGGGGAAAGATAAATAATATAATTTTTTACCTTTTCTCCATCCACAAGAAGGAAAAAAAGAACAATTAAAAGCATAAAAAAGCTTACTGTCAACTTCAGAATATTAGAAGCAACCATGCTTGCCTGGTCAAACAATGTCCGCCCTAAAAGCTTTCCAAGCTCAGCAAAAGGAGCAACAAGATCATCCCTTGATACCTGAATATCAAATCTTGATAGAAAACTATTTAGCTGATTTAACTGCTCAGGTGTAACAAAGGAGAAAACTTCATCCCTTAAAAAAGCCCCTCTGGCTGACAAATAAAGAGAATATGCCTCTTTTGAAAGGACCCCGACAAAAATTGCCACAATAAAACCTACAATCAGAAAAACAACAAAACAGATCAACAGAGCAGAAGGATAAGGCCTTATTTTTTGTGCCAGTTTTTTATACACAGGATATAAAAAAGCAGCCATAACAGCTGCAAGACACAAAATAGACATAAAAGGCCATAAAAGTCTGCCCATAAGCACAAACGATATGATAAAAAGAATAAGAAAGTATTTCAGAATAGAATGTTTCAAGGCCTGACCCCATTGGTTTTATCTGAGTTAATCTTAAAATAATAAAACTTCAATTTAGTTACAAGACAGCTTAAATGCAAAAAAAATGCATAATTTTTGAAGAGTTATTATTTGAAAAACAAACAGCTTCAGCTGGAAAACTTTTACATTTTTTTTTACTAATGTAAATATAATCCAAAGATTTAAAAGAAGATCAAAAGGATTAAAAAACTGACAATGCAGGCAATTAATTATTTGTACAGATGACAGATAAAAAGGTTCAGGCTTCAGCAGATAACAGTTTTTTAAAAACTTAATCAGAAAAAATGATTGGCCGAAAACCAGAATTTTTCGTTCATTGACTAAATAGTACTTGGCCGAAAACTTCTGGTTTTCGTTCAGCAACTAAATAAAAAAGGACCGCCTTAAAAAACTCAAAGACAGCCCTTATTAATATCCTTACTGATTATAAGCTGGTTTTACTTGTCTACAACCATAGCCATGCCCATGCCGCCGCCAATGCACATTGAAACAAGACCTGTATTATAATCTTTTCTCTTCATCTCATGTATAAGAGTAACCATCTGTCTTGCTCCTGTACATCCTATTGGATGACCTATCGATATTCCGCTTCCAAGCTGATTAGGCTTTTCAGAATCGATTCCAAGCTCAATCATACACCCAAGGGCCTGGGATGCAAAAGCTTCGTTAAGCTCTATCATATCTATTGAGTTTACATCCATTCCTGTTTTCTTCATAAGTTTTCTTATGGCAGGAACAGGTCCAAGTCCCATATATGCAGGATCCATTGCGCCTGAAGAAAAACCTTTTATAACTGCAAGAGGCTCAAGACCAAGCTCTTTTGCCTTTTCAGCTGACATTAGAAGAACTGAAGCTGCACCGTCATTTATTCCTGAAGCATTACCTGCTGTAACACTTCCGTCTTTTTTAAATGCAGGCTTCATTTTGCTCATTTTTTCCATATCTGTTTCCATAGGTCTTTCATCTGTATCAACAACAATATCGCCTTTTCTCGACTTAATAACAACAGGAGCTGTCTCTTCTTTGAAACTGCCTTCTTTTATGGCTTTCATTGCTCTGTTATGACTTAAAACCGCAAGTTCATCCTGATCTTTTCTGGAAATTGAATATTTTGAAGCAATATTTTCTGCAGTAACACCCATATGATATCCGTAAAAAATTTCATAAAGACCGTCAAAAACCATAAGGTCATGAACTTTGCCTACACCTGTAAGTTCCATTCTGTGACCCCATCTTGCATCAAGAAGAGCCATTGGAGCATTGCTCATACTTTCCATTCCGCCTGCCATAACAACATCAGACTCGCCTGTCATTATCGCCTGGGCACCAAGGGAAATAGCCTTAAGACCTGACCCGCATACTTTATTAACAGTAAAAGCAGGTGTCTCTTTTGACATTCCCGCAGCTATCATTGACTGCCTTGTAGGGTTCTGCCCCTGACCTGCCACAAGAACAGAGCCCATTATAACCTCATCCACAGCAACAGGAGTAAGTGAATCATCATAATCATAACCCTCTTTTTCAAGATCTATCTGCCCCTGGTCCTTAAGCTTGTCAGGATAAACATCCTGCATCTCCTTGTTAGCCTGGGGTCTTAAACCTGCTTTTGTAAGAGTCTCCTTCATTACAGTTTTACCAAGGTCCACAACAGAAACCTTTTTCAAAGATCCGCCAAAAGCTCCTACGGCAGTTCTTGAACCACTGACTATAACAACATCTCTCATCGCTTCCTCCTTATAATTTTTATATTCAATTTTTTAATATTGACACATACAGGCTAAATCATAATTATAAGGGAAGATTAACTGTATTAATTATGAAAGTCAATAACCCGGTTAAACAGATAAAAACATTAATAAACAGTGTGTACATAAAATGTGTCTTATAATTTTTTCATTCAAACAAAACAAAGAATTTCCTCTTATAATAGCTGCAAACCGTGATGAATTCTATGAAAGAGAAACAAAAACCCTCGACTTATGGAATAAAAATTCTGATATAATTGCGGGAAAAGATCTTAAGTCCGGCGGCACATGGATGGGAATAAACAAAAAAACAAAGCAGTTTGCAGCAATTACAAACTACAGAGACCCTTCAAATTTTAAACAGGATGCAAAATCAAGGGGAATAATTGTAAGCTCATTTCTTGAAAATGAAATTGCTCCTGATGATTTTATCAAAAAACTTCAGTCTAAAAAAGATGAGTATAACGGTTTTAACCTGATTGCTGGAAACAAAGACGAAATATATTACTACTCAAACATCAGCAATCGTCCTGAAAAACTTGAGCCCGGAATCCACGGACTAAGCAATCATCTCCTTAATACAGACTGGCCAAAGGTTGAAAAGTCGAAAAAAGAGCTTGAAAAGACTTTTAAGTCTGAAAATATTATTGAAGACAGCATTAAAGTTCTTCTTAACGACAAAACTTTTCCTGACAACGAACTTCCTGAAACTGGCATGGGACTTGAATGGGAACGTCTGCTTTCCCCTGTTTTTGTAAAAAGTGAAATATACGGAACAAGAGCATCTTCTGTATTAATCTTTGACAAGAATAACAAAGTAAATTTCAGGGAAAACGCCTGGCTTGAAGAATCGATTACAAAAAAAACAGAATTTATGCTCTGATACTTTCCAGGGATTAAAGTTTAAATTTGAGTGCGCCCCTAAAAAGACCGACCGAAAAACTGATCTGAATTATTTTTTCCTTTTGGAGTTCCAGAAATGAATTCTTTTTTTTATCAAAGCTTCATGACCAAAATCCGAAGGTTCATAAAATTTTAAATTTTTAAGTTCTTCAGGCATATAATCCTGATCAGCAAAAGCGTATTCATAATCGTGGGGATATTTGTAATCCTTTTTATATCCAAGCTCTTTCATAAGTTTTGTAGGAGCATTTCTTAAATGAACAGGAACATCATACCCTTTGTTTTCTGCTACAGCCTGCTCAGCTTTTTTAAGGGCAAGATAGACTTTATTGCTTTTAGGAGCAGTGGCAAGATAAACAGCCGCCTGGGCCATTGCAAGCTTACCTTCGGGCATTCCCATAAACCTGAAAGCCTCGAGTGCAGATACTGCTGTGTGAAGAGCTTCCGGATCTGCATTACCGATATCTTCGGATGCAACCGCAACCATTCTTCTTATTATATACAAAGGGTCTTCTCCTGATGACAGCATTCTCTCCATCCAGTAAAGTGCAGCATCAGGATCGCTACCTCTGAGGCTTTTATGAAAAGCTGAAATAAGATCAAAATGGTTATCTCCGGATTTATCGTATCTAAAGCCTTTTTCACCTATCACAGATTTAAGGTCGCTTTTTTCAACCTTTTTCCTGTTTCTGTGTATACAATACAATACTGAATTTTCAAGATTGTTAAGGCAAAGCCTAAGATCACCATCACCAGACATAGCAAGAAGATTAAGGACTTCATCGTCTGCTTTGACACCGAGTCTGCCGAGCCCTTTTTTTTCATCTGCAAGAGCTTTTTTTAAAATTTTTAAAATCTCTTCTTCTGAAACTGAATTGAGCTTAAAAACTTTTAATCTCGAAAGAAGGGGCGAAATAATTTCAAAAGAAGGGTTTTCAGTTGTTGCACCTATAAGAGTTATAAGCCCTTCTTCCACATGCTTTAAAAATGCATCCTGCTGGGACTTGCTGAATCTGTGAATCTCATCTATAAACAAAACAGTCTTTTTTTTAAATTTAAAAAGCCTGTCCCTGGAATCATTTAAAACTTTTCTAACATCAGCAACCCCTGACAAAACAGCAGAAAGCTGTTCAAAATGCCAGCCGCATTCAGATGCCGCAGCCCTTGCAATAGAGGTCTTTCCACAACCAGGCGGCCCCCAGAGAATAAAAGAAAAAATCTCTTTTTTCTGCAAAGCACTAAATAAAAGAGAATTATCCCCTGTTATATGCTTTTGACCTGCAATATCTGATAAAGTCTCAGGCCGCATTCGTTCTGCAAGAGGCTGGTAATCAGATTTATCTGTATTTTGTTCAAACAAATCCAAAATCAGCGCCTTTTTTTAAGTCTTTTATTCTTACCCCGCTTGGTTCCTGTTTTCTTATTAGCTTTTTTGGGGAATTTATCCATAAACCCTTCTCTTCCCTGTCTTTGCTTCAGACTAAGAATAACGGGAGTATTTTCAAGACCAGTATTTTCTCTTAGCTGGTTTATGAGAAATCTTTTATAAGAAAAATGCACAGCTTCCGGATAATTAACAAAAGAGACAAAAGTCGGGGGAGAAGCTTTTACCTGGGTTGAATAGTAGAATTTGAGTCTTTTATTCTGATGATACGGAGGAGTATTTCTCTCCACAGCAGAGTTGATAATATCATTTACCTTTGATGTAGATATTCTTGTAGTATATTCCTTATATACTTTTTCGATAAAATCAAAGATCTTATGAACTCTTTTCCCGGTTTTAGCCGAAACTGTAACAGCAGGAGCATATGAAAGAAAAGAAGCATGGTATCTTAAATCATCAATAAATCTTTTTGCAACTTTTTGATCTTTTTCAATAAGATCCCATTTATTAAGAACAAAAACTGCTCCGCAGCCCCTTTCTTCGGCATACCCTGCTATTTTAACATCCTGTTCTGTTACACCTTCCTCAGAATCTATGAGAATAAGTGCGATATCACACCTTTCAAGACTTTTTAATGCCTTTATAATGGAAAATTTTTCAAGCTTTTCATTTACCCTGCTTTTTCTTCTTATTCCTGCAGTATCGATAAACAGGTAATCCCTTCCCTTGAAATTTACAAAAGAGTCTATGGAGTCTCTTGTTGTGCCTGGAAGATCACTTACAACCATTCGCTTTTCACCCAGAATCTGATTTGCAAGAGATGATTTTCCGGCATTGGGCTTACCAACTACTGCCACTTTTATAAGATCATCTTCTTTTGAATCAGAATCAGAGTCCATTGAAATATGGCTTTCAGTAAGATCATACATAAAATCATTGAGCCCGTATCCGTGTTCGCCTGAAACAGGAAAAAGCTTTTCAACACCGGCTCTGTAGAAATCATACATCAAATCTTCTTTTTCAGGAGAATCGATTTTATTTACAAGATAATATTTAGGCTTATCCACACCTCTTAAGAGCTTTAAAAGATCCTGGTCGTAAGAGGAAAGCCCTGATTTCCCGTCAAATATAACAACTATTACATCTGTTTCTGAAATTGCGGTTTCAAGCTG
Source organism: Thermodesulfobacteriota bacterium (assembly GCA_051744925.1). Classification (GTDB taxonomy): domain Bacteria; phylum Desulfobacterota; class Desulfobacteria; order Desulfobacterales; family JACKCP01; genus JACKCP01. The sequence continues at coordinate 24,761 of JBNJDM010000017.1, read as the reverse complement.
TAATTTTATTTTTTCGGCAAAGTGATCAGAATCATCGGACAAAAAACCGCCTGTATCAACAAGTATAAACGATTTATCATCGTAGCTTACCTCACCGTAGTTTCTGTCTCTTGTCACACCCGGCTTATTATCTACTATTGCATTTCTGGACTTTGTGAGTCTGTTGAAAATAGTCGATTTTCCAACATTAGGCCTGCCGAACAGCGCCACTATTTTATTCATTTTACATCTACCTTAAGTTATATAAAGAAACTGATCTTTTTGACATATTCAGTAAATTTTAGCAAGATTTATAAAAATTTAATCACCATAAAATTTTATATCAGGAAAAAACCGGCTTATAAATATATTTACACAATCTTTTTTATTTCATAATATTAAAAATTTAATTTTAGTATAATCTTAGTTGAGCTTTTAAAAATTTAAAAAAAACAATTAATGGAGATAAAAATAAATGAAGTATATAATAAACCTGATTATGCTCATCCTTGTCTTAACCTGTACAGCTTACGCTGATACAACTGAAGAGATAATAGAAAAGATTGAGCAAAGATATTCCAAAAAAAATTTTGAGGCCGATTTTTCCCAGAAGTCGACTTTAAAAACCCTTGATATTGAACAGACCGCAGGAGGTTTTGTCATATTTTCTCATCCGGGAAAAATGTACTGGAAATACAATTTCCCGGACAAGCAGGAAGTAATAACCAACGGAAAAAAAGTCTGGATATATGTTCATAAAAAAAACAAAGTAACTGTTACAGAGGCTGAAAAATATTTTGAGCCCGGTACAGGAGGCGCTCTTCTTTCCAATCTTGGAAGCATAAGCAAAAATTATGAAACAAAAAGCAAAAAAACCGAAAAAGAAGAAAATTTTGCGCTTATTCTCAAACCTCTAAAAAAAAGCCGGATTAAAGAAATAGAGATTACTGTTCTCAAAGATAACGGAAAAATACTCAAAGTAAGAACTACAAACAATAATAACGACGACACCGAATTCAGATTTAAAAATGAAGAATTTATTTCTGATACAGACAACAGCATTTTCACTTTTACTCCTCCTGAAAATGCAGATATTACAAAATATTAAATACAGGACTGTTTTTAAATGAAAGAAAAAATAAAAAAACTTGCAAAGGAAAAAAATGCTGTAATTCTTGCGCATAATTATGAACCTCCTGAAATCCAGGAAATAGCCGATCTTTGCGGAGATTCTCTTGAACTTAGCATAAAAGCATCCCAAACAGATGCTGATATAATAGTATTCTGCGGAGTTCATTTTATGGCTGAAACTGCAAAAATATTGTCTCCCTCAAAAAAAGTACTTCTTCCAAATCCTGATGCAGGATGTCCTATGGCTGAAATGGTTACACCAGAAGATCTTGTAAAAAGAAAAAAAGAACTCAACAATATCCCTGTAATTACATATGTTAATTCAACAGCTGCTGTTAAGGCTGTATCCGATGTATGCTGCACATCTGCAAATGTAGTAGATATTGTAAATAAAATAGATGCTAAGGAAGTCCTTATGACTCCTGACAAAAACCTTGCACAGTTTGCGGCATTGCATACAGATAAAAAAATTCATTTATGGGAAGGTTATTGTCCGTTTCATAATGCAATGACAAAAGAGGATGCTTTAAGAGCAAGACAAAAACATCCTGATGCCCTTTTTATTGCACACCCTGAGTGCAGACCGGAAGTACTTGAAGTTGCGGATGAAACAGGAAGTACATCAAAAATGATAAGGATTGCAGAAAAATCTGAAAAAAAAGAATTTATAATTGCAACAGAAACAGGACATCTTTATCCACTTCAGAAAGCCTGCCCTGAAAAAACATTTTATTCAGCTTCAGAAAAAATATACTGCATTGATATGAAGAAAGTAACCCTGGAGCAGGTTGCTTACTCACTTGAAACCGGATACGGAGAAATAACAATACCTGAGCAAGTAAGACAAAAAGCTCTTGGAAGTGTTGAAAAAATGCTTTCTTTCAGCTGATTTTTGTTCTCTTTAAACAAATAGTGACTGTATAATTCCTACTGTCTCAAACAGTCACTATTTTTGATAATATCATTTTTTAAAAAGATATTACAAGGGTATCAGCGGCAAATGTCTGCTCGTCACTTACAGTCAGAGAACCTGAGGTACTCAGCTCGCCATGATCATCAAAATCATTGTCATTATTCAGATCAAATCCTGCTTCAATTATATAATCACCTGAACTTACACCTGGAAGTCTGTACTCAAACTTTCCAACGCCTACTTTCTTAAGAGGGTAAACAGTTTCCAGAAGATCACCCTGCAGGTTTTTTATCAAAATTTTAACACCTGTATAAGAAGTAAAATCGCCTAGATTATAAACCGATTTTTCTGCATCAATAAGCCCGTATCCGTAATAGTTGTCAAAACCTGAATCACCATAGTCATAAGTCATTTCTCCTGCTGAAATAAGATTAAAAATATCTATTGAATTAAGTTCAGGTCTTATCGATTTCATTAAAGCTATAACTCCTGCAACATGAGGAGCCGACACTGAAGTACCAGACATTAAATAATAAGAATCCTTGTCAGGACCGCTGGGACCAGCAATCATATCAGATTTTTCGTCTCCTCCACCTGGGGCAGCAAGAGTTATAGAACTTCCGTAATTTGAATATTCAGGAACATCTCCGCTACTGTCTACAGCAGAAACGTTTATTACTTCAGAATATGCTGCAGGATAAAAAGCCTCATCCACTCCATTATTTCCTGCAGCTGCTGTTAAAATAAGACCTTTTTCAGCTGCTTTTTGAACAGCTTCTTGTTCTGCATCTGAAAAGCCTGGTGCACCAAAACTCATATTTATTATGTCTGCCGGTTTTGCCGGAAGTTTTTCACTGGAATTTTTAATACCTGCGGCATAATATATTCCCTGGGATATATTTGCAGATGTAAAGCTGTCATCACCTATTCTTAAAGGCATTATTAAAGCTCCGGGAGCAACCCCTGCTATTCCTTTAGCATTATCCATCTCAGCTGCAAGCACTCCTGCAACATGGGTTCCGTGATACTCAGGAACCAAATCGTCTGTACCCGGATCATTTGGGTCATCATCCATATCTATAAAATCGTACCCCTGAACTATTCTTTCTTCAGGAAGGTCTTCATGGGTTATAATTCCTGTATCAAGAACTGCGGCTATGATATTATCGCCTCTTGCAATGTTCCAGGCTCCTGGTGTATTTATCATATCAAGATTCCATAACAAATAATCGTCAGTATAGTAATAGTCGTCAGGATTATAAGAAGGTTTTCTTATAAAGTTAGGCTCTGCATATTCAACGTCAGAAGATCTGTTTAGCTCCTCTATAGTATCAAGAGTTTCCTGCTTTAAATCTTGTTTTGAAAAAACTGACAGAGCTTGCCTGGTATTAATTTTATAAAGATTAAATCCCGAATATTTTTTTTTAAGCTCCAGTTCTAAACCGGCATTTGTTGATAATGACTGAACAGTTCTTGAATTTTCTTTGTATTTTACAATTATTTCACCGGGAACAAAACTATCTGAGTATGATGCAGTAAGTTTTGAAACTTCTGAAATTTCAAAAAAATAATTACCTTTTGACCTTTCCTGATCAGCATCGATTTTTATATAATATACAGATCCTTCCTCTACCTCAAACTTGTACCCATCTTCAAAGGACTCCACAGGAGATTCGGCCGGTCCTGCAAAAATTAAAATATTGTTTTCAGATTCAAAACTTATTTTAAAATCGTTTTCAGAATAAAAAGCATACCAGTCATAAGGATCTGATTCAAAATCGACATAACCGCATGTTTTTGAATTGGTTGTTATATATTGTGGAGTATCTGGAGAGTTGTTTGAATTCTGATCAGAGCCTTTAAGATCAAAATCTGCAAAGGCATTGCCGGAAATCCTGACAATGCCTGAAGATTTTAATTCTTCCTTTTCTTCATCATAATCTCTGTCTGAAGAACCGCTTCCACAGCTCTGGGTTATTATTAAACCTGCAACAAGCAACAATCTGAAAAAAAGGAATATATGTTTCATATTTTACTCAAAGTAAGAGTCGGGTATATCTGCGTTTGTATAAACATTTTGTACATCATCGCAGTCTTCAAGTCCGTCAATTAACTTTACCATTTTTTCTGCATCTTTTCCATCAACAGCTGTTTCATTTTCTGGAATCATTGAAAGCTCTGCAACTTCATATTTAATGTTATTGTCTTCCAGAGCTTTTTTTACAGCTTCGAAATCAGCAGGATCTGTTATAACTTCAAAGGAATCTTCCTGTTCTTTTATGTCTTCAGCTCCTGCTTCAAGACCAATTTCCATTAAAGTTTCTTCATCAGAACTCTCTTTGGTAACAAGTATATACCCTTTTTTATCAAACATCCAGGCAACACATCCGTTTTCACCAAGATTTCCTCCGTGCTTTGAAAAAAGATGTCTTACCTCGCCTACTGCACGGTTTTTATTATCTGTGAGAACCTCTACCAAAACAGCAGCTCCGCCGGGACCGTACCCTTCATATTTAATATCTTCATAATTTACACCTTCAAGATCGCCTGTACCTTTTTTGATCCCTCTTTCTATATTGTCTTTGGGCATATTTGCACTTTTAGCCGCCTCTACTGCAGTTCTGAGCCTTGGGTTTGCATCTATGTCTCCTCCGCCCATTTTTGCTGCTACAGTGATCTCTTTAATAAGCTTTGTAAAAATTTTGCCGCGCTTAGCATCTTCCTTGCCTTTTTTGTGCTTAATATTTGCCCATTTACTATGGCCTGCCATGTATTATCCTCCCCGGAATTAAATCGTATTTAGTTTCGAAAAAACTTAATTTTTAGCCAATTATTCTTTCAAAGCCTTCTATTTTTTTCCTGAACCTATTATATATACCTCTTTTGAATTTTTTCTGCAGGAATCAGGCTTAAATATTTTTCTTTTCTCATAATCCAAAAGAACTTTTTTTGCAAACTGATCAAAGTCTTCTCCCTGAAAAATTTTTGTTATAAAGACTCCGCCTTTTTTAAGAACTTTTGATCCAAGATACAATGCAGCCTCGCAAAGCGCTGCAGATCTTGCAGAATCGGCATGTCTGTACCCTGTAGTATCAGGAGCCATGTCACTCATAACAATATCAAACATACCCTTTGAAATTAAATCTGAAATTACTTCCTGTTCAAAAATATCTCCTTTAATAATTTCCATGTTAGCCAAAGGCTCCAGTTCAACCGGCTTCAGATCTATGCCTGTAACTTTTCCTGACGGACCTACCTTTTCAGATGCATATTTAAGCCAGGCACCAGGTGCACACCCAAGATCAAGAACATTTAATCCTTTTTTGAAAATTTTAAATTTTTGATCTATCTCCTTGAGCTTATATACTGATCTTGCAGGATAATTCTCTTTTCTGGCCAGTTTTGTATAATGATCATCATCCCACTTATTCAGCTGTTTTTTACCCGATTTTTTTTTCTTTCCCATTTATAAATCACTCTCCGCCAAATATTATTCCCATAGCTTTTTCCAGATTTGAAGCTGTTATAATCTCAACACCTTTTATTCCTGACTCAGCAAGAGTATTTTCAGGAAGAACAAATCTTTTAAAACCGAGCTTTTTTGACTCTATAACCCTTTTTTCAAGATTATTTACCCCCCTGAGCTCGCCTGTAAGGCCGATTTCTCCGAGAACTATCATATCTTCAGGCACAGGAGCATCAAAAAAACTTGAGGCAACTGCAGAAGCAACTGCAAGATCTGTTGCAGGCTCACTAACCCTTACACCGCCTGCAGCGTTTACAAAAACATCATGATCAGAAAAGTGAAGTCCCACCTTTTTTTCCATTACAGCTATTATAAGTGCAAGCCTGTTAAGTTCAACTCCCACAACAGTTCTTCTTGGAGTACCGCCTCCGCCGGAATTGGAGACAAGCCCCTGAATTTCGATTAGTATCGGTCTTGTACCTTCCATTGTTGCAGTAACAGAAGATCCTGCTGTATTTACAGGACGTTCTGAAAGAAATACTCCTGAGGGGTTTGCAATGCCTGCAAGACCTCTTTGATTCATCTCAAAAAGTCCGATTTCATTGGTTGATCCAAACCTGTTTTTTACAGCCCTTAAAATTCTGTAAATCTGTCCTGAATCCCCTTCAAAGTACAATACTGTATCTACCATATGCTCAAGAACTCTGGGACCTGCAATAACCCCTTCCTTGGTTACATGACCTACAAGAAAGGTCGGAATACCCTCTTTTTTTGCAAATTCCATAAACTTAACAGCAGATTCCCTTACCTGTGAAAGACTACCCGGGGCAGATCCTATTTCTTCGGAAAAAAGGGTCTGGATAGAATCTATAATAAGGACATCCGGTTTTACTCCGGAAGCTGTTTCAAGAACTATTTCAAGTCCGGTTTCCGTAAGTACAAGTATCTGTCCTGAAGATTCAAGCCTTTCGCTTCTGAGCTTTATCTGACTTGCAGATTCCTCACCTGAAACATAAAGTACTTTTTTCCCAAGAGATGCAAGTGAAGAAGCAGCCTGGAGCATAAGTGTAGATTTTCCTATCCCGGGATCTCCTCCTATAAGAACAAGGCTTCCCGGAACAATGCCTCCGCCGAGCACTCTGTCAAACTCATCAATTTTTGTTTCAATCCTTGCCTCGCTGTCAGATACAACTGATTCAAGTGAAACAGGCTGAGCCTTTTTCATTTTTGCATTTTTAAGCGGACTCCCCGGTTTTTTAATCTCTTCGGTAAAAGTATCCCATTGCCCGCAGTCAGGGCATTTACCAAGCCATTTTAAAGAAGAATATCCACAGCCTGAGCATATATATTCAATTCTGTTTTTTTTGGAAGCCAATATTTTCTCTTTTCTTACAGGTAAAATTAAAATGTTTTCTTTATCTATAATATTTTATTTGTGAAAAAAAAATGCTAAATTAAAAGATTAAATCTTCATATAAACCGACTATTATTTAAAAAGATTTTAAAATTTGATTAAATCTGATTATCACATACACACCAGCTTCTGCAACCATGCCTATGAAAGCATTGAGTCTTTTATAAAAAAAGCTGCGGATAAAGGATTAAATGAAATTCTTTTTCTTGATCACCTTACGCTTTTTGAAAAAGATTTTAAAAACTCAATGACTGTTAAGGAAGTACCTCTTTATTTTTACAAAGTAAAAAAAGCCGCTGAAAAATTTAAAAATCTTATAACAGTAAAATGCGGCCTTGAGGTCGATTTCCATCCTGATTATTTTGACGAGACAGAAAAAATATGTTCAAAATACGATTTTGATATGATCGGAGCTTCTGTTCACTTTGTCAAAGGGTATAATATTGCAAGCAGAAGCAAAGCAAAAGATTACAGTCATATGAAACTATACGAACTGAGTATAGAATATTTTGACTTAATTGATAAAATGCTTGAATACAATTTCTATGATACAATATGCCATCTCGACATTATTTTTAAATTCAGAAAGTTCATTGATGAAAAAACATACAGATATACATATAGCAGAGTTGAAGAGATTCTTAATAAAATAGCTTCCAAAAACATAAGTGTTGAAATTAATACAGGGGGGTATTCCCATATTATAAAAAGGCAGTATCCATGCAGAGAAATACTAAAAAAATGCTTTAAAAAAAATATATCGATTACACCAGGCTCAGATGCACATGAGCCTGAACAAGTCGGCAGAGATTTTGATAAAGCTTACAAACTCTTAAAAGAGCTGGGTATAAATAAAATTGCGTCTTATTCAAGGAGAACAAAGCATGAAGTTTCTATGTAAATATATAATTATTTTAACTGTTTTCTTTCCGGCAATTTCGTTTAGCGATCATTCATATTTTGAAATTGTTAAAAAAAATCTTATTAAAGACGGATTTAACAAGGAATATATAAAAAAAATATACAGTAGTAATAATATAACTTATGAATTTAATTCAGTTACACTCTTTTTTACAGTAAGTGAATACAAGCTCGATTATGAAAAATTTTTAGGCAGAGAATATGTAGTAAACGGAATAAAGTACATAAATAAGTATAAAAAAACCTTTGAGTATTTTGAAGAAAAATTCGGTGTTCCTCCTGAAGTTATAACAGCAATCCTAACTATAGAAACAAGACTTGGAAATTATACAGGAAACAGACCTGTTTTATCTTCTCTTTCCTCAGTTGCTGCACTTAAAAACGATTATGTAAAAAAAATGGTCAAAAAATCTGTTCCATCAGAAAAAAACAGATATTCAGGAGAAAAATTCAATAACCGGGCAGATAAAAGAGCAAAATGGGCATATCCAGAACTGAAAAAATTCATTACATACTGTATAATAAACAATATTGACCCTGCTAATATTACAGGATCATATGCCGGGGCCGTTGGAATTCCTCAGTTTATGCCATCCAATATCAGAGCCTACGGAGAAGACGGAGATTTTGACGGAAAAACAGACCTTCACAACCATAATGATGCAATAGCAAGTGTTGCAAAATATTTAAAAAAACATGGGTGGAAAAAAAATATGTCAGATGGTAAGGCATTGTCTGTAATTTTAAAATATAATAATAGCATGCCTTATGCAAAAACAGTTTTAAAACTGTCATCATTGCTAAAAATTAAGAAAGACGGGTATAATGGAAATTAAAACATTAATGGTCTGGGCATTTATAGGTATTTTTTTTCTTATCATGACCAACGTAGCTTTTGCTCACTGTGTAAAGCGCAGTTTTGAAACAACCGGCAAAAAAACTTTGTGGTGCATAATATCCCTTATACCTTTTTTCGGTTTTATAATATATTTTCTTATTGGTGCAAAAAAAGGGGTTTTAAAAAAGAATTAAAACTTAACCCCTGATTTTTCTTGCTGCAAAACTTTTTTTACCGATTTCGATATCATGTTAATATATTTAAAATCTCCATTACTTCAATAATAAGCTGATCTTCTTCCGGAGATACCTCAGCATCAGAATCTGCAACTTTTCTCATCATTTCAACAGCTTCAAGCCGCTCATCATGTTTTTTCAAAAGATATTTGAGACTTTCAAGGGCTCCTTTAAAATCATAATCTAAAATATCAGACTGTTCACTTATAAGACCCTGAATCTCATCAGGGGTTAAAACACTGAGCCTGGAATTTTCTTTGGATGTATTTATAATGGCCTGTATTTCTCTGTCATGAAACACCTTATCTATTCCTGCAACTGCCACCATCATTCTTACAGTTGCTTCAGGAAATCCGCCTTTGTTTTTAAGAAACCTGTCTTTTGATTTATTTTTATATTGCTCGTCATCTTTTTTTTTATTATCTAAATCTCCTGAAAAAAAAGATCTTATGAAAGGATTACCGTAAATCTGCCTGAAAAAATTCTCCTGGGATGCATCCCTTATATCTCTTTGAAAATCGAGAGCCTCAGAAATAAAACTCGCGCATTTTTCTTCCATTACAACAAAAGGGTTGTCCCTTGAAGACTTTACCCTGTTTTTATGGCTTAACCTTCCGGCTGTCTTAAACCAGTACATCAAAGGGTTCATATCAGAAAAAATATATCTTGCAACCCTCTGGGGATTATGCATCTTTATAAAAGGTGCATTCCATTTGTTAACAAAAGATCTTACAACCGGCCTGAAAATCCGGGTATAAACTTTATCATTAAAATGGGAAACAGGAACAACAGGATAAAAACTGAGCTCATCAACATCATCGTCATCAAGATTTTTTATATCGTCAAAGGTTCTTTCCTCAAACCTGATATCATACTCCTTATCAGAGTATCTTGGATCACTTTTTTCAATCTTCATTTCATAAAGACCAGGAGAAAGGTATCCTACCTGCTCAACACTATCAAGAATACCTTTATGCTCTTTTTGGGCCACTCTGTCAGAAACAAAGATCCCCATATGTCTTATATTTTCATGAAGAAGGTATACTATTACCTGTTTTTTCTCCCTGATCTCATCAACCGAACCCCATACTCTTGTAATCCAGTTAAGAGCCTGCTGAGGAGGAGTGATATTGTCAGCACCCGATGAAAAAAGAACAAGAGGATCTTTTAATTCCTTGAGATCTATCTTTTTACCGTTTTCGAAACCGATTTCACCTTTTTCAAGGCTGTTTTCAATAAAAAGCTTGTTTACAATAAAATCGATTTCTTCTTCAGTCATCATATAATAACTGTTCCACCATCTTTCAAATTTAAGATAGTTGGTATGCTCTTTATCTACATTTGCAAAAAGTTTATACGGCTGTTTAAAAAAGGTGTTTGCCGGATCAACAGCTTCATAACCGGTTACAAGATAAGCTCCGTCAAAAAGACCATGTCCGAGATCACTTAAAAAGGAAACAAGCCAGCTTCCGCCCATTATTCCGGTTCTGTATCTCATTATATGCTTTCCTTCAACACCTGCCCAGTAGGATATGGGAGATCCGTTTAAAATAAGAGGGCCTGCAAGATCAGGCTCTTCAGCACTGAGCATTGCAAGAGCCCATCCTGACTGAGAATTACCTATTACCGAAGGTCTTGGTGAATCAGGATGACGTTTTTTAACTTCCTGGATAAATTTTATTTCAGCATTTTTTACATCTTCAAGTGTCTGGCCTTTTTCAGGAACAGGAAAAAATATAATATAATAAACAGGCTGACCTGTCTGAAGTGCCATTCCTATTTCGGAATTCTTTTTTGACCCTGCTATACCCGGACCGTTTCCTGATCTGGGATCTACTATAATAATAGGTCTTTTAGTATTTTCATCTGAATCGGCAAGCCCTGAATCAGGTCTTTGCCTTCGTTCCCCGGATCTTCTTTTTTCAAATTCTTTATTCTCGTATACTTTTCTTCTTTCGTGTTCTCCCCTTCTTTCTACTATTTTTGCAAGTGCGTAATTAACAGGCTTATCAAACGTTCTTCCATCCATAATAATTTCATACTTAAACGAAACAACCGGAGGCTGTCCGTTTTCAAGATCTTTGAAAAAAAGATAGCTTTGCCTTCTCAAAAGATTGCCTATAACAGCAGTTCTCTGAGACCTGTCTATTGCATACTCGAAAAAAGGATTAACAGAAGAAAAATATTCAAGCTGATTTTTTAATGAAAAGCTCTGAACTTCAGATTCCTGGTTCATATTCTTTCACCGCTCCATTTTAGCCTGGTTTTTAAGACATCAAAATATGTCTGATCAGGCAATGTTACAAGATGAACAGGATTTGATTTTTTTATGACAATGATATCATCCCTGTAGATATCAGCCTCTTTTTGCCCGTCAACACTAAGTTTAAGGGGCTCTGCCGATTTGCCGGACAATTTTGCTGAGATTATACTTTTATCATGAATGATAAGAGGTCTGTTTGTCAATGTAAATGGACATATAGGCACAAGAAGCATCGCCTCCATAACAGGATGAACAACAGGACCGCCTGAAGCAAGGGAATATGCGGTTGATCCTGTTGGTGTTGATATAATCAGACCGTCTCCTGAATATGTAGTCAGAAAATAATTGTCAATTTTTATATCTATTCTTGAAAGTCCTGCCGGGCCTGACTTGCCTATTACAGCTTCATTAAGCGCCAGTTGGGAAAAAACTGTTTTTTCTTTGCGAATTAAAGAAACATTAAACCTCATCCTTGTTTCTACCGAAAACTGACCATTAATAAATTTTTTTGCAGCCTCATAAAGCCTTGTTCCTTCAGTTTCAGCAAGAAAACCTACATCACCGAATTTTATACCCATAAGCGGTATTTTTCTCTTTCCCACCCATCTTGCTGCAGACAAAAATGTACCATCTCCCCCAAGAACAAATATTATCTGAAGATCTTCAGGCGGAGAAACAGGCGAATGCGGATTGTCAAAATCCTTTTTGGTTCTGAAAACAATTTCTGCACCCTGCTTTTCAAGCCATCTGCCGAATTCTTCAGAGACTTTTATAACATCAGGATCACTCTCCTTAACTACGACTCCTACTTTCATAAATTTTTCCATTTCTGAAGATAAAAAAAAAGAATTAACAGGATTTAAACCTGATTATGAACTGATAAATTTAAATTAAACCTTAAATAAGAGTTTTTCAAGCCTGATACATAATCAGCTCTTTTTCCCATATTATAAAAATGTACAAACTGAACCGGAATAATTAAACTTAACCCTGCCGGACTAAATTAAAAAGGGCCGCACCGGATGCAGCCCTTTTTCACACAAACAAAGCAGATAAAAAATCTGTTTTGATTACTTATTAAATATCTTTACTTTTCATAGCTATCTTTATACAGATAGCTGCTCCGCCCCAGGTTATTCCCAGGCCGAGAATCATCATAACTATTGCACCGAATTCCATATTTTTCTCCCTTATCAGTCTTTGTCACTGGTTACTGAATGGATAAGCACACCAAGAATAAAAACGCCGAGCACAACTGCCCATCCGTATATAACAAGAGCTTTTACAGCATATCCTTCATAAGGCTCATTAAGATCTCCAAGAAGATTTCTTACTCCCATATATCCAAGAACAACAGGTGTAATAGCCATTAAGCAAAAACTCCACCACTTGCCCACAGCAAACTCTGATATTGAGTTTATGTGCTCTCTTACAGCCTCTATCCTGAACAGCCATGCAATAAATATAACCTCAACAAGGCCGGCAAAAACAATACCGAAATTATTTATAAAATGATCTGTAATATCAAGAACAAAAAGACCGCCTTCTGTCATAAAAATAAGACTTGCTAAAAAACCTACAAAAACATATCCGGTAACTGCAGATTTTCTTGCAATGGAAAATTTGTCCATAATTGCAGAACAACATGCTTCTGAAATTGAAATCATGGAAGAAAGACCTGCAAAAACAATTGAAATAAAGAAAAGAGGTCCGAAAAACCATGAAGCAGGAAGAAGGTTTATAGCTTTTGGAATTGTAATAAATGCAAGTCCTACACCTGCACCCGCAACATCCTGGATTCCTACACCTTCCTGTGCAGCCATGTAGCCTAAAACTCCGAAAACCATTATACCGGCCAGCATGCTGAATCCGCAGTTTATAAATGCGGCCATCATTCCGTTGTTGTTAATATCTGAATCATCAGGGAGATAACTTGAATAGGTTATCATAATTGCAAAGCAGATACTCAGGGTAAAAAATATCTGACCATAAGCAGCTATCCATACCTTTGGATCAAGAACTTTGCTGAAGTCGGGTTTAAAAAGGTAGTTAAGCCCATCAAAAGCACCGTCAAGAGTAAGTGCGCGTCCCATAATAACAAGAATGAGAACAAAAAGAACCGGCATAAAAATTTTATTGGCAGCTTCAATACCTTTTTTCACTCCGCTGAACAAAACAGCCCATGTAATAAGCCATACAAGGGCAGTACCTATAAAAACAGGCCATACAATACCGCCTAGTTCAAGTGGAGAACTTGAAAGCTTTAAAAAATCTCCGAAGAAAAAGGCTTTGGTATCAGTTCCCCATCCCTGGGTGAATGCAAACTTTGTATAGTTTACAGCCCATCCTATAACAACAACATAATAGACTGAAATTACAAAAGAGACAAGAACCTGCCACCAGCCGAGCCACTCCCACTTCTTGTTAATACTGAAAAAAGTTTTGGGAGCTGCTCCCTTGTACTTATGCCCAAGTCCGAATTCCATTATTATAATAGGAATACCTGCAGTTATAAGAGCAAAAAAATACGGAATCAAAAATGCTCCGCCCCCGTTATCATAAACCATGTAGGGAAATCTCCAGATATTTCCCAGACCAATTGCAGAACCGACTGCCGCAAGAATAAATCCGGTTCTGGTGCCCCAGTTTTCTCTCTGAGCCATAATAAATTCTCCTCCCGAGTCCTTAAGTTTTAATTAAGCAAGCAAAGTATATATTAAAATAAACCGATAGCAAAAGAGCTTATACATTTCAATAATTAAATCTTTTACTCTTTTACTGCCTGATGTTTTAAAAACGTACAAATCTGTAGATATTTTCAGATTCGGGTATTATCTTTTTTTCCATTATCTCTTTATAAGTCTGAGGATCAGGGATCTCTCCCAATACTGCAACTACAGCGCCGAGTTCGGCTGATCCGAGAAAAACCTTTGTATTGTCTCCCATTCTTCCGGGGAAATTTCTTGTTGATGTTGAAAAAACAGTTGATCCTGTGCTTACCCTTGCCTGATTTCCCATGCAAAGAGAACACCCGGGTAGCTCAATTCTTGCTCCTGCTTTTCCAAAAACACTGTACAAACCTTCTTTTCTCAAAACATCCCTGTCCATTGAAGTCGGAGGACAAACCCACAGCCGGGATTTAAGATCTTCGCCGTTTACAATTTTTGCAAGAGCTCTGAAATGTCCTATATGAGTCATGCATGAACCTATGAAAACCTCATCGACCTTTGTGCCCTGAAGCTCGGATAAAAGCTTTACATCGTCGGGATCATTGGGGCATGCAAGAACAGGCTCATCAAGCTCTTCAAGGTCTATGTCAAGCACGGCAGCAAACTCTGCATCATCATCCCTTCCAAGCAACTCTCTGTTCTTAAGCCAGCTCTCCATTTCCCCTGCACGGTTAATAAGGGTTGTATTATCTTCATATCCTGAATCAGCAAGGTTTCTTAAAAAAGATATATTCGACTCAACAAATTCGCTTACTTTCTCTGTTGAAAGTTCAACCGATGCTGCTGCTGCAGATCTTTCTGCAGAAGAATCTGTAAGTTCATACGCCTCATCAACAGTTAAATCCGTTGTTCCTTCTATCTCAAGAATTCTTCCGGAAAAAGCATTTTTCTTTCCTTCTTTTTCAACGGTAAGAATACCTTTTTTTATTGCGAAATAAGGAACAGCATTAACCATATCCCTTATTGTTATGTGTTTTTTTCTTGTATTTGAAAATTTTACAAGAACAGATTCAGGAACATCAAGTGGAAATTTCCCCATAGCCGCTGCAAAAGCAACTAATCCTGAACCTGCAGGAAAGCTTATGCCGAATGGAAATCTTGTATGCGAATCCCCGCCTGTACCCAAAGTATCAGGCAGAATCATCCTGTTAAGCCAGGAATGAATTATTCCGTCTCCCGGATTTAAGGCAACTCCTTTTCTCTCTTTTATAAACTCTGCAAGAGAAGAGTGCATTTCAATATCTGAAAGCCTTGGATATGCTGCAGTATGACAAAAAGACTGCATTACAAGTCCTGCTGAAAACTTCATACAGGAAAGTTCCATCAGCTCATCCCTTGTCATAGGACCTGTTGTATCCTGGGAGCCTACAGTTGATGCTTCAGGTTCGCAGTATTCACCAGGGCGAACACCTTTTTTCCCGCATGCTTTTCCGATTATTTTCTGGGCAAGAGTATAACCGCTGCTGCTTTCTGCAGGTTCAGCGGGTTTTCGGAAAAAATCGGGTGCAGGCTGACCAAGATATTCTGCTGCCTGCTGAGTAAGGTTTTTTCCAATTATAAGAGGAATTCGCCCTCCGGCTCTTACAGAATCGAAAAGAACCCGGTTTTTAATTTCAAACTCAGAGACAACTTCACCTGTATCACCGTTTAAAATTTTGCCGTCATACGGTTTAACAATAATGTAATCCCCGTTTTTAATCCCTGAAACATCTGTTTCCACAGGCAAAGCTCCGGAATCTTCCATTGTATTATAAAAAATCGGGGCAATCTTGCTTCCAAGAATTACCCCGCCTTTTCTTTTATTGGGAACATAAGGTATATCTTCACCTATGTGCCATAAGAGTGAATTTGCAGCAGATTTTCTTGAAGAACCTGTTCCGACAATATCCCCCACAAATGCCAGTGGACGGCCTTTAAGCCTGAGCTTTTCAATTTTTTCAAGCGGAGACTTTATTCGCGACTGAAGCATTGAATTTGCATGAAGCGGAATATCAGGACGGCTCCATGCTTCAGATGC
Source organism: Thermodesulfobacteriota bacterium (assembly GCA_051744925.1). Taxonomy (GTDB): domain Bacteria; phylum Desulfobacterota; class Desulfobacteria; order Desulfobacterales; family JACKCP01; genus JACKCP01. The sequence continues at coordinate 8,854 of JBNJDM010000017.1, read as the reverse complement.
AGGAGACAGATCGTCTGTATTAATTTCACCGTCGACTTTAAAAGCTGTTAAATGAATCTCTTCAGGAATCTCAGGAAGACTTGTAAACCATGATGCTTCTGCCCATGAATGAATAACTTTCAAAGCAGGTTCGTATTCTTTTGAAAGATCTGCAATATCATTGAATTTATCATAAACAAGAAGGGTTTTTTCAAATGCTGCTGCGCCATCTTCTCCAAGTTCGCTGTTTTTCAACAGCTCTGTCAAATAAAACAGAGCAAATCCGCCCCTCATTGTTCCAAGAAGATAAACAGCATGTTTGGGACTTATAAGAGGAGAGCTTATTTTCTTTACTGCAATCTGATATAAAATATCTGCTTTTGCTTCAGCAGCAGGATCGACTCCTGGAGGAACCCTTTCTTCAATAAGATGTTTTATAAAATCGTTTTCTCCTTTTTCCGGAAAAACAATAAGTTTTTCAAGCTTTTTAACCTGACTTTTAACAAGAGGTTTTGGCGGAATATTTAATTTTTTTCTTTCATTATAATCTTTTCTATAGTCTTCCAGCATAGAACACCCTTTCAGAAATTATGTATTTTCAGTATCTTAATAAATATTTTGACAGATAAAACAGTAATGAAGTCAGGTAAAAGAACTTGACAAAAACCAATATCCTTTATAATGATTTCCTAAGTTTTTTCAAATAATTTGAACTGATGAAGTTGTCAAGAGGACAACTTCAAAGATATAAAAAAATAATTAATATAAGGAGTTTATTATGTCAAAATTAGTAGCGCCTCATGGAGGCAAAGGCTTAATTAACAAGCTTCTCGAAGGATCTGAAAAAGAAGCAGAGCTTAAAAAAGCAGAAGGTCTTAAAAAAATTGTAATGACTTCAAGGGAAGAAGGCGACCTTATCATGATAGGTACAGGCGGCTTCAGTCCTCTTGAAGGGTTTATGAACAAAGCTGACTGGAAAGGCGTTTGTGAAAATTTCCTTCTTGCAGACGGGACATTCTGGCCTCTTCCTGCTACACTTTCTGCTGACAAAGCTGATGCAGACGAAATTAAAGACGGTGACGAAGTTGCTCTTGTTTCCCAGTCAGGTGAGATCATGGGAACAATGAAAGTAACTGAAAAATTTGAAATGACAGAAGACAACAAAAAGTGGGAATGTGAAAATGTTTTCATGGGCTCAGGCACAGAAAGTGTTGAAGAGTTCTGGAAAATAGCTGAAGAAGACCACCCCGGAGTTCAGCAGGTTATGAATCAGAAAGATGTTAACCTTGCTGGTCCAATCAAGCTTATCTCCGAAGGCGAGTTTCCTACTAAATACAAAAATATTTACCTTAGACCTGCTGAAGCAAGAGCTATTTTTGATGAAAAAGGCTGGGCAAAAGTTGCAGCTATTCAGCTTAGAAACCCAATGCACAGATCACATGAATACCTTGCAAAAATAGGTGTTGAAGTATGTGACGGTACATTTATCCACTCTCTTGTAGGTAATCTTAAGCCTGGCGACATTCCTGCAGAAGTACGTGTTAAGTGTATTGAGACTCTTGTTCAGAACTACTTTGTACCTGAAAACGTTGTACAGGGCGGGTATCCTCTTGATATGAGATATGCAGGCCCTCGTGAAGCACTTCTTCACGCTACTTTCCGTCAGAACTACGGTGTAAACCAGATGCTTATCGGTCGTGACCACGCTGGTGTTGGTGATTTCTACGGACTTTTCGAAGCTCAGGAAATCTTTGAAAGAATCCCTTATCCTGAAGAAGACGGAAAAGCTCTTAAGTGCGAGCCTCTTAAGATTGACTGGACTTTCTACTGTGAAGAATGCGACGGAATGGCATCTCTTAGAACATGTCCTCACAGCAAGGAAAGCAGAGTTATCCTTTCCGGTACAATGCTTAGAAAAGGTCTTTCTGAAGGAACACCGATTCCTGATCATTTCGGACGTAAAGAAGTTCTTGATATTCTTCGTGAATACTATGAAGGACTTACAGAAAAAGTTGAAGTTAAAGCTCATGGTGCTGCAAGCGGAGCAAACATGAAGTAATAAAACTTCATATTTTATATAGGTTTATAAAGGGAGCTTTTTTAAAGCTCCCTTTTTTTATGCTGAAAAATCTATTTCCATTCATGAAAATCATCTGAATTTCTAAGACTTTCATATAGAGCAATACCTGCTGAAGTAGAAAGATTTAAAGACCTAATACCCTTTTTTACAGGAATATAATAAAGATTATCACTGTATTTTTTTGTAATATCTTCTGGAAGACCCTTTGTTTCAGAGCCAAAAACCAAAAAAAGCCTGTCTTTGCAGGGCATCTGAGTATAGTTCTTTTTTCCCAGTTTTGAAAAAAAGACAAGCTCTGTTATTTCAGGGGCAAAATCCTGGCAAAACTCATAAAAATCTTCCCAGACAAACAATTCTACATTTTCCCAGTAATCAAGACCTGCACGCTTTAAATAGCGGTCATCGAGTGAAAATCCAAGCGGTTTTACCAAATGAAGTTTTGCACCGGTTCCCACACAGGTTCTTCCAATATTACCTGTATTCCAGTGAACATCAGGAGCTATAAGTACTACATGTCTTTCCATAAAAAAAACCTTCTAAAAATTTAAACATTAAGAAATATATAAAAATCTGATATTTTTTAAGCCGTACTTGAAAATATACCTGCTGAGATATAATCTTATCTGAAACTAATAACATTAAAAAGAAAACACCATGATAATAGACGCTCATACACATATATTCCCGGAAAATATAAAAAACAGCAGAACATCTTATTTCAGTGATGAAAAAGAATTTGAACTTTTATACAAACAGCCCGGTTCAAAGCTTTGTACAGCAGAAGAACTTATTGAATCCATGGATAAAAACAGAATAGATAAAAGCATTGTTTTCGGTTTTCCCTGGAACAAAAAAGAGACTGCTGAGTTTCACAACGACTATATAATGGAAAAATATGAAAAATACCATAACAGACTGATTCCGTTTGCATGTTTTAATCCTTTGAAAGAATACGCAAAAAAAGAAGCTCTGAGATGCATAAGGAACGGTTTTAAGGGTCTGGGTGAGCTTGCTTTATACAAAAGCGACTTTACTGATGAAATTTTAGAAAAAATAACCTCTGTTATGAATGCAGCTGAAGAAAATTCTCTTCCTGTAATGTTTCACACCAACGAAGAGGCAGGCCATGATTATCCGGGAAAAGCTCCTGTAACAATAAAAGGGACTCTTGATTTTATACAAAGATTTAAAAATAACAGACTGATACTTGCACACCTCGGAGGCGGGACATTATTTTTTAATCTTTTAAAAAATCCGCCTGATATGAAAAATGTTGTATTTGATACAGCAGCACTTCCTTTTTTATACAAAAAGTCAATCTATAAGCTGATTGAAAATTCTGAACTTGAAGATAAGATTGTATTCGGTTCTGACTGGCCTCTTATAAGCCCTGAAAGATATTTCAGAGAAATTGAAAATGAATCAGTTTCAAATAAATTTAAGGAAAAAATTTTTTATAAAAATATTTCTGATTTTCTGAAACAAACAAAGATTAGCATCAGTTAAAAAGCCGGCATTATAAGGCTTTTTAACTGAACAACCAAATGTTAATACACTAGGAAAAATTTATTTTTACATCAGACCTGTGTGCAGGATTAATCTCCCACAAAGTATTGGCCTCAAAGCCAAAAGCTTTGGCAACAAACATATCAGGAATTTTCTCAAGCCTGATATTGTACATGGTTACAACCTCATTATACATCTCTCTTCTGTCAGCTATTGAATCTTCAAGCTCAGTTATTCTTGACTGAAGCCTTGCAAACATTGTATCGGCTTTCAGTTCAGGATAGCTTTCAGCAACAGCAAGCAAAGATTTGAGTGCACTTGTAAGATCTATCTGCTTTTTAAGGTAGTCCTTTGAATCTGTTGCCTGATTTACCATGCTCCTTGCTTTTATAACATTTTCAAGGGTTTCTCTTTCATGGGTCATATAACCTTTGCAAACATCAACAAGCTTTGGAATTTCATCATATCTCTGCTTAAGCAAAACATCGATGTTACTCCATGTCTTGTCTATGTTATTTTTTAAATATATAATGCTGTTGTATGTAATTATGATAAATATCAGTATAACCGCAACACACATCAAAACACCGGAAATAATTCCTATTGTCACCACAGACATTTTGTCTCCTTTTCACTAATTAGTATTTGGCCGAAAACCAGAATTTTTTGTTCAGTTACGGCAGATAAAAAATTTAACCGCAGGAATACCGGAGTATTTTGAGGATTAAATTTTGATTCTAACTTAAGAACCGGGCAAAAAATGCAGTTTTCGTTCAACAACTATTAATCATTTTAAAAAATCTTTTATCCGCTAAACATAAGTATGCTCCCCCATACAGTGCTGATAACAAGGGCAGCAAAATTTAAAAAAGTATAAAGCTTATACCTGTTTATTATTTTATCTTCAGCCTTTGTAGGTGCTATTATCATGGGAAAGCCTTTATAAGGGGGGTCAAGCACCACAAAAACATCTTTTTTACTGTTTTCCTGATTAAGATATTGTTCATATGCTTTTTTATCTGCATCTTTTAAAGCCTGCTCCCATTCATACTGGTCTATTTCACCGTTTTTATCTGCATCATATTTCATTAATTCTTTTTTAGATTTTTTTAATTTTCTTAAAATTTCAAGTCTTATTTTTTTTATTTTTGATTTGTCTGATCCTGCAGGATATTCAGCCCATCCAAGAACATAAACAGGACTGTTGTCAATAATCACCTCTTCCTGCCATTTCTGATTATAAGGAACTATGTTAAACATTCCTGGCGCAGAAATTCCGCCTGTATTGCAATACACCTCTTTTTTCAAAGGAAAGAATTCGGCTCCTACAGGATATACGGTAACCCGGCCTGTTTCATCCTCCAGATAAAAAGGAACATGACCTGAAGTAATAGTCTCATACCATGACCAGCCTGAGCTTTCTGAACCTCCCTTTTTTCTGTATTTTTTAACTCTGTAGTAAATGCAGGGAATATTTGCAGACGGAGACAAAAGGTTATATTTTCTGCTTGCGGTCCCTTTTAGCTCTGTCATTCCCATTGATGCTGATCTTATTTTGCTGGTAGGCACATCAGATACTATTTTTTTAAACTTTAAATACCTGATAAAATTGAAAAGAAAAAAACAGGCTGCCAGATAAAGTAAAACACCTTTATAAAAAAAAATGTTTATAATATTATTTACAGCTTCTGAAGCATAACCTGAATATTTAATATCGTTTATCACAATAAACAAAAATATAATTGGTCCTGCCAAAAAAAAGATTAAGGGACCAAGGCCTTTAACCCCTTTTTTTACAGGTAGCTCCGGAGGAGACTCAAGATTATTGTTCTGGCTGAAATAATTCTTCATATAGACTTTTTAGATAATAAAAAAAATGTTATTAAGCATAAAATTATTTATTCAATACATTTGTAGCAAAAAACTTACAAGGAATTATAAATGGAAATCAGAATAGGCACAAGAAAAAGCAAGCTTGCGATGTGGCAGGCAGGTTATGTAAAAGATATTCTTTTAGAAAACAATATTCAGGCTACGCTCTATCCTATTGAAACAAAAGGGGATAAAATCCTTAACAAATCTATAGCAAAAATCGGAAGTAAAGGTGTTTTTACTGAAGAACTTGAAGAAAAACTTACAAGCGGAGAAATCGATATAGCTGTACACAGTGCAAAAGATCTACAGTCCGGACTTCCTGAAAACTTTGAAATAATTGCTTTTACAATAAGAGAAGAACCAGGAGATGTTCTGATTTCAAGAAAGAAACTAAATCCTCTGGATAAAAACGTCAAATTTAAGGCCGGAACATCTTCTGTACGAAGAAGAGCTCTTCTTAAATACTATTTCCCCCATATAGAAATTACAGACATGCGCGGAAATCTTCAGACAAGAATAAAGAAAATGGATTCAGGAGACTGCGACTGTCTTGTTCTTGCCAAGGCAGGGGTCGTCAGAATGGGATATGAAGATATGATAGAATATGAATTCGACAGATCATACTTTATTCCGCCTGTGGGTCAGGGATGCCTTGCCATTGAATCTTCATCAAAGCTTGACCCCCATAAGAAAGATGCTTTAAATAAAGCTTTAAACCATTCACCAACAGAAAAAATTTTAAAAGCTGAGAGAAAGTTCCTTAACATACTTGAAGGAGGCTGCAGCATACCTGCTTTCTGCCACGGAACAGAAAAAGACGGAACAATTATTTTAAACGGCGGAATTGTAAGCCCTGAAGGAGAAAAAATAGTATTTAAAAAAGAAGAATCAACTTCTTCCGAAGATGCAGGAGCAAAGCTTGCAAACTATGTCCTGGAAAACGGTGGTAGAGAAATCCTTGCTCAACTCAGGTAGTTAGTGCCGGCAGAATGTTATACTTTTCTGCCGCTCAGGCATTTCTTTTTTTTGATCAAAAGTATGGCAGGTGCCAGTATTCCCCCTTCACAAACCTGTCCTCTTGACAAAAAAAGAGTGATATGAATTAATAGAATAAAAATTCCGGAAAAAAAGTGCTTTTCTAAAAAAATTAAGCACAATTATTTTTTAATTTAATCAGGGAGGATAATACATGCTTAGATCCGGTAAAAAGCATGGCTGCCATGGAACAGGATAAAAATTTTAAACTGAAAAAACCCGTGCCCGCAGACGGGAAAAAAATGTGGGATCTTGTAAAAAGCTCCAAATCACTGGATCTTAATTCCGTATATCATTATATTCTCATGTCCCACCACTTTGGCAATTCTTCTATTGCCACATTTTATAATGATGAATTAGCAGGGTTTGTTACTTCATATTTTCCGCCTGACCAAGAAAACACTTTATTTGTATGGCAGGTATGCGTATCTGCTAAATTTCAGGGTAACGGACTTGGTAAAAAAATGCTATGCCACCTGGCAAAAGCAGACTTAAGTCAAAAAGTTACTTATCTTGATGCTACTGTAACGCCTTCAAACAAAGCATCTATTGCCTTGTTTACATCAGCTGCAAAAGCTCTTGGCGCTGATTACAAATTTGAAAAAGATCTTTTTACAGAAGATATGTTCGGGGATGCAGGACATGAACCTGAAAAACTTTTTCATATCGGCCCCATAAACTAACTTAATTAATAAACTAAAATTTAAATAAAAGAGGAATACTATGCGTATTTTTGAAACTCTCGAATCAAGAGTAAGAGGTTATATCAGAGCTTTTCCTGTGATTTTCGAATCATCTAAAGGTGCTATTTTAAAAGATGAGATGGGCAAAGAATATATAGATTTTTTTGCCGGTGCAGGAACTCTTAACTACGGACATAACAACGACCATGTAACTAAAGCCATGATAGAACATCTTCAAAACGACGGGGTTCTTCACGGCCTTGACATGGCCACAACAGCAAAGAAAAAATTTCTTCAGAAATTTTCAGATACAATTCTTGAGCCGAGAAACCTTGATTATAAAATTCAGTTTACAGGCCCCACAGGAACAAATGCAGTAGAAAGCGCATTAAAACTTGCAAGAACAATCAAGGGTAAATCGAACATTGTTGCTTTTACCAATGGTTTCCACGGAATGAGCATGGGGTCACTGGCGGTTACAGGAAACGAATTTTACAGGGATGAAGCCCATATAAGCCGGTCTAATGTTTCTTTCATGCCTTATGACGGCTACCTTGGGCCTGACTTCAATACACTTGATTATTTCAGAAAAGCTCTGGAAGACGGCAGCAGTGGTCTTGACCAGCCTGCAGCTGTAATACTTGAGACTATTCAGGCTGAAGGCGGGATCAACGTAGCAAGCCCGGAATGGCTTAGAGAACTTTCTGAAATATGCCGGGAACACGATATACTTCTTATAGTTGACGACATCCAGGTCGGAAACGGCAGAAGCGGAGATTTTTTCAGCTTTGAAGAAGCAGGAATTAAGCCTGATATAATAACACTTTCAAAAGCTATTGGCGGCGGCCTTCCTCTTTCAATGGTTCTTATGAGACCTGATCTTGACCAATGGAAACCAGGCGAACATACAGGTACTTTCAGGGGAAACAACCTGGCATTTGTTGCATCAACACAATGTCTTGATTACTGGGATAATAACGATTTAAGTGAAGCAGTAAAATACAAGTCAAAAATTATGAAAGAAGAGCTTGATAAAATTGCAGAGAAATATCCTCAGCTCAATCCTGAAGTAAGGGGCAGGGGTATGCTCTACGGCATCGACTTTCCTGAACTCAATCTTGGATCCCAGATTTCCAAAAAATGCTTTGAAAACGGACTGATAATTGAACTTGCAGGCGATGCTGATCAGGTTGTAAAACTTCTTCCGCCGCTTATTACAGATGAGGCGACTATAAAAGAAGGTATATCAATAATTGATAAATCTATTGAAGAAATACTTACTGAAAGAGAAGAGAAAGCTTCAGGAGAATTTACATTATGATTGTAAGAAGACTTGATGAAATAAAAGGGACAGAAAGAGATAAGACAGCTTCCAATGGCAACTGGGCCAGCAGAAGATTTCTTTTAAAAGACGATAAAATGGGGTTTTCTTTCCATGAAACAACCATATTTGCAGGCACAGAAACACTTATATGGTACAAGCACCACCTTGAAGCAGTTTACTGTGTAGGCGGCAAAGGGGAGCTTGAAAGACTTGACAACGGTGAAATAATTAAAATTGAAGACGGAACCATGTATGCGTTAAACGGTCATGAAAAGCACCTTTTAAGAGCAAGCGAGGATTTAAGACTGATCTGTGTTTTTAACCCGCCTCTTACAGGAAATGAAGATCACAACAGCGAAGGTGTTTATCCTC
>JBNJDM010000016.1:0-34163 GCA_051744925.1 Thermodesulfobacteriota bacterium | reverse complement strand
TTTACATACAAACTGTTTGAAAAGAATTGTTTGTGATCAGAACAAGGCCTCAGCTTTTGTTCATTAGTCTTTGGCAGAAAATCTGAATTTATCGTTCAGTAATTAATTAACCTGATTTTAAGTCTGTAAAACAGGTTTTTAAGAAATAAAATAAAAAAATTAGGGGGAAGTTATGTCAGATTTTTATTCTGTGGAAAAAAAAGGGCCTGTTGCTTATGTTTATCTTAACCGCCCGGACAAAAATAATGCTATGAATCCTGCTGCATGGTATGATTCTCCTGCAATTTTTGATGATCTTGACAAAGATCCTGAAGTAAAAGTTGTAATTGTATCAGGCAAAGGTGCTTGTTTTTCAGCAGGTATTGATCTGACATCCATGATGTCTGCTCTTCCTGAAGTTCTTGATGAGAAGCAGCTTGGCGGAGTTAAGTGGAAATTTATTCCGAGAATCAAGGAGATGCAGGAGACAATGACCTGTATTGAAAGATGCAGAAAGCCTGTTATTGCAGCAGTTCACGGTCATTGTATTGGTGCGGGGCTTGATATGGCTACAGCTTGTGATATAAGGATTTGCTCCAAAGATGCAGGCTTTTGTCTTAAAGAAGCTGCAGTTGCTTTTGTTGCTGATGTAGGTGTGCTGCAGAGAATCCCTAATATTATAGGTCAGGGCATAACAAGAGAGCTTGCATATACTGCCAAAACAATCGATGCTAAAAGGGCATTGGAGATAAATCTGGTATCTGAAGTATGCGATGATTATGATGATCTTATGAAGAAGGCTGAACAAATGGCTTTTGAGATTTGTGAAAATTCACCAATAGCTGTTCAGGCAAGCAAAGACGTGCTTAATTTCGGAGTCGGAAAATCAGTGCAGGACGGACTAAACTATGTAAGCTCCATGAGCGCCAATATAGTTCCTTCAAAAGATCTTTACGAAGCTGTTACTGCATTTACAGAAAAAAGAAAGCCTAAATATACCGGCGAGTAAAAATGGAAAAAGTTTATATTGAAACATTGGGCTGTCCGCGGAATCTTGCGGACAGCGAAGTTCTTGCAGGAATGCTTGAATCTTCCGGGTATGAAATTACAAATATTCCTGAAGATGCAGGTTATATAATAGTAAATACCTGTGGATTTATTGAAGATGCAATAAATGAGTCTGTGGATGTAATTTTAAGTCTTGCTGAGTATAAAAAGACAGGAAACTGTCGTTTTCTTGTTGTTGCAGGATGTCTTGCACAAAGGTTTAAAAATGAGCTTGCAAAGGAACTCACTGAAGCAGATTTTTTTGCAGGCACAGGTGCATATTCAGATCTTCCAGGTATACTTAAGGATCTTGATCAGGGTAAAAATAAACAAAATTATTTTTTCCCTGATCCCCGGTGCTTTAAGCTGCCTGAATATGATGACTCAAAAATTGTTTCCACCTATCCTTATGCTTATCTCAAAATTGCTGAAGGATGTGCAAGACACTGTACATTCTGTATTATACCTGAACTAAGAGGTCCTTTAAGAAGCCGGAGTCCTGAAAATATAATAAAAGAGGCTGAAAAACTTGCAGAAGCAGGTATTAAAGAGATAGTTCTTGTATCTCAGGAAACAACAGATTATGGAAAAGATTTTAAAAACAGCTATGATTTTTCTTCACTTTTAACAGAGCTTTCAAACTCTGTTAAAGATGTCAGAATAAGATTCATGTACGGCCATCCACTTACAATAAATAAAAGACTTATAGAAACAGTAGCCAAAAATCCGAATATATGCTCCTATTTTGACATTCCTGTTCAGCATGCTTCTGATGAAATTTTAAAAAAAATGGGAAGAGGTTATGATTCTGCTTTTTTAATAAATCTTTTTTCAGAGATAAGGGAAAATATAAAAGACGCAGTATTAAGAACCACCCTTATAACAGGTTTTCCAGGTGAAACAGATGAAGATTTTAAAAAACTCTGCGATTTTATGGAGGAAGTAAAATTTGACCATGCAGGAGTTTTTACTTATTCTGAAATGGATGATCTCCCCTCTTTTCATCTGAAGAATAAAGTAGACCCGGAAACTGCTGAGCAAAGAAGGACTGTTCTTATGGAAAAACAGGCTCTTATTTCACAGGAGATAAATTATACATATTGCGGCAAAACGCTTCCGGTACTGATAGACGGTAAGGATTCAGAAGAGTTTTATGCAGGGAGAACTGTATTTCAGGCCCCTGAAGTTGACGGAATAACTTACGTTGATTCAAAATCGTTAAACCCCGGAGATATTGTTAATGTTTATATAACCGATGCCTATGACTATGATCTGGCAGGGAACGGATAATGGAAAACCTGAAAAATAAAGTTTTAAATGCAATTGCCCCTGATCTTGAAGAGATTGAAAAAGCTGTTAAACGAAACCTTTCTCCCCATCTTGAGCTTGTAAAACTTATTGCCGAGCATATTCTTTTCAGCGGAGGCAAAAGATTAAGACCTGTTCTTATGCTTATGGGTTCAAGAATCTGCGGAAAAGACACACCCGATCTTTATGATTATTCCATAATATTTGAATATCTTCATTCTGCAACACTGCTTCATGATGATCTTGTGGATAATGCTGCGTTAAGGCGTGGTTCTAAAGCAGCACACAAAGTTTACGGAGCTTCCGAAGCTGTTCTTGCAGGAGACTTTCTACTTGCAAGATCTTTAAGCATTGCATCTTCTTTAAAAGATCCTGAAATAGTAAATGAGGTTGCTAAAATAACAGAGGATATGTCACAGGGTGAGATTCACCAGCTCATAAACAAGGGCGACTTTAAAACAACTGAATCTGTTTATTACGATATAATAAAAAGAAAAACAGCTGTTCTTATTGAAGGAGCATGCAGAACCGGAGCACGCATAGCAAAGGCAGATGAAGAAAAAGTAAGTATTCTTGGCGAATACGGTTATAATCTGGGAATAGCTTTCCAGATGGCTGATGATCTTTTGGATTATATATCAGATGCTGATGCACTCGGTAAAAATTCAGGCGCCGATTTAAGGGAAGGCAAACTCACACTTCCTCTTATTCATGCTATGGAAAACTGCAGTGAAAAAGAAAAAACTTTTCTTGATTCTCAGATAAGAAATGCTTTAAACGGAATAGAACCCGATTTTCCAAAAGTCTTATCTGTTATTGAACAATACAGCGGTTTGTCGTATACTCAAAAAGTTGCTCAAAAACATGTAAATAAGGCCAGGCAGGTTTTGTCGGTGTTTCCTGATTCAAAAGAAAAAGAGATTCTTTTTATGCTTGCCGACTATTCTGTTTCAAGGTCTGTTTAAAAGGCGGATTAATGAAGAAATTTGTTCTGTTTAGTATATTGATAAATATTTGTTTTGTATTCGGTTTTTCTGAAATTAAAGCTGAAACAAATAAGTTTATATTTCAGAAAACTGTTGGCAGTGCTGAAATAGAAGACGGGAAAAGATCCGAAGCTCAGGAAAAAGCCCGTGATAAAGCTATATCCGATGCATTTTCCAATGCAGTTTTATCCCTTGTACCTGAAAAAGTAATTAATAAAAAGTTTGAAGATATTTTCAGTGTCATTGAGTCGGCAGCTCCTGATACAGCAGAAGAATTTCAGGTTATGGGAGAAGTTATAAAAGATGATAAATATATTATTGCAGTAAGATCAAGCTTCAGTAAAAAAATGATAGACCAGAAGCTTGCATCTGCAGGTATTATGATAGAAGAGATAGAACTTCCTGAAATTGTTCTTCTTGTCTCACAAAAAGGTCTTGAGGATTTTACTGCATATCAGTGGTGGCATGATAAAAGCTCCCCTTCGTTCAGTTCTGTGGAAAAAGCAATGCAAAAAGAACTTGCAGATATGGATTTTAAGGTTTTAAAACCTTTTTCTGTAAAAAATGATTCAGACGATTTTGAAGAAGATTCTGTTCCTGATAAAAAAGAGGCTGTAAATATCGGTCTTGACAGAGATGCAGACGTTGTTGTCGTTGGCAGAGCAGAAGCTCTTCCGGGCAGAAACAGAATAGGTGATAAAGAAACAATTCAGGTTTCAGTCTCTCTCATGGTTATTAAAACCGATTCAGGAGAAGAGCTTTATAATTTTTCCAAAGATGTAATGGTCACTATTGAAGAAAACCTTGAAAGCTCTGAGGCAGGGTTTGATAAAGCTGGTGAGGTTGCAGGAGAAAAAATCGGCAAATTTCTTGTTTCACACTGGAAAGAGGTTCTTGATTCTTCCCGGGAAATAGATATTGAAACCTCAGGTTCAAATTATCTTCCAAAATTTATAAAATTTAAAAACCACCTGAGTCAGGAAAATATTGTAAAAGATTTAAGAGAAAAAGAGATAACAGCGCAGGGAAGTATTATTACTACTGTTTTTTCAGGAAGCCCTCAGGAGCTTGCTGAAGAAATTGTTAAAATTCCTTTTAACAGTTTCGGAATAGAGATTACAGATATAAGCGAGAATAAAATCAGAATCAGGTTTGTTTCTGATCAGCAGTAATTGGTCAGGAAACAGATTTATCTCATATTTTTTGCTGAATTACTTTAAGATCTGTTCATATTCAGCTTGACTCAAACAATACCTTGTATGGGGCATCAGGAAATTCTTTAAATAACAGGTAAGCTTACAGGCTTTTAAATTTTTTAGTCTCTCACAGAATAATTTATTGTTTCAGGAGCAGCATTGATGAATGACCGTGTAATGCTTATAGATAAAGATTCAGATGCGTTGGAGTTTCTGAAAAAATTTTTTAAAACCTGCGGATATAAAGATGTTAAAGGCGTTCAGACAGGTGAATCTGCATGGTCACTTCTCCAGGATAATAAGTTTAATCTTGTTTTATCTGCCTGGGATCTTTATGAGCTTTCAGGTTTGAATCTGCTTAAGATTTTAAGAAGAGACTCAAGATTCTGGAATATACCTTTTTTTCTTACAAAATCAGATTTTTCAAAGGAAGATGTTATAAGAGCCGGTCAGGCAGGGGTTTCAGGCCTTATTGTAGCTCCCTGCAATGAAGATAATCTTTTGAATAAAATAAGCACTGTATCAGAAGACAACTCAAAGATAGAATCGCTTGAAATGTCGAAAAAGCTTAATCAGGGTCTCTCCTTTGTTGAGGCAGAGGATTATGAAAATGGTCTTAAAGTCCTTTGTGAAATAGTCAATGATAGTGAAAGTGCAGAAGTTTATTATAATATCGGATATATAAAAACTATTCAGGAAAAATACTCAGAAGCAGTTGAAGCCTTTAAAATGGCAACAGCGATTGATCGTATGCATGCAAAGGCTTATAAAGCTCTTGGTGAAATATACAGCAGAATGGGACAAAATGAGATGGCAGAAAAATATCTTCAGAAAGCTGCTGATATATATCTTTCATCCCAAAAAGACCAGGAGGCTGAAGATGTTTTAAAGGAGGTTATTAAAATAAAGCCGGATACCCAGAATGCGTATAATTCACTAGGTGTTCTTTACAGAAAAAAAGGAGATAATGATAAAGCTTTAATATTTTATAAAAAAGCTTTAAAAGTTCAGCCCGACGGAGCCCATGTTTATTATAATATAGGAAAGCTTTACCTTTACTTAAAAGACTTTGAAAAAGCTAAGCATTATATAAAACGGGCAGTTGAATTAAACCCCGGATATGATGACCTTGCAGCAATTTTAAAAAAACTTTAGAATTTTTAGTTCAGACACCTGCCGGATCGTTTTTTTGTTCTTCTTCATTTTTTTTGTCGAATAAATCTATTGAAAAATTTAAAAATCTGATCACTGAATCTATTTCTTCTTTGGAAAAATTGTTTGTAAAATTTTCATTAAAATCGTTTACAAAAGGTTTTATTTCTTCAGCTGTTTTTTTACCCTTTGCAGTAAGATTTATTCTGAATGCTCTTTTGTCTGTTTCAGCCCTTTTTTTTGTTGTGTATCCTTTTTTTTCAAGTCTTTGTGCAAGAGTTGTTACTGCGGAGCTGTTCATATCCAGTCCTGAGCTCATCTCCTTTAAAAAAGCACTTTCTTTTTGTTCAAGAAAAAGAATGGCCGCAGCCTGAACAGAAGTTATGCCGAAGTTTTTCTGAAGCTTTGTATTTATATATTTGTTTATTCTGTGTCTTGCTCTGTTTAAAACAAAAAAAAGACGTTTATCCATAATTATCTCTTCAAACCTGCCCAAAATATTTTTGAACCTGTTTTGTAATTAGTTGCTGAACGAAAACTGACTTTTTTGCCCAGTTCTGCGTTAGAATCAAAATTTAATCCTCAAAATACTCCAGTATTCCTGCGGTTAAATTTTTCATCTGCCTTGAACTGAACAAAAAATTCTAGTTTTCGGCCAATCACTAATTACCTGAATTAAAAGTTTCCTGTTTGTCAAATGAGTATGCCGGCAATTATGTCATGTCAATCAAATTATTGCAGTAATCTGTTTTTTTTGCTAATTCGGTAAACTTTATAAAACAAAAATATATTTTTAAGCTATGAGGGGGAGAATATGGAGAGTTTATCATTAACCTGGGCAACATGGTTCTGGCTTCTTGTTCCTATGCCTTTAACTGTGGCTTTATCAGTAATAAATCTTTTTTTACATAAAAGGGAGAAATAAATAATGAGTCTGGGTATAAGTTTTGCTTTTATTCTTTATCTTTTTGCAATGATGTCTATAGGGATATATTTTTATTTTAAAACCAACAATCTTACAGATTATATCCTTGGAGGAAGAAAATTAAGTCCTTCTGTGGCAGCTCTTTCTGCTGGTGCTTCCGATATGAGCGGATGGCTGCTTCTTGGCTTGCCAGGAGCTTTATATGCAGGAGGAATGAACAATATCTGGATTGCAGTCGGTCTTACTCTGGGAGCTTATCTCAACTGGCAGTTTGTAGCTAAAAAACTAAGGATTTATACTGAAATTGCAGGAGATTCAATTACACTGCCCGATTATCTGGAAAACAGATTTGAAGATAAAACCAAGGTTTTAAGGGTTGTTTCCGCTCTTGTTATTCTTATTTTTTTTACTCTTTATGTTTCAGCAGGTCTGGTGGGCGGAGCCATACTTTTTGAACAAACATTCGGTCTAGATTATCAGACTGCTTTATGGACAGGTGCTTTAGTAATAGTTGCATATACTTTTTTAGGCGGATTTATGGCTGTAAGTCTTACAGATTTTATTCAGGGAATACTTATGTTTTGTGCCCTGATAATAGTCCCGGCTATGGCAATAGTCCTTACCGGAGGATGGAATGAAACTCTGAAAGCAGTTCAGAATGTAAATCCACAGCATCTTGATGCATTTTCAGGCATGACTTTTATATCTATTATTTCTCTTATGGCCTGGGGGCTTGGTTATTTTGGACAGCCTCACATACTTTCAAGGTTTATGGCTTTAAGAAATCCCGAAGATGCGCCAAAAGCACAGGTTGTAGGAATGTCCTGGATGGTTATCGCTCTTTTTGGCGCAATATTTACAGGGTTTGCAGGTATAGGCTTTCTTGATTCTCCTCTTGAAAATTCAGAAACAGTTTTTATCGCACTTACAGAAGCTCTTTTTAATCCATGGATTGCAGGAATTATTCTTGCTGCTATTTTGTCTGCAATTATGTCTACAATAGATTCTCAGCTTCTTGTATGCTCCTCAGCCATAGCAGAGGATTTTTACAAAAGTATTTTAAAAAAGGATGCTTCAGCAAAAGAACTTGTATGGATAGGAAGAATTTCGGTTTTTGTTCTTGCACTTGTTGCTACAGCTTTTGCATCAAATCCTGAAAGTAAGGTTCTTGACCTTGTATCCTATGCCTGGGGCGGTTTTGGAGCAGCATTCGGGCCTGTTGTCATTTTATCCCTTTTCTGGAAAAAGATGACTGCAAACGGAGCTTTTGCAGGTATAGTCACCGGTGCTGTGACAGTTATTGTATGGAAAAATATTCATGGAGGAATATTTGATGTTTATGAGATTCTTCCCGGATTTATATTCTGCACAATAGCTGTTTTAATTTTCAGTTTAATCGGAAGAAAAGCATCATCTGAAATGTCTGATACTTTTGATTCTGTATAAAACAAGTTAATTTTTTAATCTCACGAAACATAAACTCCTGGTTTTTGTTTCGTGATATTTTTTTTAGTTTCTGATAAATTCTGTCATTGTCTTAAGAAAGTTATGTTTTAAAGAACTGTCCTTAATCTCTTCTGCAAGGTATCGTATTATTGATGCAGCCTGATTTTTCGGGATTTTGCCTGAGTTTACATTAAAGTCTGAAAATGCATCCTCCACAAGATACTCGGCAAGCGGACCTATGGCTTTGGCAAGATTTGCCTTTAAGGCTTCATGAAAATCTTTTCCCATAAAATTGTCAGGTGCTGAATCTTTTTCAATAAGATCGTTTTTGATAAGTTCCTTAAGTGATTCTTTAAGGGTATCATTATTAACTGATATTTTTTCTGCAATTTCCTGAACAGAGTTTTTTTTATGAATGAGGTGTAAGATTTCAAGTGTTATTCCGTTAAGGAAATATTCACCTTCAGCTATTTTTTTCGGCTTGAACTGCATTATGAACAGCTCCTGATTTATTGTTTGCGAAATTTTACTGGTCAGTTGTTGAATAAAAAATTTGTTTTTAAGTTATGATAATAATTTCATCTAAAATATTTCAAGTTTAAATTTACCATCTTTAATGGAGTGAGCAAGAAATTTTAAATTATTACTAAAAATCAATACTCTATTTTTTAATTATTGACAAGGACAGTGAAACAATATTAAAAATTTATCGGTCAGTCGGCCGATAAATTTTTAATAATAAACTATCTTAAAGGTGACAAATGAGAAAAAAATCTATTTTAAAATCTTTTACATTTATTTTTCTTTTTTTCTTTTCAGTATCCGTAAATGCAGATTCTCTTATGATGGGAACAACAACAAGCACTGATAATACAGGACTTTTAGATTATCTTATGCCTGAATTTACCAAATCCGAAGGGATTGAAGTTTACTGGACAGCTGTTGGAACAGGCAGGGCTCTTAAAATGAGTGAAAATTGTGATGTCGATATTCTTATGGTTCATTCTCCTTCAGCAGAAAAAAAATATATTGAAAACGGCTTTGGAATTAACAGAACAAAGGTGATGTACAATGATTTTATAATAATCGGGGATAAAGCAGATCCAGCCGGAATTAAGGGATTGTCAGTAAAAAAAGCTTTAAGTAAAATTAAAGATAAAAAAGCTTTTTTTGTAAGCAGAGGAGATGATTCAGGCACGCATAAAAAAGAATTAAGTTTATGGAAAACCGCAGAAAGCAGTATACCTGAAAAAGAAAAATGGTATATTCAGACAGGACAGGGAATGATTGCAACTCTTAATATTGCAGCTGAAAAAGATGGATATGTATTAACTGACAGAGGAACTTTTATTAAATATATGGATACCCTTAAAAATTCAGATTTTGAAATTATGGTAAAAGGGGATGATGATTTGAAAAATCAGTACAGTGTGATAATTGTTAATCCTGAAAACTGTTCTGATGTAAAAAAAGAATATGCATTAAAATTTCAAAACTGGATAGTCTCTGATAAAGCCCAAAAAATGATTAAAGATTTCAGGCTTTCAGGGAAAAAACTTTTTATCCCAAATGCTGAAAAATAATTAATAAGGATATGCTGAATGGATTTTCTCCTTGCAGGTTTTATAAAAGCTTTTAAAATTCTTGCATCAGGAGACCCAGAGGTTTTTTCAGCAATTTATGCAAGCGTTACAGTATCAACCTGTTCCATAATACTATCTGCAGCGGCCGGTTTTCCGGCCGGTTTTGCTCTTGGCTTTTTTAATTTTCCGGGTAAAAAGGTTTTAAGATTTATTTCGGATACATTTTTGTCCCTTCCGACTGTTTTTGTAGGTCTTGTGGTTTATGCTTTTATTACAAGGAACGGACCCCTGGGTGGATTCGGATTTTTGTTTACACTTAAAGGGATAGGAATAGGTCAGTTTATACTTTCCTTTCCTATTATAGTTTCTCTTTCTGCATCTGCAGTAGAAAACGCTGATGAAAATCTTGCCATAACTCTTAAAAGTCTTGGAGCAGAAAAATTTAAATTTTTCTGCTCTTTTTTATGGGAGCTGCGTCATAGTCTTTTAACAGCTTTTTTAACTGCATACGGAAGAATATTAACAGAAGTCGGTGTTTCCATGATGGTAGGGGGGAATATAAAATGGAAAACACGTACAATAACTACAGCAATAGCGCTTGAGACAAATAAAGGTTATTTTGCTACAGGAATAGCGCTTGGCATTGTACTGCTTTTCATAGCTCTTTTTGTGAATTTTTCCCTTCTTTTTTTAAGGAAAAGGTAATGGAGTTATTTGTAATTAAAAATCTCTCGTTTTCCTATAACGGCAAACAAGATATTCTTAATCTCCAGGATCTTGAAATAAAAAAAAACAGGGTAAGTGTTTTTTCAGGTCCAAACGGAAGCGGTAAAACAACTTTGCTTAAAATTCTTGCCGGTTTTTTAAGACCTTCATCAAAAGAGATAAGATCTTTTGTAAATAAAGAAAGAATTGTCTATCTTCCCCAGGATCCATATATTTTAAAAACATCTGTAAAAAAAAATATTGAATACGGTCTTAAAATAAAAAAAGAAAAAAATATCAGTATAAAAGTAGAAAAAGCCCTTGATATGGCAGGACTTAGTTCAAAAAAATATTTAGACAGAAAATGGTATGAACTTTCGGGCGGCGAAAAAAAAAGAGCTGCACTTGCTGCAAGATTTGCTTTAAATCCCGAGGTTCTGATTCTTGACGAACCATCTGAAGGTATTGATTATGAAAGCAGGATTCTTTTGTCTGAAAGTGTAAAAAAAGCCTGCAGATCCAAAAAAATGTCTGTAATAATTTCAAGTCACGACAGAGAATGGGCTGATGATACAGGAGATGATTTTTTTTCAGTAATAAAAGGGAAAGTGTTTAAAGGAGGATTTTTAAATATTACTGACAAATATTTATTAAAAAATGATGATAAAAAAAAATCAGAAAAAATAAATCATGAAAATTTTTTATTTGCCCTGAAACCTGAAAAAATTCAGATAAAAAAAGAAAATAATAAATCAGACACAGATTCTGAATATATACTTCCTGCAAAAGTTGTATCTTCAAAGCTTATTTGTGAAGGCAGAATTTTATATTCACTTGCTTACAAACAAAAAAGATTTTTTGCTGAAAGTGAAAAAAACTGTTTTCTGCCCGGAGACAATGTTTTTATTTTGTTTAAGGAAACAGATCTCATACCTCTTTAGATCTTGACAATTCCAAAAAAGGTTTAATTTTTAACCTGAACTATAATTTGCAGAATTAAGTTGATAACAGAGCCGGAAAATTAATTTTCGGCTCTGTTTTAAGTAATTTTAATAATAAGCAAAACTGTCGGAGGAAAAAATGACAGAATCGAATACCTATGAATTTAAAACAGAGGTTAAGCAGCTTTTAAATCTTATTGTAAACTCACTTTATTCAAACAAAGAGATTTTTTTAAGAGAATTAATATCAAATGCTTCGGATGCAATTGATAAGGTAAGTTTTCAGGCTCAGACAGATGATTCCGTACTTGAAGGAAATGATGAATTTTTTATCAGAATTGAAAGGGATGAAAAAAATCGTCAGCTCATAATTTCTGACAACGGAATAGGCATGACAAAAGAGGATATTGAAGAAAACCTTGGGACAATTGCAAAAAGCGGAACATCTGCTTTTGCTGAAGCTCTTGAAAAATCGAAAAAAGAAGGAACCATTTCTCCGGAGCTTATAGGTCAGTTTGGTGTAGGTTTTTACAGCGCTTTTATGGCAGCAGACAAGGTTACTGTTATTACAAAGGCAGCCGGCTCGGATGAAGCATGGAAGTGGGAGTCTGAAGGTGAAGGAAGTTATGTAATAGAAGAAGCTGAAAAAGAGTTCAGAGGAACAGATGTAATTGTTCATTTAAAAGAGCCTGAAGAAGGGGAAGATGATTTTACAGATGAATATACAATCAGAAGAATAATCGGAAAGCACTCTGATTTTATAAGATATCCGATTGTAATGAAGGTTGAAAAAAACGAGCCTCTTCCCGAAGACCAGATTGTGAAAGACAGTGACGGAAATCCTGTTGGAGAAACAACAAAAAGAGTTATCAAAGATGAAACTCTTAATTCAATGAAAGCAATCTGGGCAAGGAATAAAAATGAAGTCACAGAAGAAGAATATGAAGAGTTCTACAGGCATATAAGCCACAACTGGGATAAGCCGCTTGACAGAATTCATATGAGGTTTGAAGGTACAACTGAGTACGATATTCTCCTTTTTATTCCTTCAAAAGCTCCTTTTGATCTTTTCAGAGAAGAAAGAAAAAATGGTCTTAATCTTTACTGCAAAAAAGTATTTATAATGGATGACTGCAGAGAGCTTATACCTGAATACTTAGGTTTTGTTGAAGGCGTGGTAGATGCTCCTGACTTAAATCTTAATGTGAGCAGAGAGATACTCCAGCAGGACAGACTTGTAAGAAACATCAGGAAAAATATTGTAAAAAAAGTTCTTGAGCTTCTAAAAAATCTTGAATCTGATAAATACGAAACTTTTTTCAAAGAGTTTGGCCCTGTTTTAAAAGCAGGAATTCCTACTGATCCGGATAATAAGGATAAGATTGCAGATCTTCTTCGCTATGAAACCAATGAATCAGACGGAAAGCTTATTTCTTTTTCTGAATATGTTGACAATATGAAAGAAGATCAAAAGAGCATTTATTATCTTACAGGCGAAAATATAAATACTCTAAAAAACAGTCCTTATCTGGAAGCTCTTAAAGAAAAAGGGTATGAAGTTATTCTTATGACTGATCCTGTGGATGAATGGGTTGTGCAGGGTCTTCCGGAATACAACGGTAAACCTTTGAAAAGTGCTGAAAAAGGCGACCTTGACCTGGAAGATGATGAAAAGGATAAAAAAGAAGAAGAAAATAAAGAAAAAGATGCTGAAAATAAATATTTCTTTGATTTTATCAAAAAAGAGCTTGAAGACAGTGTTGGAGAAGTAAAATCTTCAAAAAGATTAAGAGAATCAGTGGCATGTCTGGCATCTGAAGATCATGGAATGAGCGCTTATATGGAAAAAATTCTAAAGGCCACAGGCCAGGATAATATGCCTGTACCAAAAAGAATACTTGAGCTTAATACAGATCATGAAGTTGTAAAGGATATGAAAAATCTGTTTGAAAAAGATCCTACAGATTCAAGACTTAAGGATTATGTTACCCTTATTTATGACCTTGCTGTCATAGGCGAGGGCGGGAAAATTGAAAATCCGGGATTGTTTTCAAAACTTGTGGGCGATCTTATGAAAAAAGGAATAAATTCATAAACTGAAGTAAAAAAACCGGCTTTTTCTGAAGCCGGTTTTTTTATTGCTTTAATGTTAGAAAAGTCTAATTTAGTTATTATATTATAAAATAATAATAAGGCCAAAATTGCTTTGACTTTAATATTTTCAGTGGTAATTTAATGTTTTTAATCTGTTTCGGAGGCAGTATGGAAGAGCTTACAAAGACCCGCACAGAAGATCTGAAAAGCCTTCTTCTGGAAGTTGACAGCAAAGATATAGAAAACCGCATGAAAGTGGTTGAAAAAATTTGGAATTCTGAAACCCATGTTAATCCGGATGATGTATACCAGGGGCTTAAAGCTGACGGAGAAAAAATAGATAAGAGTTTTATAGAAGATACTCTTGTTCTTTTATCAAGACTTGGTCTTGTTAATAAAATCGAGATGGCAAACCAGTCTGTGCGCTATGAGCCGAAATATCTCGGGGAACATCATGATCACATGATATGCGTTGAATGCGGAAAAATAATAGAGTTTGAAGATCCCCGACTTGAAAGAATCCAGAGTTCTGTTGCAGAAAAGTACGATTTTAGCCTGATAAGACATAAAGTTGAGTTTTACGGTTTCTGCAGTGAATGTTCTTCAAAGCGGGGTGAAGAAATTCTCCTTCAGAATGCAAGAGCAGGTGAAAAACTTGAAGTTACTTCTGTAAAGGGAGGATCAGGTCTTAATAAAAAGCTTGCCTCAATGGCTGTAAGCAAAGGTTCTGTTCTCGAAGTTCTCAATGCCAATAAAGGTGGCCAGCTTATTGTTGCTTGCGGTGAAAGCAGGTATGTTCTGGGAAAAGGCATCACAGACAAAGTCTTTGTAAAAAGAATCCATGAGGAAAAATGTTTAATGGGACAAAATCCTGCATGTCCTTATATAAACAAATCACCTGATTCTTTTGTGCCCGGTTGCAGAGGAGCTGCTGTGCCATTGACTTCACTAAAGGACGGAGATAAGGGACAGATTATTAGAACCGGAGGATGTAAAAGGCTGAGAAGAAGACTTTTTGAAATGGGGCTGTTAAACGGTGCAGAGTTTGAAGTTGTGAAATATGCTCCTTTAAAGGATCCCCTTGAAATAATAGTAAAAGGAAGTCATATCTCTTTGAGGGTAGATGAAGCCAAACATATAATGGTAAAAAAAAATAACGGATAAGTCGGATAATGGATCATAAAAATATAACTATAGCTCTTGCAGGTAATCCTAACTCGGGGAAAACAAGTGTTTTTAATGCCCTTACAGGTACAAGGCAGAAAGTTGGAAACTGGGCAGGGGTTACTGTAGAAAAAAAAGAAGGGTTTATAGAAAGAAATGGTCAAAAGCTTAAGATTGTTGATTTGCCGGGTATTTACAGCCTTACCCCGTATTCCATAGAAGAGGTTGTTGCAAGGAATTATCTTATAGAGGATACTCCGGATGTTGTTATAGATATAATTGATGCCACAAATCTTGAACGGGCTCTTTATCTTGCAACACAGATAAGAGAACTTGACTGCAAAGTGGTATTTGCCCTTAACATGGCAGATATTTTACAGAATCAGGATATTTATATAGATGATGCAAAACTTTCCGAGCTGCTTGATCTGCCTGTGGTTTTTACAGTAGCCAATAAGGGCGAAGGTATGGATGAGCTAATTGAATCCGCTGTAGAATTTGCAAAAAGCGATAAAGGCTATCCTGGTGAACGGAAAGTAAAGTATTCTCCTGAAATTGAAAAATCTATAGAAAAGGTTTCTGCAGAATTAGCAAAAACTCTCCCACCTGATGATCCGTATTCTATGAGATGGACAGCTGCCAAACTTCTTGAAAAGGACGCCCCTGTTTTAAAACATGTATTAAAATATGAAAAAAGTGATTATATAAAAGAACTTGCAGAAAATGAAAGGCAAAGGCTCAGAACTTTTTTTGATGATGAGCCTGAGCTTATAATGACTGATGAAAGATATGGTTTTATTGAGGGTATTATAAGAGAAGTTCTTCATGTGCCTCTTCTGACCAGGGTTGATGTTTCAAGAAAAATAGATTCTGTCCTTACAAACAGAGTTTTAGGTCTTCCTATTTTTGCTTTTTTTATATGGTTTATGTTTCAGGCAACCTTTACCCTTGGTCAGTATCCCATGGACTGGCTTGAAAGTTTTGTTGGTATTCTTTCTTCCGGGTTTACCCAGATTATACCCGAGGGAATTTTAAGGTCTCTTGTAGTTGACGGAATAATTTCAGGTGTAGGTGGTGTTCTTGTATTTCTTCCAAATATTTTGATTTTGTTTTTTTGTATAGCATTGTTTGAAGATACAGGATATATGGCAAGGGCAGCTTTTTTAATGGACAAGCTTATGCATTCAATAGGTCTTCACGGCAAATCATTTATACCTATGCTTATGGGATTTGGTTGCAATGTTCCGGCAATTATGGCTGCAAGAACACTTGAAAATAACAGGGACAGGCTTTTAACTATTTTGATAACTCCTTTTATGTCATGTTCAGCAAGACTTCCTGTATATATTATACTTGCAGGCGCATTTTTCCCGGAACATGCAGGTAGTGTAATATTTCTTCTTTATCTTACGGGTATACTTGTAGCAGTTTTATCTGGTAAACTTTTCAGGGCTACTATTTTAAAAGGAGAAGAAGCCCCTTTTGTTATGGAGCTTCCTCCCTACAGGGTGCCTATGGTAAAAAGTCTTATGATTCATATGTGGGACAGAAGCAAGATTTTCCTTAAAAAAATGGGAGGTATTATTCTTGCAGGTTCAATTGTTGTATGGGCATTGAGTTATTTCCCTGAAAATGTTAATTATTCCAAAGACTATGCAGCTATGATAAATCAGGTGTCACAAAAGCTTAATTCTGTGGAAAATATGCCTGATAAACATCCTGAAAAAGTACAGGAGCTTGAATCAAGGCTTATATCTCTGAAAAATGAAAAAAAACTTGAACATGCTGAAAAATCTTATCTTGGAAAAATAGGCGAATTTGTATCTCCTGTGTTTGAACCGATAGGTATTGACTGGCGCGGGAGTATAGCCATACTCACCGGTTTTGTTGCCAAGGAGATAGTGATAAGCACAATGGGTGTTTTGTACGGTACTGATACTGGAGAAGACGGTGAATCAGGTCTTGGGCCGGCTCTGCACAAATCAGGAATGACTCCGCTGAAAGCACTTTCTATGATGGTATTTGTTCTTTTATATCTCCCATGCTTAGCTGCTATTGCAGCTATAAAAGAAGAATCCGGAAGTTTGAAATGGACTTTTTTCAGTATATTTTATACAACTTTTGTTGCCTGGTTTTTCTCTTTTGCGGTTTATCAGTCAGGACTTTTTATACAAACAGCTTTTTAAAGAGGTTACCAATGAAAAATAAAAAAAAAAATATAATATTTTTAATATTTTTTCTTGTTCCGTTTTCGGTTTTTGCGGGTGAAAGATACTGTGTTGATTCAGATACCCTTAATGTGAGATCAGGTCCTGGAACAGATTATGAAATTTTATGGAAAGCAGAAAAATATTATCCTGTTGAAGTAATAGAAGAAAAATCGAAATGGGCTCATTTTAAAGATTTTGAAGGATATGAAGGATGGGTATACAAGCCTTTGCTCAGTAAAAAGAAAACTGTTGTTGTTAAGATTTATAAAAGTAATGTAAGAAAAGGGCCTGGAACAGATTATCCTGTTATTTTTACAGCAGAAAAAGGAACTCCTTTTCTTGTCACAGGAAATAAAAACGGGTGGTATGAACTTAAACATTCAGACGGAGATAAGGGCTGGATCAAGCAGTCTCTTCTCTGGTAATAATTAACTCCGGAGGAAAAATGACAGATCATAAGAATGAACATGAACATGGTGATGAGGTTCCTGAAATCGATGCTTTTACCATTTATCTGCAAAAGGTTATTGATTATGTAAAAGAGAATAAGAAATATTTTATTGCAGGGGTTCTGGTATTTTTTGTGGCACTTGCCGCTGTATCTTATATACCTGTAAGTATGGAAAAAAAAGAATCAAAAGCATTTGTTGAGCTTGAAAAAGGACTCAGGGATCTGTCTGCCTCAGAAAATGTTACTTCTTCAGAGATTGAAAAAGAGTTTGCCTCTTTAAAATCAGAGTATTCAGGTACAAATGCAGCAGGTCTTGCTGATCTTTACGCTGCAAGAATGCTTTATGATAATAAAGATATGGAAAAAGCAGCACAGTATTACAATAGTGCAGCTCAGACTTTGGAAGGCAGAGATCTTTTTGAAGATCTGACAGATTATGAACTCGGGTGTTTGTATTTTGACACAGATATTGAAAAATCTGAGAGTTTTTTTCAAAAGATTGCATCAGAGGATTCTTTTCTTAAGGAAGACGCTTTGTTTTATCTCGGCATAGCAGGGGATAAAGATAGTCTTGAAAAATTGAATAAAGAATATCCTGAAGGCTTTTATACTCAGCTGACAGCTGAAAAACTGGCAGGGGTTAAGCTCGATTAATAGATAGATTTTATTTATGCAGGATTGATGACTTAGATTTAGCCCCGGAATATTCCGGGGCTATTTTTGTTTTCAATAAGTAATTATCTGTATTGTTTTAGATTTGCAACGTTCCAAGATAAAAAAACTAACCGGGGTCAGACGGTTAGTTTCTAATGAAGGAAAAAAAGATGAAAAAAGTATTATTTTTTCTTGTCTTGTAAATTATATATACAAACTTTGTGCCAATATAAAAATTCTAAGCAGATTCCCTTTAATAAGGTATTCTGCAAAAAATTTATCAGTAAATAAGTTTTTAGATGTGTATTTTTTACCTTTTTAGGTTTAAAAAAATAAACTTTTAAACTAAGAGACTGAAAAATTTAGATTTATTTTGTTTAAAAAAGTGTACTGATTTACCTGTGGCTATATAGACAGATATTTGTGCGGTTTAAAAATTTGAACTTTTTTTCTGGACTTCAATATTATACTTTTTAATTTTTTGATTAAGTCCACTTTTCCCGATTCCTAATAGGTCAGCAGCTTTTGTCTGGATATATCCGGTTTTTCTCAGAGTCTCTTCAATAATCTCTTTTTCTACTTCAGCAAGTGTTTCCTGAAGAGTTCCTCTCAATTGCAGGCTTTCACTGTTATTTTTTTTGTTTTCTGCATTCTTTAAAAAATCTTCAGGCAGGTTTTTTTCTGTTATTATTTCACCCGAAGAGAGAATAACTGCTCTTTCTATAATATTTTCAAGTTCTCTCACGTTTCCGGGCCAGTAATAATTGTACAAAACTTCCATGCACGATTGAGAGAAGTTTTTGGGAATAACACCATCATTTCTTTCGTTTTTATATTTTTCAAGAAAATCGGAACATAAAAGTTTTATATCTTCTTTTCTTTTTCTTAGCGGCGGCAGGGTAACATGGACTACATTAAGTCTGAAAAAAAGATCTTCCCTGAATCTTGATTCTTTAACCTCTTTTTTTAAATACTTGTTTGTAGCTGCAATAAGTCTGAAATTAACAGGTATAGATTTGTTGCCGCCGACTCTTTCTATGGTTTTTTCCTGGAGAACTCTTAAAAATTTTACCTGAAGGTTAAGGCTTAGTTCACCAATTTCGTCAAGAAAAAGGGTTCCTCCGTGTGCCAGTTCAATTTTGCCTTTTTTTTGTGAAACAGCCCCGGTAAAAGAACCTTTTTCATGGCCGAAAAGTTCGCTTTCAAGTA
Organism: Thermodesulfobacteriota bacterium; assembly: GCA_051744925.1. GTDB lineage: Bacteria > Desulfobacterota > Desulfobacteria > Desulfobacterales > JACKCP01 > JACKCP01. The sequence goes on along the minus strand of JBNJDM010000016.1, from coordinate 15,113 downwards.
GAGATTCGGCAAGTGCAGAGCAGTTGATAGCAATAAAACTTTTATCCTTGTGAATGCTGTTTGCGTGGATCGATTTTGCAACAAGCTCTTTTCCTGTACCGCTTTCACCTTCTATAAGAATATTTGCAGATGTTGGTGCAATTTTTGTTATGGTATCAAAAAGTTCGAGCATCGGCTTGCTTTTCCCGATGATATTGTCAAATTTGAACCTGGTTTTTACAAAGTTTTTAAGCTCAATATTTTCACGTATAATTTTTGAATGCGCAAGTGCATGTTTTATGTGTTCAATCAGAGCCTGATTTCCAAAAGGTTTGAGTATATATGTGAAAGCTCCTTTTTTCATGGCTTCCACAGCTTTTTCAACAGTACCGTGGGCTGTCATTACAATTACAGGAATATCGGGATTAATTTTTTTTATATTGTCAAGAAGTTTAATACCGTCCATTTCAGGCATTTTCATGTCTGTTAGAACAAGATCAATATTATCAGAGCCAAGAATTTCAAGGGCCTCTTTTCCGCTTCTTGCAGTAGCTGCAAAGTATCCTTCATCTTCCAGTACCGTGCTTAGAATAAGTGGAAAGTTTTTTTCGTCATCTACAATAAGTATTTTATTCATGATCATCTTCTCCGGTGTTCAGAGGAATAGTTAAAGATACCAAGGCCCCGGAATCTCTTGTGTTGGAAATAGTAAAGCTGCCGTTGTGGTTTTTGATAGTCTGTTCTACAATCCCCAGCCCGAGTCCTGATCCGTCATTTTTTGTTGTGAAAAAAGGATCTTTAACTTTTGATATCAAATCTTCAGGGATTCCCGGGCCAGTGTCTTTTATATCTATTAGAATTTGCCCTTTGTATAAAGATGTTTTTACAAAAATATTCCCTCCGTTTGGCATAGCCTGCATGGAGTTGAGAAAAATATTTAAAAAACACTGATAAAGCTGGTTTTCATCCAAAAGAGATTCTGGAATGGTTTTGTCAAAATCTGTCATAATAGTGCAGTTGTTTTTAGTAAATTCCTGGTCAAGGTAATCGAGATTTTTGCTGATAATTTCGTTTATATTGAACATTTTAAGGTCAGGCTCTTTGGGGCGTGCGTATGAAAGAAAATCGTTAATTATCTGGTTCATTCTGGCAGATTCTTCAATTATTATCTCTGCAAATGTATCCTGTTCATTAACAGATTTGAGTTTTTTGCTCAGATGTTCTGCAGAGCTTCTTATAATTCCCAGAGGGTTTTTAATTTCGTGTGAGATTATTGCTGTCATCTCTCCGATGGAGGAAAGGTGTCTTGCTCTGTTGAGTTCTTCCTCAAGCTGAAGCTGTTCCTGGTTTTTCTGGATTATTATATTTTCACCGTTTTTTACAATCTGCCTCAGTATCAGAAATAAAATTCCCATAACCATTGCTGTTGTCAGGATTACAAGTATCTGGAGTCTGAAAATTTTTCTGTAATCTGATGAAACATCCTGTACAATCTCCATAACGCCTACTATTGGTCCGCTTAGCTTTTCACCCGGTCTTTCTACACGAAGAGGCGCAAAAGTAGTTATTCTTGCTGTTTGCGGATATCTGAAAAGTTTTTCCAGAAAAGATCCTGTCTGGTGAAGACTTGAGGTTATTTCTCCGTTTAAAGCTTTTTTATAGCCTTCACCTCCGAGATCTTTTTCTCCGATAATTTCGGGGTTGAAGCTGTATGAGACAATATTGTTAAGGTCATAAATATTTACAAGGTCGGTTTTAAAGCTGTGTAGGGTTGCTTTTACTACCTGGTCCATTCGCTTGAACTGAGCTTCTTTTTTAAGTTGAATTTTTCCCTGGTCAAGGTATACAGGGAGGATAAACTGCATAAAGATCTGGTGGTTAAGGTTTTCCACCATTACATTTGCATAATCTTTACTCTTTTTTAAGATTATATTTCTGACAAGATGGGTGTGAAAAGTTGAAAGAGAGATTGTTCCTATAAACATAAGAAGAAAGCTTGTAAAAGTAAAATATTTTACAAGAGTAAAAGGGATTACTTTTTTTTTATTTTTTTTTATTTCTGAGTTTTTATTTTGCATATCTTTGAATTTTATATCTTTTTTATTTTAAATTTAATAAAAATCTTGACTTATAAAAAGAAAAAAGTAAACATAAACATTAATTAACACTGTTTCTGCTGAATTAAGGTCCTCAAAAACTATATAATTTAAATATTTTCTTCAGGAAATAACTTATGCTTTTTGGAAGAAGAAATCAACTTATCGGCCTTGATATAGGGACATCATCAATTAAATTTGCTGAAGTAAATGATTCCCCCAAAGGCCCGATTCTGAAAAAATTCGTAAAGGAAAAAGTTCCCTCAGATCTTTTTAAAGACGGAGATCCTCAGGATCCGAACTATTTATCAGCAATTATCAAAGATATTTTCCAGAAAAACAAAATAAAAAATAAAAATGTTGCAATGTCCATTGGCGGATACTCTGCTATTGTAAAGCTGATAAATATTCCGGTCAGCGAAGATGAGCAGGAGATTCAGCGTAATGTTATGGAACAGGCTGAACATTATATCCCCTTTGATATAAGTGAAGTAAACACTGACTACCAGGTTATGGGAGAATCTGAACAAACCCATAATCAGTTATCAGTTCTTCTTGTAGCAGCAAAAAATGATATTATAAATAAATATGCTTTGATTGCCCAAAATGCCGGGCTTAACCCTTTTGTTATGGATATAGACGCTTTTGCAGTTCAAAATATTTTTGAATACAATGAGCCGGATGTTGAAAATGCAGTACTTATTAATGTCGGAGCCAGTAAAATCTCTCTGAATATAGTAGACCGAAGAAAATCAGTTTTTATGAGAGAAGTTGCAATGGGAGCTTCACAGATAACAAACGAAATAATGTCCCTGGATCCTTCTTTAACATTTGATGATGCAGAAGAGATAAAGCTTTCCTTTTCAGGAAATGAAAAAGTAAGTACTCAGGATCTTGAACAGATAATGAGTTCTGTAGCTTCTGAATGGTGTACAGAAATATCAAGGGCCCTTGATTTTTATTATTCAAATAATCCGGGTGGAAGAATAGAAAAGGTTTATGTATGCGGCGGCGGATCACGAGTAGAAAATTTTAAGGAAGAACTGGCTTCAGTTATTGATGCCGAAATAAAACCCCTGAATTCTCTTCAGGTTATTCATACAGAAAAATCCGGTTATTCAGAAGAAGAGCTGGAGGCAATTTCTCCGGAAGTCAGTGTAGCTCTGGGTCTGGGACTAAGAAGAATGGATGACAAATGATACGAATTAACCTTTTACCGTATAGAAGAGCAAGAAAAAAAGAGAATATCAGAAAACAGATCTCTGTTTATTTTCTGAGTATTATTCTTATAATGCTGATTTTGTTTGTATTCGATTTCAGTGTTAAATCCAAAATTGATAATTTAAACACCAAAATCAAATCTGCTCAGTCAGAACTTGCAAGGTATCAGAAACAGGCCAAAGAAGTTGATGCTTTGAAAAGTGAGCTGAGCAAACTCGATTCCAAGATTAAAGTTATTGATTCGCTTAAGGACGGAAGAAATTTTGGCATAAATATTTTAAAAGAGCTTACAATTCTTACTGTTGCTGAAAGAATGTGGCTTACTTCAGCAAATATAAAAAGGGATTCTGTTAATTTTAACGGTTTTGCACTTGATGATAAAACTGTGGCAGATTTTATGAGAAACCTTGAAAAGTCGCAATACTTTTTTGATATTGATCTTAAAAATGTAACAAAAGCTGACATGAAAAATACAGAAGTAAGAAAGTTTATAATAAATTCAAAAGTCGAAGCAGAAAACATTTCCGGTGAATAAAGGACTTATTTATGGCAGAGAACAAGGAAAATATTCAGGAAAAGTTAGACTCTTTTTTCAATAAACTGAATAACCTTACAAAAATACAGAAAATTGGAATCTTTGCAGGTACAATTGTGGTTATTGTAGGTTTTTATACATGGTTTTTTTACCTGCCCAGAACAGAAGAGATAGATCGTCTTGAGAAAAAGGAACAGACTCTTGCAACGCAGGTAGCAACAGCCAAAAGAAAAGCTGCAAGGCTTGATTCCGTTAGAAAAGAGCTTGAAGAAAGAAAGGAAGAATACACTCTGGTAATGAACGCCCTTCCCGATACAAGAGAAATCCCGGGTATTTTATCATCACTTTCCGAGTCTGCAAAGGAATCAGGGCTTGAGCTTCTTAAGCTTACTCCAGGAGCTGAAACAGCAAAAGACTTTTATGCTGAAATTCCGGTTGCAATGACAATAAAAGGTTCTTTTCATCAGATTGCCTTGTTTTTTGACAAGGTTTCAAGGTTCGACAGAATTGTTGATATTCGGTCTTCAAATCTGGACCTCAGCAATGAAAATGAAATAATGGCTTCATGCAACGCTGTCACATACAGATTTTTAAAAGAAAAAAAGAATAATAAAAAAAAGAAAAAATAATATGAGTTTAAAATTAAAATTTTTCCAAAAAGCAATTATTATTTTAATAGTGATTTTTCTCGCATCAGGCTGTGAAAAAGACGGAAGTCAAAGTACTGAACAGGCGGCTGAAAAAGATAGCAAAATTTCTAAAAAAGTTTCTGTTCCTTTGAAAAAAGAAGAAGCTGCACCTGTTGTTGATGATGAGGAGATTGTTGAAGATTCAGATAAGGCAAATGCTGAAACCGTCTCTGAAAATGAAATCTCTGATAAAAAAGAAGATGAAACATCATCAGATACATCAGAAAAAAAAGAAAAACAGGATTCTGCTGAAACTGCAGAAAAAACAGATGATAAAGAAGAAAAAAAGAGTAAAGAGTCTGAAGTAACAGATACTTATGACAAAGAAAAAGCAGATGAAGCTTCAGATTCATTTATAAAAGATTTACTGAATGCTTCTGCTGATACTGATGAGGAGAGAATTCAGGAAGAAATTAAAAAGTTATACAGTGGAGAAGGAAGAATAGATCCTTTCAGTCCCCTGATAAAAGAAAAAGAAGAAGAGGAGCCTGAGGAAGAAGAGTCTGATAAACCTTCCAGGCCTAAAACCCCGCTTGAAAAACTTGATCTGAGTCAGCTGGAGCTTGTGGCTGTAATATCTTCCCCGGATGGAAAAACTGCTATTCTTGAAGAGTCCTCGGGAAAAGGATATATCGTTGAAAAAGGTACTTACGTCGGGCTTAATTCAGGACAAATATCAAAAATTGAGTCTGACCGTTTAATAATAAATGAAACCGTTAAAAATATATCAGGAAAATCTGTTACCAGAGAAAAAATTTTGAAAATTCAAAAGCCATTCGGAGAATAATTATGGATTTTAATAAGTCGGGGATAAGGTATTGCTTTAATTTAATTTTAATAGTTACTGTGAGTTTGATTATCGGTTTCGGATGTTCTTCCAGAACTGATACAAAAACAGATTCTGATAAAGAAGCCGCTGCAGGGCAAAGCGAAGAAATTTCCAAAAATATTGAATCCATAAGCAGCAAAGAAAAGGATGGTGATGTTTTTCTCCATATTAAAGGAAATTCTGAGCTTATATACAGCGCAGTCAGAGAAAAAGAACCTGATGCAGTTGTTCTTTACTTCCCGGATACTCTTATAAATGAAGAATTAAAAAATAAAGACTATTCTTCAGGTTCACTGGAAAAAGCAGAAATTATTCAGGAAGAAAAAGATGGTAAAATCAGACTTTTTTTAGATGGTGATCTTCCCTATGAAGTAAAAAAAGATGGTTATAATCTTTTGGTTAAAATAGATTCGTTGCAAAATGATGATCAGTCTGAACCTGCATCAGCTGATGCTGACAAAGATGAGCCTGAAAAAAAAGAAGATGTAAAACAGGCTTCGGTTTTAAAAGATATTGAAGCAGAAGACAAAGGTGATTTTTTAAAAATAAAAGTAAATGCTGACGGGGCAGTAAAAAAATATAATTCATTTACTTTGAATAATCCGCCAAGAATAGTTTATGATCTCGTAAATATATCATCTTCTTTTGATAAGGTTCAAAAGCTTGATTTAAACAATGAATGGGCAAAGAGTCTGCGCCATTATGACAACAACAGCAGGCTGAGAATTGTTGTTGATTCAAGAAGTAAATGGCTTAATAACTACGGATCAAAAGAAACAGACGACGGGCTGGAAATTTTTATAGGTAAAAGAGATGAAGGTAATATTCTGAAGGCTAAATCAGAGCCTGAACCTGAAGAAAAAAAATCTTCCTCTGAAAAAATTAATACTGCTATAATAAAAAAGCTTGATTTCTCAGCACTTGAAGACGGAAGCTCAAAAGTTATAATAACTACTTCTGAAAAAATTGAATATAAAGCTGAAAAACCTAAGCCGAATCAGCTTGCAATAAGACTGAAAAATACAAAAATTCCTGATTATCACCAGCGCCCGATTATTACAACAAGGTTTGACAGTGCTGTAAACAGAGTATTCCCTGTTTATGACGAAGATGTTAATAAAAAGGAAGCACTTGTTCTTATAGATTTAAGAGAGAATGTCGCATTTAAAATTAATGATGAAACAGACAAACAGATTACTGTTGTTTTTGAATCTTCTGTGAAAGAAGGACCTGAAAAGTCAGAGCTAGAAGATCCCGAATGGAAATCCATATTAACAGACAGTCCTGCTCCTGAAGTAAAAGTTGTTGAAGAAGGAACAACAGCTGATACGGAAAAAGAAGAGTCAGGCAAAAAGGAAAAATCAACAGATAAGAGTTATGCTGCTTCTGTTACTGAGCTCAGAGAGTCTGAAGGACTTGATGCGCCAGCATCCGGACAGGAGCCTGAAATAGAATATGGTGAGAAAAAATATACAGGTCAGCCTATAACACTTGATTTTTATGAAACTGATATTAAAAATGTTTTTAGAATAATCCAGCATGTAAGTGGGCTTAATTTTGCAATAGACAAAGATGTAAGCGGTAAAGTAACAATGACTCTTAAGCAGCCTGTTCCATGGGATCAGGTTCTTGATCTTATACTTAAAATGAATTCCCTGGGTATGCAAAAAGATGGTAATATTGTAAGGATTTCCCAGCTTTCCACTCTTCAGGCTGAAGAACAAAGAAAAAAGCAGATGCTTCAGGCAGAGCAGGAGAGCGAGCAACAGGAAAAAAGTCTTTCACCGCTTTATACTGAATACCTCCTGATTAACTATTCCAATGCACAGTCAGAAATACTTCCGCATCTTCAAAAGGTCTTGTCTGACAGAGGAAGTCTTTCTGTAGATCAAAGAAACAATCAGGTTATTCTTACTGATACCAGGGAAAAAATTGAAAAAGCAAAAGAGATAATAAGCAAAATAGATAAGATTACCCCACAGGTTGTTATTGAAGCAAGGATTGTGGAGGCTAACTCCAATTTTGCCAAAGACATAGGAACCGAATGGAATGTCGCAACAACCAGAGATGCGGATGAAGATCGAGCATCGAATGTAGCTCAGCCGATCGGAGACTGGGACTACGGTTATGAAGTTACAATGAATACTCCCCAGGAAACAGGTTCAATCGGAGTTAATTTTGCCAAACTCTCAGGTCTTGGTATAGTTCTCAATGCCAAGCTCAATGCTATGGAAACACAGCAGGAGGGACGCATAATATCTGCACCAAAGGTAGTAACTCTTGATAATAAAAAAGCAACAATCAAACAGGGGTATGAATATCCATACACTACACTTGAAGATGGAGAAACAACCACAGAGTTTAAAGATGTTGATTTAATGCTTGAAGTTACTCCACATGTAACAGCTGATAATAAAATATCATTAAAAGTAAATATTGATAAAAATGATATTTATGTAGAGACATCAGACGGTCCTGCTCTTTCAACTAAAAATGTATCTACTGAACTTCTTGTTAATGACGGAGATACAATTGTAATCGGGGGGATTATTCAACAGTCTGAAAATACAACTGTAAACAGTTTTCCCTGGCTTTCGAAAATTCCTGTTCTTGGCTGGTTTTTTAAATCTAAACAAGATTCCAAATCAAAACAGGAACTTCTTATATTCCTTACCCCAAGGATAGTAGAGCTTGAAAAGGGTAAATTTTAGAATTCATAAAAATATAATAAACCAGCCCGGTGTTTTATTAAAAGCACCGGGCTTTTTTTATTTGTAAAATAATTCTTTGTAAATTTAGAATTTCAAAAAATTAAATTTCGTTTGTGAATCATTAAGTTTCAGGAAATCAGTATACTGCTATGGGATTTATAAGGCAGAAAAAGAACTTAGTAAGTAAGTCTGCTCAGGTCATCTACCAAGGCAAATGATTTTTAAATTAACACATAATATATGAAGGCAAACTAACTACGTCCAGAATCTGTGGTTTGGGTTTGCCTCATTAATAATTATGAAGTTGAAATAAAAGACAGGATATTTTCTCACTGGTAAAGACTATAAAATAAATATATATTTTATGGTTTTGCTTATTAGGTAATAAATATTATCCAAAAAGAAAAAATTAAAATAAGTATTACAGGTTGTTGATAGCTTCTTCAGCTTTTTCTATAATCCTGTCATTACCGTAACTTATAGCTTTTTGGTAGGAAAGTTCAGCTTCATCACTTTCACCCATGAATTCCAGGGTTTTGCCTTTCTGGAAATATAATTCCCCGTTTCTTGGTGAAATATTTATTGCCTTGTCTATCATTTTAAGAGATTTTTTTAGCTCACCTTTTTGCCTGTAGAGAACAGCTAATCCTCTCATCGGCAATATGAAGTCAGGGGAAAGATCAAGGCTGTTTTTGTAATGTCTTTCAGCTTTGGAATATTGTTTCTTCCTGAGATAGGCAAAAGCAATATTTGCCTCAGCAAATTGAGGCGTTGTATATAAAATATTTTCTGTAAGGGGCTTTAGGGTTTCTATGGCTTTATCCCAGTTTTGCTGGGCAATATAAGCACTCCCAAGGTTGTTTCTGGCAGGAGCATAGTCAGGTTTAAGTTCTATTGCTTTTTTAAGATGAGAAATAGCTTTATCAACCCTTCCCTTGGAAAGATATGCAAGGCCCAGGTCATTGTGTGTATATGGATCATCAGGGTCTAGTCTGTTTGCCTTTAAAAGTTCTCTTAAAGCAAGTGATGCATTACCAGATGACAAATAAGCCTCACCAAGGTTTCGCAATGATTCTGCCTGTGCACGGTTTTCAGCAACTTTTGCTCCGGTTGTACACGATGTTAGAATAATCAGCATCAAAAAAAGGAGATATTTTATATTCATTATTTTAATTTATCCTGTTTGAAATTGTTTTAAATAAAGATTGTTCTGATGTTTAACCAGTTTAAATAATATAATACATACTCAGGAAATTTAAAAGAGGGGATTGATGTAAAAAAAAGGTAAGGATTTTCTTTATTGTAAGGATTTAAAACAAAAACCCCCGGAATTTTCATATTAATATTGAAGTCACTTTTTCCGGCAGATTCCGGGAATAAAGGGTTTGAAAGAACAGTAAATCCGAGCTTGGAGCATATATCTGAAACTATTTTATCAGGAGAATCGTTAGAACTTATAGTAGAAACTTTCATATTAATTTTTTTGATCGAATCTATTGTATCTCCGTAAAATTCTTCAAAATCTATTATCAGAAATTTGTCCTGTGGATTTTTAGCAATATTTGTATAAGCTTTTACCTGAACATCATTGTATGGAAAAGATATTTCAGTGTTTTCATTATATTTACACTCAAGTATTTCAAGAAGCTCTTTTACAAATAATTTCCGGTTATTATTGTCAAGTGAAGTAAAATTTTTATCAGATTTTGTTTTGTTAGAACAAGGAAGGATAATATTGTTTTTTTTAGTAAAATAATTAAGAAAATTATAAGGTGCATTATAATAATCATCCGTTGTAAATATTTCAAAAGCTTCACTGGAATCTGAAGTAGAAGCTATTTTATTCTCATAAATGATTTCTGATTTCAAACCGTATAATCGATTTACGGTTTTAGTTTTAAGTTCCTGGTTTTTATTTTTAACCTTATTGCTGAGATTGAAAAAAACAGCTTTATCATAAAACTTTTTTATAATCTCACGATCTTTTTTGTTAAGATCGTTTCTTTCAAAAAAGAAAATTCTTGGAAAGTTTTCAGATCTTATAAAAGGGGTTTTTTTCAGATTAAGAATAAGCATAGTATCATTATATGGTATATAAAGCTTTCCTGTTGTTTCGGCTTTACCGTTTAAACTATTGGAAATCAGATCAAGTATATTTTTTTTCTTTTTTGTTTTTTTTTCTTTTTTTTTCAAAGGTATGCTTATTTTATTATTTTCCTTTAGGGCAGATGAGGTAAGTTCTTTTTCCACTTCAGGAGTAAATAAAGAGGGATACCATTCCCTGTTTACTACATCAGGTTTCGGAAGATTTATCATTTGTCCTTTTGATAATTTATTAATATCATCAATCCGGGGATTTAAGTATTTAAAAAGTTTAACAGCCTTTTGATATTTTTCTGTTCCCCAGTCTGAATGCATTTTCTCAGATAAAAGTTCTGATACAGTATCACCCGGCTGCACATTGTAATTTTGTGAATCTTCAGCAAGAAGGTCTTTTACAGATTTTTTTGTAATAAAAGGTACAAGGATTCTTCCTGAATCATTTATATCAAATTCATCAGGATTTACTTTTTTTAAAGGAATAAAAACGGTTTCTCCGGGTTCTATTCTGTCAGGATTGTTAAGGTGAGAATTGATCTTTTTCAGTGCAGATATTTTATCAGCTGAATTGCTGCCGCGATTTCTGAGAATTTTATATATATACTCATTTTCCTGTACTGTGTGGCTTGTACAAAGATACTTTTCTTTGTCCACAGGAAACACAAAATATTCCTTGTACAAAATAGCAGTGTACCCCTGGGAACAAAAAAAAAGTAAAAATGCACTGCAAACTAAAATTATTTTCATTTTAGAGGTTGAGTTTTTCAGCAATTTTCCTGCCGGTTTTACATATAAAATCGTTCATATCATCATCACTTAAAAGTTTGCCTGAAGCAGGAAAACTTTTAATATGTTCAGCTTCTATAAGTGAGGGGAGATTAATAAGAGATTCTTTTGGAATAATTTCATATTCATCTGGAATAGATCTGTTGAAGTACATATCCTGAAATCCCGAAAATTTAAGTGCATGCGCAGTTGAATCGATAACAGCTGTAGTATTTTTATCAATTCTTTTTTCCAAAACAGCTTTTCTTAAACCTGCAAGGGTTTCACCACCGTGTGTACATGCTATATGGCCGTTTCTGTTGGCAATCAGCTGGTTATCAATAATCTCCTGTTCTGAAACAGAAATAAAATCGACATTTGCTTTACCAGAAAGCTTATTATACTCATCAACAAGGTGAACAACCCTTGGCATCGACACAGGATTTCCTATCATTGCAGCCTGGGCGACGCTTGCCTGAACCATCATGGGTGAAAATTTTCTTTTTTCCGGGTCCTTTTCAAGATAATATTTGTATACAGGATTTGCATGGTCAGACTGAACTCCGAAAATCTGAGGAAGTTCTTCAATTATTCCGAGTTCAAAGAATTTCATAAATCCGTTTAAAACAGCAGTAATGTTTCCTGCATTACCTATGGGAACAAATACAGCTTTATTTTTCATGTCAAAATCAAAATCCTGTGCAATCTCAAAGGAAAAAGACTCCTGACCAAGAATTCTCCAGGCATTTTTAGAGTTTAATAAAGCTACTTTGTAATTTTCAGATAAATATTCAACAACTTTCATACAGTCGTCAAATACACCAGGTATTTCAAAAACCTGTGCACCGTTTCCAAGGGGCTGTGACAGCTGCTGAGGAGTAACTTTACCCTGTGGAAGCAACACAGCAGACTTAATTTTGGGATAAAGATATGAAGCGTAAAGTGCAGCAGCAGCACTGGTATCTCCTGTGGATGCACATACAGCAAGAATGTTTTCAGCGCGGCCTGAATTAATCAGAAAATTAATATATGAAAGAGCAGAAGCCATTCCCCTGTCTTTGAAAGAGGCACTGGGGTTTTGTCCGTCATTTTTATAAAAAAATCTTAAACCTGCATATTCCTGAAGATTGGCATTAGCCTCTATCATGGGTGTATGACCTTCACCAAGATATAAAACTGAATCAGCAGGGATTACAGAGCCTATAAACTCATGATATCTGTATATTCCGGAAAGATGCGGGTCTTTTACAAGTCTTCTGAAATCAAGAATCTTTCTCCATTTTTCACCGGATATCTTTTTAAGATTTTTAAAATTTCTGTCTTTAAGAAGAAGTACGCTTCTGCAGTCAGGGCAGATATACAAAAGCTCTTCAATGGGATGTTTTTTCCCGCATCCAAGGCATTTGTAGTACATGTCGCCGTCCGGAACCGGGTATATATAATCTTTTATGTCTGATGGGAAATAATCATTGTTCAATTTTAATTGTCTCCATATTGTTCATGTAGGGACGGAGTTTCTCAGGTATTGTAATATTGCCGTCTTTATCCTGGTAATTTTCAAGTATTGCCGCAACTGTTCTTCCAACAGCAAGACCAGAACCGTTTAATGTGTGAGGGAAAAAAGTCCCTTTTGCATTTTTTCTTTTAAATCTTATATTTGCTCTTCTTGCCTGGAAATCTTCAAAATTGCTGCATGATGATATTTCTCTGTACTTTTTCTGTGCAGGCATCCAGACTTCTATATCAAAAGTTTTTGCTGCGGAAAATCCGAGATCCCCGGAGCATAAATTAACTATCTGATAGGGAAGCTCAAGAAGTTTAAGAACTTTTTCCGCATCATTAAGAAGTTTTTCAAGTTCATCATATGAATTTTCAGGCAGACTGAATTTAACAAGCTCTACTTTATTGAACTGATGCTGTCTTATAAGTCCTCTTGTATCTTTTCCGTATGATCCTGCTTCTTTTCTGAAGCACGGGGTAAATGCTGTGAAATAAACAGGAAAAATATCTTCTGAAAGTATCTCATTTTTAAAAATATTTGTAAGAGGTACTTCTGCAGTAGGAATAAGAAAATAATCAAGCCCGTCGATTTTAAAAAGATCATCTTCAAATTTAGGGAGCTGGCCTGTTCCTGTAAGTGAGTTTCTGTTCACTATAAAAGGAGGCAGGGTTTCTGTATATCCGTGTTCTTCTGTGTGAAGATCAAGCATAAAATTTGTAAGTGCTCTTTCAAGTCTTGCTCCTGCTCCTGTATAGAGAGGAAATCTTGAGCCTGTAATTTCAGAAGCCTTTTCAAAATTAAATATTTTAAGCTTTTCTCCGATTTCCCAGTGGGGAAGAGGTTCAAAATCAAATTCAGTAACAGAACCCTCTTTGCGAAAAAAAACATTTTCACTGTCGTCTTTTCCCTTGGGAACAGACGGATGAGGAATGTTTGGAATACTTATAACAGCTTCTGCAATTTTTTCTTCAGCCTCTTTAAGATCTTTTTCCATCAGTTTGATTTTATCAGATGTTTTTTTCATTTCATCAATCATATCTGATGCATCTTCTTTATTCTTTTTTTTAGAAGCTATAAGTTCAGAAACTGAATTCCTTTTACTTCTTAATTCTTCTATTTCAGATATCAGCTTTTTTCTTACAGAATCATTTTCTTCAAAATCATCTAAAACTGAAGTATCTTCTCCTCTTTTTTCAAGAGATTCTTTTACAAGTGATAAATTTTTTCTTATAAACTTGATTTCAAGCATTGGTATACCTATATTATATAGTATTTTAATAAAAGATTTTGTAAACATATAGCTATCATGAGCTAAAAGAACCGTCAATCCTTATTCACAGGGTAAAACAACTAATTGGAGGGACTATATGCCTGCTGAAGACAATAAAGAGAAAAGACGACGTATGGCTGAACAGGTTAAAGATACTGTTTTTTCTTTGTCTGATCAAGAGCTGAATAAAAAAAAAGAAAATCTTATAAAAAGACTTTTTGGGTTTGCTAATTTTATGGAATCAAAAATTGCCATGCTTTACTATCCTGCTGATGAGCTGGAATTGGGAATCGAAAAGATATTTGCAGATGCTGTTAGTAGCGGCAAAGTTATAACATTTCCTTATTTCGGTGAAAAAAAAGATGATATAAAGTTTTATAAGGTGGATAATTTAAAGCAGCATCTTGTTAAGTCCGACTCAGGGATGATGCTTCCTGATATTTCCAAATGCAGACAAATACCTGATGAGTATATAGATATTGCAGTTGTACCCGGTATGGCATTTGATGAAAAAGGGGGTAGGATAGCTTCAGATAACGGAGCTTTTGACAGGCTTATATCTAAACTTCCGGTGACAACAAGAAAGATTGCTCTTGGATTTGAAGAACAGATAGTTTCCCAGATTCCAATGGAATCAAAAAAGAAATACGTCGATATTATAATAACTGATGAAAGGGTTATTTATAAGATCTGATACCGGCTTATTAATTATTACCTGGTTTTGTACCGGAATTCGGCTTTTAATTAAGTCGATCCGGTATCTTTTTTCGACAGTATCTGTTTGAAAACTTGCTTCAGTCTAAATTTCTGAAAGAATTTTTTTTCTGAAGCTGTCAAGAACTATATCTTCACCAATTAATATAAGTGTATCACCCGCCTCAATTACAGCGTCAAAAGGGGGGTTGAATACTGTTTCACCTGTATGTTTTCTTATTGATATTACCATGAGATTATAGTCTTGTCTTATATTGGATTCTTTAAGAGATAAACCCTGCAGGTAAGAGCCATTTTCAACAGGTATTTCTTCTATCTCGATATTTTTATTGTCCACAGTAAGTGCTGAGTCAAGAAAATCTGTGACATTGGGTCTTTCAATACGCATTGCCATTCTTGCAGCTCCTATTTCATAGGGAGATTCAACAATATCTGCTCCCGCAGCATACAGTTTCTTTTTTGCCGACTCATAACTGCATCTTCCGATTATGAAAATATCTGGATTTAATTGTCTTGCAGTTAAAATAAGAAACACATTCTGGGTATCTGTACCAAGAGCTGCAATAAGACTTTTGGCCTGTTTCAGTTGTGCTTTTTCAAGTACTTCTTCATCAGTTGCATCTCCCTGAATATTTAAAATTTTTTTTGAGTCCAAAGCATCAATAAAATCTTCATTTTGTTCTATAACAACAAAAGGGAGTTT
>JBNJDM010000015.1:0-34981 GCA_051744925.1 Thermodesulfobacteriota bacterium | reverse complement strand
TTCTTTTTGAATAAATTCGAGTTTTCCTTCTGTTCTTGCTGTAATATTTATTATTTCATCAGCTTTTATTTCACCTGTTGTTTCATATTTTAAATCAAGATTTTCTTTTTCTGTTTTAGTATAATCTACAAAGATTTCTTGCTGCTGAGAAGATTCAAAAGAGTTTAAAACCTCTTTTCTTTTTTTTACAATTACAATTCCGGAGGCAATTATTGCTGCAATTATAATAGCAGTTATTATTTTCTTCATTTTTTAAACCTTTTATACTTAAAATATGGAACGCCTGATTCAGGCCTGGATCATTAATGCATACTTATCATAAACTGTATTTGATCCAGATCAAAAAATTAATTTTCAGGTGAATAAAAATTTCGTGTGTTTTAAGAAAAAGAAAGGCAAATAAAATCCTGAACTGAGGAATTTCAGTTATTTTAAAAATTAAATCCTCAGTTCAGGTTATAAACTTATTAACTAAATTTTGTCTGAATCAAGCGTTTAATATTAAAAAAACGCTGAATTCAGGATTTATTACTCAAGTGCTATTTTAACAACATCCATCATTTTTCTTACAAAATGGAACTTCATTTCTTTTTGCACTTTTTTAGGTATATCTACTATATCCTTTTCATTATCTTTTGGAAGTATAACAGTTCTTATACCTATTCTGTGAGCTGCAAGTACTTTTTCCTTTATTCCTCCAACCGGAAGAACTTCACCTCTCAGAGTTATTTCTCCTGTCATGGCAAGCTCTTTATTGATTTTTTTGTTAAGAGCAAGAGACGCTATTGCAGCAAGCATTGTTACACCGGCAGAAGGGCCGTCTTTGGGTATTGCGCCTGCAGGTACATGAATATGGAGTTCGTGGGATTCAAAAAAGTTTTCAGGAATATTAAGCTTTTTCTGGTTTGATCTTATAAAGCTCAGAGCTGCATTAACAGATTCCTTCATTACATCACCCATCTGGCCGGTAAGTGTAAGACCTTTTTTCCCTTCCATTGCAGCGGCTTCAACATATAATACATCACCTCCTGCAGGAGTCCATGCAAGTCCAAGGGCAACCCCGGGAGAATCAACGCTCGGTTTTGATTCAGGTGTTATTTTTGCCGGTCCGAGGTATTTGGACAGGGTATTAACCTGAACATTAACGCTTTCAGCCTCTTCCTGTGCTATTTCACTTGCAACCCCTCTTATAACGGATGCGATCTCTCTTTCAAGATTACGAAGTCCTGCTTCCCTTGTGTAGTCGCTTATTATGTGCTTAATAGCTCCGTTTGTGAATCTTATCTGCTTTGAATTAAGCCCGTGTGCATCTCTTTGTCTCGGAATAAGGTATTTGTTGGCTATTTTTATTTTTTCATCTTCTGTATAGCCTGTTAGTTCAATTATCTCCATTCTGTCTTTAAGTGCCGGAGGAATTGTATGAACCACATTTGCAGTGGTTATAAACATAACTCCGGAAAGATCAAACGGAACATCAAGGTAGTGGTCTACAAATGTATTGTTCTGCTCAGGATCAAGAACTTCAAGAAGGGCTGATGAAGGATCCCCCCTGAAATCGTTTCCAAGCTTGTCTACTTCATCAAGTATAAATACAGGGTTGTTTTTTTCTGCCCTTCTTATTCCCTGAATAACTCGTCCGGGAAGAGCACCTACATATGTTCTTCTGTGACCTCTTATTTCAGCTTCATCTCTTATTCCGCCGAGAGCTATTCTTACAAATTCTCTTCCAAGGGCATTGGCAATAGATCTTCCAAGGGATGTTTTTCCTGTTCCCGGAGGACCTGCAAAGCAAAGAATCGGCCCTTTTGAGTCAGGCTTTAGTTTTCTTACTGCGAGATATTCAATTATTCTTTTTTTCGGTTTTTCAAGCCCGAAATGGTCGTCATCAAGAATCTTTCTTGCAGCTTTTATATCGAGATTATCTTTGGTTGATTCATTCCACGGTAAAGATGTAACCCAGTCAAGATATGTTGAAGCAACAGTATATTCTGAAGAAGAAGGGTGCATTCTT
Organism: Thermodesulfobacteriota bacterium; assembly: GCA_051744925.1. Taxonomy (GTDB): domain Bacteria; phylum Desulfobacterota; class Desulfobacteria; order Desulfobacterales; family JACKCP01; genus JACKCP01. Next base: position 32,970 of record JBNJDM010000015.1, on the reverse strand, counting down.
GATAGTCTTTTCAGCTCTCTTTCAGCTTCATTCTTTGCTTCTTCAGGCATATCCGACTTTTCAATTTTTTCACGGTATTCTTCAACTTCAAGATTGGTATCGTCGGTTTCGCCAAGCTCCTGCTGAATAGCTTTCATCTGCTGGCGAAGATAATATTCCTTTTGTTTCTGGTTCATGTCCTCTTTGATCTGGGACTGAATCTTGGAACCGATCTGGAGAATTTCCAGCTGATAATTTACAAGTCTTGTTACTTCCTTTAATCTTTTTTTAAGATCAATAATTTCAAGAACACCCTGTTTTTCTTCTGGTGTTGCATTAATTGTCGACGCAACCATGTCTGCCAGAACAGCAGGCTCTTCAATGGTTTTTGCAAGCTGAACCATTTCCTGGGGAAGCCCGGGGGAAAGTTCAATAATACTTTGATAAAGGTCAAGAAGATTTTTACTTATCGCTTCAATCTCTTTGTCTGTTTCAGCAGGCTCTTCAATCTGTTCAATCTCTGCGGTTATATAAGGCTCTTCCTGAATTATATTTTTAAGCCTGAATCTTTTAACTCCCTGTACAAGTAGCTGTACACGGTTTTCATCGGCTTTTGCCATTTTAAGTATAACCGCACCGCAGCCTATTTCATAAAGATCTTCAGCAGCAGGATTTTCTTCATCTTTTCCTTTTTTAGAAACAGTAAATCCGACTATTCTGTCTGATGCCATGGCATCATCTATAAGTTTTTTACCCTGGTCGTGTTTTACAACAAGGGGGAGTACCATCTTAGGAAATAATGTAACATCTATAAGCGGCATAATAGGAATTCTTGACGGAAGATCCTGCTGGCTGAGTTCAAGCGATGGCTGTTGTTCCTGCATGTTTTACCTCCAAGGGTTAGAATGATTTCCAGTCAGATAAATTCAACCTGATTCGGGTAGTTTGAAATTTGCCTTATTTTCAGCAAAATCAAGAAATCCGAAGGTTTTTATTTTTAAAAAGCATGAAATATTCAGTTTCAGATTTAAATACGTTTTATTACTATAATAACTTATTTTTCATCTTCAATCTCAATTGTATGAAATTTGTTAAGTTTTATTTTACCCATTTTTAAAGTAAGGAATCCGTTTTGATATGAAGCAGACAGCTGATCAGTATCAATGGGAGACGGAAGAAATATTATTCTGTCGAATTTACCGTACTGAATTTCAGCCAGCCTGTATTTAGCTTCTTTGCCCGGAAGCGAAGGTTTTCTTGTTCCGCTTATTCTCGCAGCTTTTTCATCTATTTCGATTTCCAGGTCTTCTTTTGAAACTCCCGAAATCTCAGCAGTAACTATAATTTCTTCATCGGTTTCGTAAATGTCCATCTGGGGTTTCCATGAGTCTTCAATGGAAAACAGAGGGTTCATTGACTGAAACATCTGATATTTGCAGCCTGGATGGTCTGCCGGATTTCCAAAACGAATCTTGATGTAACTCATTTGATGCTCCTTATTTTTGAACATTGTTTCAGGCAGGTAAATTTTAAAGATTATCTATTAAAACTATAAACTAAATTAAACGATTTTCAAGCTCAGGCTGAAAGATCATTTTTTCTGAAGGCGTTTGTTTTGGGAAATTTTAAAAACAAAAGGTCTTATAATCAGCTGATAAATCTGGATACAACAGCAGTTACTGCGGTTTCTACCCTTAATATACGTTGTCCGAAACTATAGGGTTTTGCTCCTGCATCAATGATTTTTTTATTTTCATAATCTGTAAATCCGCCTTCAGTTCCTGTTAAAACAACGGATTGATTTTCCATGCAGGTTTCGGGGAAGCCCGATTTTGAATAAGGATCAAGAAGATATCCATTACTGTGGCCTATAATATCAGGCAGGAGATCTTCTGCAAAAGGCCTGAATCTTGTATGTTTGTATACATTTGGAAAAACAGTGTCTCCACTTTGTTCAAGAGCGTTTGTTATCTGTCTGTTTATTTCTGATTCATTCAAATAAGGGCTTTGCCAGTAGCTTTTTTCAGTTTTATAACAATTAATAAAATGTATGTTTTTAACCCCCAGCATTGCAGCAGTGTATATAATTCTTCTTGCAACTTTAGGTCTTGGAAGTCCTGTAATAAGTGTGAGCTTAAGAGGTTGTGGAGGATTATGCAAAGGCTTTGGCTTAATAAAGACTTTATTGTTTTTTATATCAAGGATTTTTGCTTTCCCAAGGAAGCCGTTTTTTTCTCCGGTTTTAAGAAAATCCCCTTTTTGGAGTTTAAGCACCTTAATAATATGCTCAGCTTTTTCATCTTTTACTTCAAGTATAAAATCTTTACTAAGGTCTTTTTTGTCATATAAAAGGATATTCATTAAAATTTAACCGGTCACCGTTTTGCATTTTAAGAACCATTTTTTTTCTGTAAAAGATTTTTCCGGGAGTTTTGCCGAAATATAAAAATTTACCAGGATTATCTTCTACAGTAAGTCCGCCTCCTTCAGGAATTGCTGCACAGCATACATCAGGATTAAGACAGGAAAACTCAAGAAGTCTCTCATCCCTTGATTCGCCGTTGTGATTTTCAATGGTTTGGTCGGTATAGTGAGGGTTAATCTGAAAATTTGCAGCTTTAAGACCTTCAAAACTTTTAGGTTCTATTATCGGCATATCATTTGTTGTTTTTATTGAAAGTCCTGCAATATTTGCACCTGCACTCCATCCGCAATAGAGTACATTTTCTTTTTTAATAACAGATTTTAAAGTATTAAAAATTTTTTCCTGTTCAAGTCTGTACTTCAGGGCAAAAGTGTTACCTCCCCCTGTAAGTACAGCATCGCATTCATTAAGTGCTTTTATTTTATCAGAAAAATTGTGTATAGATTTTAATTCATTGTTTTTGAAATTAAGAGCTTTTATCACTTTTTTTTCATATTCATCATATGAAAATGTAACTGCAGCATAAGGTATAAATATTATATTTTTTTTGTTTTTAAAAAAATCCCTTATTATTTTACTGCACCACTGAAGATAAGAAGATCCCTTAGTTGCTGAGTTGCTTAACAGCAGAGCTTTTTCCATTATTAATCCCGAATTTATTGTTCTACCCTGAATATTTTACCGTTTTTATAAACTGTTTTAGCCGCTTTTCTTGAGTCGTTTACTGTTGGAGTTTTTTTAATTTCCGGTTTTACAGAGTTTTTAGCCTTTGAATTTACAGCTTTTTTAGGTTTTGTATTATTTGTTTTCGGGTTTGATTTATTAATCTTTGGTTTATCCATTGTCTTTTTTGCTGACTGCTGCGCAGGACTAGGTGCAGGTGGAAGTATAAGCCATTCTTCTGGTGGATAAACACATTCGAATTTTGCTTCTGTAAATTCTTCTATTGCAGGGATATAAAATGAATCTTCCTGGCATGCAAAACTTATAGATTTCCCTTTTTCCCCGGCTCTTCCTGTTCTTCCGATTCTGTGAACGTAGTTTTCAGCTTTGTTCGGCATATTGTAGTTTATTACATGGCTTACATTGTCTATGTGAATCCCTCTTGCAGCAACATCAGTAGCTATAAGAAGTCCCACTCTTCCTTTCTGAAAATCTTCAAGTGCTTTAAGCCTTTTGTTTTGCGGGATATCTCCTGTTAAAAGACGGCATTCTATATTGTACCTTCTGAGCTTGTCGTATATATCCTTAGCAACATATTTTTGATTTGTGAATATAATTGTGTTCTTGGCTTTTTTCTTTTTGATGAAATTTACTAAAAGAGGAAATTTTTCTTCTGAAGTAACAAGATAGGTTTTCTGAACAATATTTTCAGATGTAATATTTTCAGGATCTATTCTTATTTCTTTGGGATTTTTTGTCCATTCATAGGCAAGCTGTGTAACCTGTTCCGGCAGAGTTGCGCTGAAAAACAGTGTTTGTCTGTGTTCCTTTGAAGGAAGTTTTGATTCTATTTTTCTGACATCAGGCATGAAACCCATGTCAAGCATTCTGTCTGCTTCATCTATGACAAAGACTTCAGCCTTATCAAGCCTGATCTTTTTTTCTTCCATAAAACCAAGGAGTCTTCCCGGAGTTGCTATAACAATTTCAGGATTTTTTTTAAGTTCATCCCTTTGTATGTTCATATTTTCTCCGCCGTAAATGCATATAGAGCGGATATCTGTATGAACCCCGATTTTTTCAGCTTCCTTGAAAATCTGAACTGCAAGCTCTCTTGTGGGAGCAAGTATAAGAGCTCTTGAGCTTTTATGGTCTTTTTTCTTTTTTAAAAGGTTTGAGTACAAAATAGTCAGGTATGCAGCAGTTTTTCCTGTTCCTGTCTGTGCCTGGCCTATTATGTCCCTTGACTGAACCCCTTTTGGCATTGATTGTTTCTGGATGGGGGTGAGTTTCTTAAAATTAAGATCATAAAGAGCTTTTTTCAGCTCTGGCTGGATATCGAGTTTACCTATGGGGTCTTTAAAAAAAAGGTAAATATTTTTCTTCAAACTTCTTAAAAATAATTTCATTTTACTTAACCAATTCTAAAATCTGTTTAAATTCTTTTTTGTCGCATCTTTTCAAAATTTCAAAAATTGCTGTTTCAGTTGAAGAAACAACAGCTTTTTCCTGTTTCAGTCTTTCAGTACCTGTATCAAGGTCATGTTTTTTTCTTGAAGAAACAGCATCTGTTATCAGATGTACATTGTATCCGCTGCGGATAAGATCTCTTCCTGTCTGCATTACACAGACATGGGCTTCAATTCCGCATAAAAAAATATTTTTTATGCTTTTATCCTTTAAGTATTCAAAAAAAAGATCAAGTCCTTTGACTCCGAAGCTCATTTTTTCAAATATTTTACTGCTTTTGTCTATATCTGCAAGCTCTTTTATTGTTCTTCCAAGACCTTTCGGGTTCTGTTCAAGGAAAACAACAGGAAAATGCAGTATTTTAAAAGCTTTTACAAGTTTTACAAGATTGTTTTTTAATTCTTCATTGCAGTACATGGAGTTAAAAAGTTTTAACTGAACATCTGTTACCAGAAGAATTGTGTCGGTTTTATTAAGATCTGTATGTTTCATAAACTTTTAAACTATACCAAACTCTTTTATAAGTCCAACAAGAAGATCCCATCCTTTTTCAAGTGAATCATTTATAATGTATTCATTTTCAGTATGGAAATTGCCGCAGTCGCAAAGTCCTGTGCATAAAGAAGGCCAACCGGCGGCAAGTGCTGCGTTTATATTTGTGCTCATCGGTTTTATTTCAGGGGCAATACTGTTTCTTTGGAATAAAGGAAGGATTTTATTTAAAATTTCTGTGCCTGATTTTTCTTCAGCAGCTGGTCTTGAACCGTAATCTTTAATTGAAATTTTTATATCTTTATTTTTAAGATTATCTGCTGTTTTGTTAAGGATTTTTTCTGTTTTTAAAAGATCATCAGGATTTACAGATCTGAATTCAAAGCATGAATAAGCATAGTCAGCTATAAGATTTATCTCGCTGCCTCCTGATATTTTCCCTGCATTAAATGAAGGCAGGTTTTTAAACTCAGCTAATTTAAGCTGTTCTTTAACCTTAAATAAAAGTTCACACATTATTTCAACAGCATTTGGATTTTCTCTGTTCTCATAACTGTGGCCGCCCTTAGTAAAAATTTCTGCGCTGAATCTTTTGGATCCAAGTCCTGAAACAGAAACCAGGTTATAAGAAAGATCAAAAGATATAAATTTTTCAGGTATGGCTTTAAAATCCTTGATAAAGGTTTTTATACCTTTTAAATTTCCTTTTCCTTCTTCTCCTGTGGAAAGAAGTATAGTAAACGGTTTTTTAAGTTTATGGTTTTTAAGTTCCTGTGCAGCAAGCATAAGCATTGCTACTGCGCATAAATCGTCTGCACAGCCCCGGCCCCTGGTTATTTTGTCATTTATTGTTAAATTATCTGTATAGCCTTTGCCTGCAACATCTGTATGAGCATCAAAAATTACTGTTTTTTCTTTTTCACCCGGATTTACATGGATTATAATGTTTTGAGCTGAATCTGTTTTAAAGGAGATACTGTTTTTTGTTAAAAAGTTTTTAATTACTTCAACTCTTTTCGATTCATTCAGGCTTTCTCCGGGTGTTTTTGCAAGTTTTTCAAGAAGTATAAAAAAATTATCTTTGTTGAAATTCATAAACTTTCTTTATTTAATAATAATTGATTAGTTTTATAACCGCTGTAAAAGATTACTTAAAATCCCTGAATTGTTCTTTATAATAAAAAACAAAGAATTTCCAGAGCAGAAAAAATAAAAAAAGTTTGATACATCTACTTGACTTCTGTTTTTCTATCTCTATCTTTTAATTAAGAAAGAAAACAAATAACTTAATATATAAAGAGGTTAATCATGGCTGATAATAAGAATATAAAAAAAGAAGATTATGTAGAAACTAAACAAGAACTTGAAACTGGTCATGTAGATGTAAGAGAGCAAAATTTCAGGTGCGAAAACAAAGATGAGCATCTCGGCTGTGATCCGGGAATCGATGTAGCAGGATAAATTAATAATATATAAAATCCTTCTGAATAAAATCAGAAGGATTTTTTTATATGAGACTAACCTGAATTAAAATGTTGAGTCTAGCATTCTAATATTACATCTAAATACTTTACCCAACCTTTTAATCTGACTTAAACTGAAGAAATTTTTTTCCCAAGATAAATCCAATCAGTTTTTACCATTTTAACCATTCAACTGTGAAAAATTAATAAAATTTGTTAACAAAAACCGATTTTTTGCTCATATTTGTGGTATAATCAAAATTTAAATTTTAGAATTATTTCTGTTGTTAAAAGTTTTACCTGATCTGCACTGAACAAAAAAATTTGGAATTGTAGCGATTTTTGTTACTCTTATTTTTGTATATCAGTGCTACGCTTACAGGCTTTTCAGTCACAAACTGAGCAAAGAAGAAAACGGTCATTATTAATGAGGTTTAGGTATGAATAAGATTATTGATGAGGTAAAAGGTCTTTATAAGATAATAAAGCTGGAGCCTTTCAGAAAAACAAGTGGTGTAACATTCGATATTCTTCCAAAGGATGCAATTCCGCAAATAGATTCCATGGACAGGGTTATTCATAAACAGAGTGCCGTCTCTCCCGGCAGTATCTCCGGAGTAGAGCGCCCGTGGTATATGCATACTCATCAGGCAGACAATCTCATGGTATTTTTCGGAGAAAGAAATGTCGATATTTATTCTGCAGAACACGGCAGGGTGGAAAATTTTACAGTAACTCCTGATTTTATAGAAAAAAACGGAGAAATTATTCATGAAGGCGGTGCAATGCTTGTCTGGCCGCCCAATGTTTTTCACAGAATAAAAAGCGGAGAAACAGGCTCTGCTTCATTAAATCTTGCTGTTCATTATGAAGGTTTTGATATTAGAACAAATTTTAATATTTATGATTTAAATACTGAAACAGGCGCGTACAAAGTTATAAGAGAAGGTTTTAAAGATCAAAATTTATAGAAAAAATAACTATTAGTTGTGGAATCTTAAAAAAAAGTTTTGCAGATCTACTTGACTTTTACATATCTATTCATATCTTTTAATTAAAGATAAGATAAAACATAACAACTCAGATATATAAAGAGGTAAATCATGGCTGATAACAGAATTAAAACAGAAGATTTCACTGAAACTAAAGAAGAACTTGAAAATGGTCATGCAGATGTAAGAGAGCAAAATTTCAGGTGCGAAAACAAAGATGAGCATCTCGGCTGCGATCTGGGAATCGATGTAGCCGGATAAATCTGAAAATAGAAAAATCCTTCTGAGTTTATTCAGAAGGATTTTTTATTTAAACCTGCTGTCTGATCGTTTTTCAGCTACTTCTTCAGCATCTGCAGTCATCCATCCGGATTTGCTGTTTTCAACAGAATCGAAATTTTCAATATAAGGCTTTATATCAAGAAGTGGAGTATTATCAAGTACGTCTATACCATCAACTTCAATTACACAGTCTTTTATATTTTTTAGTTTTACAATTGATATTCCTATATGGTTCGGTCTTAAAGGCGATCTTGTGGCAAACACACCTCTGTATTCATCATCCATAAAAGGCTTAACGCTCAGGCTTACTTTATCAGCCTTATGAAAATGATATATCAGATAAATATGACTGAATCCTTCAAGATCTTTAAGTCCTTCCTGATATTTTTTATCAAGACGAATTCTACCCTTTGTATTTTTTGCTCCCTTAGGCTGTATCGGCATATTTTCAATATTTTCAAAAGGTGAATGTATTATTCCTATTGGTTCCAATTTATTTTATCCTTTTTTAAAGCTTTTTCTGTCTGTTTTTTTAAATATTAATGTGATAATTTTTATTTTTTAACACGCTGAAGAAAAAGGTGAAAATGAAAAAGTTATTTGTTATTTTATTTATTGTTATTTTTGTATTTCCCTCCTTTCTATTTTCTGCAGATTCAGAAAAAGTAAAATCAGAAATTCTTGCTGATACAGGTTCAAGCTGGAATGGCCAAAAACTTCCTTCATATAAAAACAAAGACCCCAGAATAAAGATTTTAAAAATTACAATTCCGGCAAAAGCTGAACTTCCCCTTCACAAACATCCTGTAATAAATGCAGGCGTATTATTAAAAGGAGAACTTATTATTCATACAAAAAAAGGAGAAAAACTTCATCTTAAAGAGGGCGAAGCAATTGTAGAAGTAGTTAATACCTGGCATTACGGAGAAAATCCAGGAAATGTGCCTGCTGAAATTATAGTTTTTTATGCAGGTACAGAAAACCTTCCTGTTACTGAAATTAAAGATAATTAATGATCTTTCTCACGGAGAATATAATGGATAAATATATGAAAGCTGCTTTTGAACAAGCGGAAAAAGGACTTAAAGAAGGCGGAATTCCAATAGGAGCAGTATTGGTTGTAAACGGAGAAATAAAAGGACGTGGACATAACCAGAGGGTTCAGAAAAAAAGTGCAGTGCTTCATGGAGAAACAGATTGTCTTGAAAATGCAGGAAGACTTTCTGCATCAGATTATAAAAACTCTGTTTTATATACAACCCTTTCTCCATGTGACATGTGCAGCGGTGCAGCACTTTTGTACAAAATTCCAAAAATAGTTATCGGAGAAAATATAAACTTTACCGGAGCAGAAGATTACCTCAGGTCGAGAGGAGTTGGGGTAGAAGTGTTAAATGATGAAGCATGTGTTGCTCTAATGAAAGATTTTATAGAAAAAAATCCTGAGCTCTGGAACGAAGACATAGGGGAGTGATAAGCATAATATTTGAAATAAAGTAAACTGTTTTGTTTGCCGTGCTGCAGGTTTAAATGATTTTTGCAATTTGAAGCTGATTATTTGGGACAGGAAATGAAGTATTTAATAATATTAAAGGGGAACAAGATATGAAGAAAAAACTTATTTTACTTTTGGCATTATTATTAGTGATTCCCGGCGGGGCATCAGCCCGGGAAAGCATGGATCTTGAAAAATGCAGTCTTTCAGCTTCAGTTTATAATGACGGATCAGGAGACAACCGCACTAAAAAAAGAGGCGGTAACTACGCTGCTGTTCCTCTCAAATCTCTTGAGTCTGGACAGGTATTAAAAATAGTTCCTGTTTCAGGGACTTATAAGTATATAACTCTCCATGCCCGCTATAAAGACGGGAGCTGGCGTACAATATATAAAGGTTCAAAAACAGAGTTTCCTGTTGATTCGTATTTTAAAAATTATAAAAAAGATAATAACTCTACCCATATAAACATTTCTGTAAACGGAGCTCATGAAAAATACGAACCTGTTGCATGTATAGCTCAGATAAAAGTATGCGAAATTTCTTCTCCGCCATCAGATACTTCAGAAAAAAGCGGATGCAGGAAACTGGGAGCGGTTTATACCACAGGAACAGGAGATAACAAAACCAAGAAAAAAGGTGGAAATTACGCAGCAGTTCCCATTGAAAAGCTCAAATCAGGCCAAACTCTTAAAATAAATCCTGTTTCCGGAACTTATAAATATATAACTCTGCATGCCAGGTATAAAGGCGGGTACTGGAAAACAATATATAAAGGTTCAGAAAAAGAATTTCCTGTAGATTCTTATTTTAACAAATATAAAAATGATAATAACTGCACCCATGTAAATATTTCTGTAAACGGAGCTCATGAAAAATATGAATCTGTTCCATCAACTGCGGATATACTACTTTGCGGAAATGCTTCTGTACCGGTTTCAAAAAAGACTGATAAAATTAGAAAAGCGGCTTTTAAAACTTATCAGGGACATTATCTTACAGCAAAAAATGGTGGTGGAGAAAATTTATATGCTACATCCAGTGAAATAGGCCCTGAACAGATCTTTATTATTGAGCCTCAGAAAGGCGGGGATAAAATTGCGCTTAAGTCTTCAGGAGGATATTATGTTTCTGCAGATGGAAAGAATCTTGTTGTAAAAAGTCCCAGGGCAGGTTCACGGGAAAATTTTAAACTGATAAAGTTTGAAGATGAAAATAAGGTTGCACTTCAGGCACATACAGAAAAATACGTAAGTGCAGTAAACGGAGGAGGCAGTGCTGTTGTTGCAGAGTATTATTCAGTTAATGCATGGAGTAAATTTAAAATGATTGAAATTGACTGATAATTTAAAAACCAGGTTTTAAAATTTGGAGTAACTGTTTCAAACTGAATCTTAACAAATAATCCCGGGCATATTTATGTGCCGGGATTATCTTTTTATCGTCATCATATTTTTGAATCGGTTTGAAAGCTTACGTCTAATAAAACTCAAAAAACTAATCACAAAGTGTTTTAAATTAATGGTGTGCGATAAAAATAGTTTTACACAGAGAAAAAAACTGATAAATAGATTTAATGTCTGCATAAAGTAAATTTTAAGCCGTTTTTCAGAATAAATAAAAGATATTTTTGAACATATAGCTTTTAAATCAAAACGTTATAGTTATTGTTTAATAACAAACAAGTACAGTGTTCAGGATGAGTTCTTTAGTTAAATATTTTCTGTATCAGAACCTTTTTAAAAAGTTTTTAATATTGGATTTAGGTGTGAACTCTTTTGAAGATCAAAAAAATGATTGTGTTGATCCCGCAGGAAAGGCTTTGTCAGAACCCCCGGTTTATATGCCAGGGACGCAGTTTTCTATAAGAATGATTTTAGGTGTCAGTGTATTATTCTATTTTTATTTGATGCCACTTGAGCCCTTTTTTTTAAGTTTTAATATTATACTGATTATTACATCTCTTTATATTCTTTTTCATATATTATGGTACTTGTATTCACGAAAAAGAACAGTTAGCTGGGCAGGAATCCGGTTTGCCGCAATGCTTGATGCAGCTTCGGCATTTATTGTTGTACTGATTGATCCTTATTATATTCCTCCGTCAGGTCTTTTGATTATATCTTCTGTAATCGGTAACGGAATGCAGCACGGGCTTAGATTGTTTCTGGAACATTTTGCTGTAATAATACTGCTGGGGCTCCCGGTTCTTACAGTCCGCCAGCTTGTATTTTTTGAAAAAGACTTTTTTTGTCTGCCTGTTTTTTTTACTATTATTTTTGCGGGCATTTGTCTTTATTACAGTTATGTACTTTTAAAAAGGATCGAATTTTTAAGAGAAAGTGACCAGAGTCGGGCAAGACAAGATCCTTTAACCGGACTTTACAACAGGACCGGATTCCTTGAAAGAGCATCATATCTCTTCTCTCTTTATCAGCGTCAAAAAATTCCAATGGTATTAATGTTTGCAGATCTTAATGATTTTAAACTTGTAAATGATACATCAGGGCATAGCTTTGGAGACAAGGTGCTTTGTCATCTTGCCGGTATTATTGGAGATCAGCTCAGGAAAACAGATATAGCGGCAAGATACGGCGGTGATGAATTTGTTTTTTTTCTTGTTGATACTGATATTGAAAATGCAAAAAAAGTTGCCGGAAGAATTCAGAATATTTTTGCAGAATGGACAGATCTCAACAGAATAAAAACCGGTATAAGTTTTGGAATGACAGATGTGAAAAACGGAGAAAGCCTTGAATCTCTTCTCTCACAGGCTGATAATGCCTTATATGAAGCTAAAAAAAATAAAAATGGTACCGGATCTGTTGTTGTGCGTTAAGACAGCATTTGGTTATTCTCCGGAGGACAAGATGGTAAAGACCTCTGACTCCGGAGATCAAATTTTCTAATCCTTTTACTTATGCTGATCTGATTCAGTATTATCCGGAGGAATATCCCAGCCTTCGGGATCATCCTGAACTTTCCAGCGTTTATGAACCCACCACCACTGGTCAGGTGCTTCACGAATCCATTGCTCAATAATGCGGTTTAATCTTTCAGTGTTATGTCTTATATTCATATCCATATCATCATACGGGGTTTCCTGTTCAAAAGCAGGAGAGATTCTGGCCACGTGATACCCGGTTTTTCCCTGCCGGTTAAAAACTCCGGGTATTATAGCTGCATCGGTTTCAAAGGCAAAGCGACTCGGTGCAGGAGTTGTGGAAGCCCATTGACCGAAAAACTTACAAACAATTGAGCGGCGTTTTGCAAGATGCTGATCAGCAACTATTGTTACAATTTTATTTTCAGCAAGGAGTTCCCTGATATAGTTTTTTGAATTTTTACCAGGTATAATGGTTACACCTGTATTTTCACGGACACTGGAGATAAACTGTTCTGCTGACTTACCCATTTTTCTTACTACAACCGAGATTGGAGCTCCCCGCATAGCCATTGAACATCCGGCCAGATCAACGTTATCTATATGGGTTGCAAACAAAATAACACCTTTCCCCCGTTCAAGGGCTTTCTCCACATGTTCCCAGCCTTCAATTTTTACAAGTTTTTCATTGTCAGCTAGTGACATATGCGGAATACGAAGAACTTCCATAAGAGACATACAAAAGTTTGAAAAAAATCTTCGGATTATTTTTTTTTGTTCCTTTTCAGACAGCTCGTCTCCAAGAGCGCGTTTGATATTTTCAAAAGCAAGTTTTTTTCTGACCGGAATAATATAATACCAGATAAAACCGATAAACCGGCCGAGTGCAAGTGCTGCCCATAATGGCAGAATAGAGATAAAACGACTGAATAATGATAACATGATTAATAACCACTAGTGTTTAATGTTTAAAATTTGTTGATTGATAAATTAACAGAGGAAGAACTAAAACTCTATTAAATAATTTTAAAAATTCCAAAAATACTCCGTCTTAACTTTCAGACTGTTTTTTACAGGTTACTATACTATCCATATTTTCACCCTTATTAACCAGTAATACATCTGAAAAACCGGCTGTTTCAAGTAAATCTCTGACTTCATCAAAAGTATATGTATCTCCGCCGTTTGTCGCAACAAGCATATTAAGAGCAAAAACAGCTCCGTCAGGGGGATTTGTTCTGGTTTTGTCCATGATATGGTCTCTTATTACAAGCATTCCACCGGGCTCTATTGCTTTGTAAATTTTACGGTACAGCTCAAGATTTTCACCAGGGCTGTTCTGGTGAATTATTGCTGATAAAAGTGCCAGATCGCATCCTTTTGGAAGTGCATCTGAATTATAGTCTCCCCGGGCAAAATCTGTTCTTTCTTTTAACCCGGCTTCTTCAATCCCTTTTTTAGACATATCGATTACCTGGGGAAGATCAAATATAATACTTTTCATCTGAGGATTTTTTTCAAGAAATGCAATTGTGTAGGTACCTGAAGCCCCGCCTATATCAAGAAGTTTTTTGTAAGAAGATACATCAAGCATATCAGCAATTTTTAAAGAGAGTTTTTTTCCTGCTACATGCATGGCTCCTATAAAAGATTCTGCATTTTTTTCAAAATCATCAGACCATGGAACTTTTCCCGGGTTTTTACCTGCAGCTACAGCATCTGTAAGATAAGTCCAGTTATCCCACATGTCATTCATATGAAGAACCATTGGAAGTACTGATTCCGTGTGATCTGAAGACAAATATTTACTCTCCGGAGTAAGGCTGTATAAAAAATTGTTTTTTTCAAGGAGCTCACAAACTACAAGTGCATCAAGAAGTCGGGTAAGGGCTCTTTCATCAGTATTTGTTTTTTCTGCAATATCCTTTGTGTTTTTTATTCCCCTGTGAATAAGAGTGAAAATATCGAGTTCAGCTCCTGTAAGAATAATCCTGCTTTCCATGAAATTTCTGATTTTATTCATAATTTCCAAATTTTTGATCCTTTGTAATAGAAAATTTTTAGTATTAGGTGTAAACTTCAGTAATTAACAGGACAATAAAACCAGTTTGAAAGATAAAAGTAAAGTTTTGCGTTCATGTTAAAATAACCGAAGACTTAAAGTATATTGAACCTAATTTTTTATTTTTAGTTGTAAATATTAATTATCTAAAAACAGGAGAGTTAAATGGAAAAATTTAAATTTTGTATTCTTATTTTTGTACTAACTGTCTTTTGTCAGCCTGTGTTTGCCTCAGAACCTGAAATCATATCTCTTTATGAGGGAAGTAAGCTTATTTTTGATGATGAGATCGGTTTTGAAACTCATTACTATCTTGCTGAAAAAGATGTTGTAAAAGAGATAGATGGTACAATGATAAGAAAATTTTGTTCTGCTCCTGAAGGAATTTCATCTTTTGAAATTGTGAAAAATTACGAAAAGGCAATTTCATCAAAGGGTGGTGAAGTTATTCACTTTTCAAGAGAAGCATATCGCCATACAGATAAGAATACAGACGAAAGGGTCTGGTTTATGAAAGATCTTTTTACCAATGGCAGAAAAACAAGATATAATCATTACGGCTACATGCAGCTTCCCAATTATGCTAATGATTATGTTACTGGAAAAATTTCATCAGGCGGTTTCGATTATTATATTAGCGCAGCATCTGCAGTTGTGGAAGATGTAACCTATTATACTCTTGTCACTGTAAAAGCAGAGCCGATGGATATGAATAATGTAACACTTAATATTCTAAACGACGGAATTGCCGCAAACGGAAGAGTTGCAATTTATGATATTTATTTTGATACAGGTAAATACAGCCTTAAGCCTGATTCGTCCAAAGCTATTAAAACTATAGCTTCTTATTTAAAGAAAAATACTGAAAACAATTATTTTATAGTCGGACATACAGATAACACAGGTTCTTTTGAAACAAATATTAAACTTTCGGTAAACAGAGCTGAAGCAGTAAAAAAAGAGCTTGTTTCAAAATACGGTGTTAAGGAATCAAGATTAAAGGGTTTTGGTGCAGGACCTGTATCTCCTGTTACCTCAAACAAAACTGAAGAGGGCAGAGCAAGAAACAGAAGAGTCGAGCTTGTTGAAAGGTAATATTTTTTAATTTTTACAAAAAAGTAATTGTTCATACCCAGAATAAAGTCGGGTACCGGTTACGGATCTTTATTTACGTAATCGGTACTTTCCTTTATCTTAATACAAAAGCATTATTAACCTATATATATGTAAAGTAATTACAGGATAGTTACTGCTTTACCCCGGTATTGCTCTGTGCTAATACACCATCAAGCTTCCGGCCGGTTCTTTTAAGGTTAATCTTTTTAAAAACAGATTTATCTCTGAATCTGGAATATGGAAAAAATTGAACTTTTTTCCATATATCTGGTTGTTTACTTATTTTCAGGCTATCATGACAAGAAAACTTTACAAAAGGAAGAATTCAATGTCTTTAGACAATCAAAAGAGTTTAAATTTTAAGTTTTCAGTACTGCTTATGTTTGTACTGGGGTTTGTATTTGTCCTGCTTACTTTTGCATTTAATCACATACATGTTTCAGAAGTAAAAGCTCTTGCTTCAGGTACAGGAAGTATTGATACTGATCAGTCATTTTCAGTTTTAAAGCAGGTGTTTTTTCTCACCTTTTTATGTTTTCTATTTTCAGCCGCGGTTCTGGCAAGATTTTTTATTTTTTCAGTTTCAAGACCTCTGAAACAGCTTTCTCAAAGCCTTGGAAATTTAGTTGCCAAAGATACAAGAGATCTTACTTTCAGGCTTAATTATAAAAGAACAGACGAAATAGGTATTCTTGCCGGCTCTTTTGATAAATTTATATCTGATTTTGATGAGCTTATAAAAACCATAGGAGGTGAAACAGAGATTATTTCCGCAGTCTCTTTTGAAGTTTCAAGGGCTTCTGATGAGATGGCTGAAGAATCTGCAGGACTCTACAAAAAATCGAATATGGTAGCAGCAGCTGCAGAAAAAATGGACACAAGCATGCATACAGTTGCAGCTGCAAGTGAAGAAGCTTCAACCAATATATCTTCGGTTGCTGATGCGGCAGTTCACATGCAGACTAATATTTCAAATGTTGCAAAAAACTGTGATCAGGCAAAAGAAATTTCCGGAAATGCAATCGAAAGTGTTGATAAAGCTTCGGAAAAAGTAAGCAGGCTTGGAGAAGCGGCCAGTGAAATAGGTGAGGTTACCCAGGTTATTACTGAAATAGCTGAAAAAACAAATCTGCTTGCTTTAAATGCAACAATTGAAGCTGCAAGGGCCGGTGAGGCAGGCAAAGGTTTTGCAGTTGTGGCTGATGAAATAAAAAAACTGTCATCTCAGACTTCACAGTCTACAATGACAATACATCAAAAAATTGTCGGAATTCAGAATTCTACAGATGAAACAGTTGATGAGGTTCGCAATATTTCCAGGGTAATTACTGATGTTGATAAAATAGTAAACGATATAGTTTTATCAATTGAGCAGCAGTCTGAAACTGCTGCCGAAGTTGCAACAAATATAGAACAGGCTTCAATCGGAATTTCCGAAGTAAATGAAAATGTTGCCCGCAGTTCCGAGGTTGCATCTGAAATATCAAGGGATATTTCAGATGTTGATAATGTTGTTTCTGAAATGTCTTCAAGGGCGGAAAATATGAACCGCAGTGCAAAAGATCTTGACTCTCTTGCATCAAATGCCAGAGATCTTATGTCTGCATTTATGGTTACTTTAAAAGACTCTGAAAAAACATCACAAAAAAATACAAATACAGATAAAATACCTGATCTCATGCCCTGGACTTCAAAGCTTGAAACCTCAATTGAAGAAATAGATCTTCAGCATAAAGAACTGGTTTCTTTTATAAACCAGCTTTACAAAGGTATGAGGATGCATAAGGGAAGTCAGGAACTTGGAAAAATTCTTTCTGGGCTTGCTGATTATACTGTTATGCATTTTGGCACAGAGGAAAAGCTTTTTGAAAAATATGCCTATCCCAAATTCTCAGAACACAAAAAATCCCATGAAGATTTAGTAAAAAAAGTAGTAGAGTTTCAAAAAGATTTTAATTCAGGCAAGGCAACTGTAACCATGGATCTTATGGATTTTCTTTCTGACTGGCTGAAAAACCATATCCTGAAAACTGATATGGCTTATGTGCCATATATTAAAGAAAAAATGGAAAAGTCCTGATACAATTTAAGGCTTTTAAAACGCTTTAACCTGAATTTAGCGTTTCATATTTTAAGATTATTTTTTAAAAAATTAAGCCGTTTATACTAAAAATTGCTCAGTCTGAGTTTAAATAAAAGATACAAAATCAGATTTTTGTAACCAGTGTTTAAGCCGCAGAACAATGATGCGAATTTTTAGAGCAGAATTATTTTAAAAATGTTAGGATATATTCAGGTAAGAACAAAATCTTTAAAAAAATTTTAATTTACGGGTTAGATTATGAAAAATGCTTATTTTAGAGTGGCAGGCTGGTTTATTCCTGAAAGAAGTTTACAGAATGAAGATCAGGCCAGAACATTAAGAGTTTTTGTCTCATGTTGCTTTATACTTTATCCGTTTTTTCTTGTTACCGGTATTAAATGGCTCAAAGAAGAAAGTTTTCTTTTACTTGGAAATGTCGTTGTTGCACTTTTTTTTCTTACCATCACCCTGTTTTTGTTGAAGTTTGTAAAGTCAATGATGGTTTCATTATGGTTTCTTTCCTTTACTTTGTATATTTACATGACGGTTTATAATCTTTTGTCCGGAGGTATATCTTCTTCTTCAATATACTGGATGCTGGCACTTCCTATGTTTAATCTTAATTTTTCAGCTAAGAAAAGTACTGTTTTCTGGACAGTTGCGGTAATTATCCAGATTGTGATTTTAAAAAAACTTGCTTTAAATGGCATTGATTTCAGTGTTTTAAATTATTCAACAGAAAAACTTATAGCATTTGAAACCAGTAATTTTATTAAACAGGCACTGGCAGTATCAGCAATATTTTATCTGATTGAAAGAGGTATGAACAGAGCTCAGGTTGAACAGGCCGAAGCTTTGGAAAACCAGAAAAGAATTTCAGAAGAGCAGTTAAAATCCCAGGCTGAACTTGGGCAAACCACAGAAAAACTTAAAAATGCATTTGATGAGATATCAGCACAGTCAAAAGATCTGAATTCCCGCTCCAGGGAATTAAATGAGAGCAGTAATCTTATTTCAGGTGATTTTACAAAAGTAGCAGATGAAAGCAGAATTGTTTCAAAAAATACATCGGAAATAAATTCCAATTTTCAAAATATTGCATCATCACTGGAAGAATCGACTTCTTCCCTTAAAGATGTGCTTGCCAAGGTTGAGAATGCGTCCGGAGTTGCGGAAAATGCGGTAAGTCAGACAAGGGATGCGGGTGAACTTATCGGAGAATTAAGGGAAAGCAGTCAGGAGATTGAAAAGGTTACAGAACTTATTCGTGAGATATCTGAGCAGACAAAGCTTCTTGCCCTTAATGCTACAATAGAATCAGCAAGGGCTGGCGAGGCAGGAAAAGGCTTTGCTGTTGTTGCTTCAGAAATTAAAGCTTTATCTGCCAAAACCAGGGATGCTACTGAAGAGATTAACAAGCGTATTGATATAAATAACAATACAGTAACAAAGGTTGTTGACAAGAATTCTGAAATTAAAGAGATTATTAAAAGTATAAGCAGTCTTCAGGATTTAATATACAAAACTCTTACTTCACAAAGCGAAATTGTTGAAAATATTTCTGAGCTGACTTCAGATTCTGCAGAAAAAACAGATTATATTGCATCAGGAGCTGAAGTTCTTGATTCCTCTGTATCAAACGTTGAATCAGAGCTTGAAAGTATTCTTGTCTTATCAGAAAGTCTTGCAGAAATAGCAGCAGCCATGGAAAAAATGACAAAGCAGGTTTAGGTTTTTCTGGAATTAATTGTTGTTTTTTTTCTGGCTGAGTTACCTTTGTGATTTATTATGTCACTTTGTGGCAAACAACTTTTTAGGTTTTACAAGCCCGGAGAATTAAAGGCCTGAGCTTTTGGCTCCCCGGGAGTTCATTGAATTAACGGTTCTGATTATTATAGTGCCTCCACATAAACATGCCCCAAAAAATACCGGCAAGAGGAAATACAATCATAGAGATTATAAAACCTACTGAGCTTGTATTTCCTGACAAAAGCATAATACCCTGAAATATAAGGGCTGTTGAAATACCCCAAAGTACAGCACCGTACCAGAAGATGTAGCTCCATTTACCTTTGATAAGAAATTTTGACGTCTGCTTATGTTTATTATCAGTCATAAGTCCTCCTTTAGCCTGATATAGAAAACCTTATCCTGATCCGGGTTGAGATTTCAAAGGCTTTATAATTAGAACGGTTCATTCTTGAAGCCAAATTGTAGTTGTTCTTCCAACATCAGTATCATGAAAAAATACAGAATAAATTTTTTAAAAAATTACCATAAAAAATATAATTTTTACAATATCAAAAACTGAACTTATGAGACTGATATTCCCGGTCTTTTGATCCAAACAGTTGTTAAAATCTGTAACCACAAGAAATAAGTACACCCATTGTTTCTGACTCATAAAAATCTATATCAGAATACCTTCTTAAATATCCTAAACCAGACA
The DNA here is from genome assembly GCA_051744925.1 of Thermodesulfobacteriota bacterium. GTDB lineage: Bacteria > Desulfobacterota > Desulfobacteria > Desulfobacterales > JACKCP01 > JACKCP01. The sequence goes on along the minus strand of JBNJDM010000015.1, from coordinate 13,115 downwards.
TAAAAAAGAGATTGTCATTGTCAAGAAACAGTTTCTTTCTATCCATAAGCCCAAGTTTTAAATGGATGAAGTCTCTTTTTTTATCAAAAATATAATCTTTTTCATCAAATAACTCTTTTTCCATTGATAAATTTGCAGATATATAAGAACTCCCCCTGAAAAAAACAGGAGTTAATCCAACTCCATAGGAACGTCTCTTTTCACAGGCTCCTTTTCTGTTTTTAAAAGAGTATTTTAAACCAGAATTTAAAATAAATTTTTCATTTAATTTAAAATTATATGAGATGTTAGCAGTATGATCAGTCCCGTCTCTTTTTATCTCTTTAAATTTTAACCCTATTATATCATCTTTTATATCAACAGATACATACTCGTATTTCAGTACTAACTTTTTAAAAAATTTTTGCTCAAAGCCAAAACCGCTTTTGCTTATTTCGGTTTCTTTACGGCCGTTTAATTTATACGGATTTTCCCAGGTTCTTTCCATTTTCTATGGCAGTTGTTGTATTGTTTTTTTTGATTTCACTTAGCCCGCCTTCAAATTCGAAATAAAAATTTGTAAGATAAGTCGGAAAAGCTCTTGTTATATACTTTGCGTCTGTTTCATTTATTTCACCAATGGAAAACGTATAGGAGCTGACATATCTGGCTGTTATATGATTTTTTGGAAAAACTTCTTCATAATGTATCATTTGATTTTCAGCTTTTTTCTTATTTCCATCAGTTTTAATTCTTTACCAGAATTCAGGTTTATTAATTGCATCAACGCAAAATGATCTGCCTGTAATCGGCTTAATTTCAAAACCGTTCAAAGATTTGACCAGCCATCCTTCAGGATACTTAAGTTTGAATGGCGGCTTTATTGAGTTCTCATCAATATGCCTGAAACCTGTTTTAGAGTAAAATTTTGGATCTCCATAAGTAAAAACAAGTTTTACTCCATCTTTTCCAAGGCTGTTTAGCCCGAAATTTATCATTTCCTGACCTGTGCCTTTGCCCTGAAAGTTTGTAATTACAGCAACCGGAGACATGAGAAATGCATCAACGTTATCATTTTCAAATTTAAAACGTGTAAAAATGCAGGAGCCGATAATATCTTCATCTTCCTTAGCAACAAACACATAAATATCTTTTTTATCAGTTTGTGATATCAGATTATATGCCAGTTCACCTATAAGCAAACCCTCTGATTTACCTTCTGAATCTGAAAATGTTTTTGTAAAAAGATTTTTTATTTCGTCTGCATTATCTGAAATATACTTTGAAAATTTCATTTTAGTCTTCCTTTTTATAATCACTAGCTTTTGGACATAAAGACGTAGCATGATTTATCAATCTTACAATAAGTGATATATTATATCATAATTATACAAAGCTGGTAATTTACTTTAAGAACAGGGAAAGGTTTAATTTAAATAGTTGCTGAAGGAAAACTGTCTTTTTTACCCAAAAATAATCAAGTATTACTGAGGTTAAATTTTTCATCTGCCTTGGGTTGTGCAAAAAATATAATTTTTAGCTAAAATATTAAATATTATTTATCAGGCACTAACCTTTTTGTAGGCTGATGCCTGATATAAAAATAAGTATTCTTATGCCGCCTTATCTATTTTTATAGTATCAGATGCTGAAATAAGGCCATTTTCAACAGCTTTTTTTGCAAGTTCCTCCCTGAATTTCGGGTGTGCTATCTTTATCATTTCAACAACTCTTTGCGGGATATTTTTTCTCCTTAAATCTGCTATTCCAAATTCTGTTACAATGAACTCAACATCGCTTCTCGGAGTTGTAACAGCAGTTCCCGGTTCAAATGAGAGGGTTATTCTTGAGACAGTCTCATTTTTTGCAGTAGATTCAAGGGCTATAAAAGATTTTCCTCCCTCTGAAATACTTGCTCCCCTTACAAAATCGAGCTGTCCTCCTGTTGCGCTGAACTGTTTAAATCCTATTGATTCGCTTGATACCTGACCTGTCAGATCTGCGCTTAAGGCGTTATTTACCGAGATAAGATTTTTATGCTGGCCGATTATATAAGGGTTATTTACATATCCGGTTGGGTGGAGTTCCACAGCAGGATTTCTGTGAAGGAATTTGTAATCATTTTCTTTTCCTATGAGAAAGGATGCAATCATTTTACCTTTGTTTATATCCTTTTTTCTTCCTGTAATAACTCCTTTTTTAAAAAGTTCTATCATTGAAGGCGTGATCATCTCTGTGTGAACACCAAGATCTTTTTTATCATGGAGGTTTTCACCTATTGCATTGGCAAGCTGTCCTATTCCGAGCTGAAGTGTTGCTCCGTCGCAGATCATGGGCGAAATAAGAGATGCAATATCCTTTTCAGTCCCGCTCTCTTCCATGTCCGGAAGTTCAAAAAGAGGTCTTTCGACCTCGCAGATAAAGTCTGTTTCATTAATATGGATATGTACATCATTTCCGTTTAAGAAAGGGACATAGGGATTAATCTGCACAATTATTTTTTTAGCATGTTCAAAAGCAGATCTTCCGGCCATGGGGGCTGAAGGTCCAAGGCTCATATACCCGAATTCATCCGGAGGAGAAACCTCAAGTAATACAGCGTCAAGCTCCTGTTCCCTGAAATAGTCTGCCATCTGATGGAAATGGAGGCTTATGGGAGTAATTATTCCGCTGCTGAAAACAGCCCTTTCCATCGGACCCATGAAAAGTGAATGGTAGTTTATTTTTCCAAAATTTTCAGGGCTGATGAAATCCGGAAGTGTGGTGATTAGTGCTGTATAGAGCGTAATATCTTTTATATCATCCCTTTTTGTAAGGGCGTTCATTAGCTCCAGGGGAAAGCTTGCAGCAGGACCTGCAGCTATTTTATCACCTGATTTAATAACAGACACAGCTTCTTCAGGTGTAACTGATAACTCTTTATAGTCTTTTATTTTACCCATCATTGTCTCCTTTGAAAAATTATTATCTGGTATAGTTTATCAAAATCTGTGCCATAACCTGGAAAGCGCTTAATTCAAGCTTTTTTAAATTTTTTCTTTGAGATTTACTATATTTAGTGATTTAATAACTATATTTAGTGAATTTATCAAAAGGTGTGAAATGGAGAATTTGTTCAGGTTCAGGGAGGTCACAAGAAGAATATGCGGAAGTCTCGATCTTGATGAGGCATTATTCGATGCATACTCATATCTTAAAGAAGAACTCCCTCTTGAGGCTGTTTTTATAACAATCTATGAATATGAAAAAAAGGAATCAAGGGTAATCGCACTTGCATTTGATGAAGGAGGTTTTCTTGTCGACGATTTTTTTCCCCTTTCAGATGAAGCCTGGAGTTCAGTAAAAAGATGGCTTTCAGAATCAAGGGAGGGAACAATCCCCTGGATAAGGGATCATACCCATCCCATAAACCGGGAGATTTTAAAGACAGCGGAAAGAGTTATACCTGAGATAAGAAAAAGGGAGGTAAAAGAGTTTTCAAGTCTTACCTGCGCTTTAAAAATAAAGAAGACAATCATAGGAAACCTTACATTCGCAGTCTCCGGAGCAGGACGGTACGCGGAGCATCATTCATCCATAATTCAGGAGATTAACGAGCCGTTTGCCATAGCTCTTTCTAATGCCTTGAGATATATGGATCTTAAAAGGGATCACAAGGCTCTTCAGATGGATGAGATAAGGATGCACGGAGAAGTAATGATAGGTGCTGACGGAGGACTGAAAAGGGTTAAAAGGCTTGCAGAGCATGTAGCACCAACAGATTCACCTGTACTTATTCTCGGTGAGACAGGTACCGGAAAAGAGGTTGTTGCACAAGAGATTCACAGGTTATCTTCAAGGTCTGAAGGTCCTTTTATAAGGCTTAACTGCGGAGCTATCCCGGAATCATTAATCGATTCAGAGCTTTTCGGTCATGAGAAAGGGGCTTTTACAGGTGCTGTTGAAAGAAAAGCCGGCCGTTTTGAAAGGGCAGACAAGGGCACACTTTTTTTAGATGAAATAGGAGAGCTACCTTTAAATGCCCAGGTAAAGCTTTTAAGGGTTCTTCAGAGCGGAGAGTTTGAGCGTATCGGAGGAAAAAGGACTCTTAAGGCAGATGTAAGAATTATAGCGGCAACCCACAGGGAACTTGAAAAAATGACGGATACAGGAGAGTTCAGGTCTGATCTCTGGTACAGGCTTAATGTTTTTCCTATGTATATACCTCCCTTAAGGGATAGAAAAGAGGATATACCCCAGATGCTCTGGCACTTCATAAATCTGAAATGCAAAGAGATGAACCTTAATTTCAGGCCGGATATAGTCTCCGGAGGGTTGGCAAGGCTTGTAAACTACCACTGGCCGGGGAATGTAAGAGAACTTCAGAATATTGTTGAAAGGGAGATAATACTATCAGGAAAAAAGCCCCTTAATTTTGAAACCATAAGTTCTTATCCCATTTCATCAACGAAACAAAAAAAAGAGATAACAGATGATATATCGACCCTTGATGAAGCTGTAAAAAATCATATAATTTCTGCTCTTAAAAAAGCTGAAGGTAAAATTTCCGGTAAAAACAGCGCTTCAGAGATACTAGGTCTTCACCCCAATACACTGAGAAGCAGAATGAAAAAGCTTAATATTAAATTTCGCAGATCCGATTTTTTCTGATGTTTTTATTTTCCTGTGATCAAGGGTTTTTAAGAAGCTTATCCCTGAAAGCTTTGTCTATAGGTGTTTCACCGAGCCATATTGAAAACATTGCCCTTGCAAAAAGTTCACCCTTGAAAAGATTAAGTTCTTTTCCGTTTAAGGCAAGCTCGGTACCTGTATCCGGGAAATAGGTTATAGAATACCTGTCGCCTGGTTTTACATCTCTGTATGTTTTTCGAAGAGTTTCAAGCTGATTTTTTAAGAGAGTAAGCTCACTCTTATTGATATTTTTACCCATCATTTCAATTGTTGCCCTGAAAAAATCTTCAGATTCAATACCCTGAAAATATTCAAGTACCAGCCTTTTTGGAATTTTATCGAGAATTTTTTTTGAATCATCCTCTTTTTTCATGTAAAGGGCTCCGGAATATGCCCTGATAAGCTTAAGATATCTGTATGTCGCTGTTCCTCTGAGGAAAAGTCTTTTACTCCCGTTTATATAGACAGGCTTAAAGACTGTTTGATTTTCATCGTCAGAATCTTTTGCTGAAAAGGAAACTTTTACAGATATAACTGAAATCAAAATTATAATAACAGCAATTTTTTTCATTGGCTCACCTTATTTAATCATCCCCGATCTCTGATTGAAAATGAGTATAAAACACTACGCAAAGGTCATTGTTGCAAGCGGCTACTTCAACGACCCTGTAATAAGAGATTATTAAAAATACGGATTCTGTGAAGAGACTGAAAAACCGTTTCTCAAGAATCATATAAAAAGAGTGCTTTAATTTTCAGCCTGATCTTCATGGGATAAAATATCCACAGGTTTATTTTTTATATCAGAAATAAATCTTCCCCCTTTTCCCCACTCTATTTTAATAAACCCGGGTCTCATTTTTTTAAGGTCTATTCCTGTTTCTTTGGCCATATAGCCTGCAGTTTTCAAGGCTTTGTAATAAAGACCTGAATATTTTCCCGGATTTTCACCCCTTTGTTTAAGAATTTTATCAAGAATTGCCTCATCAATTGTTTTTATTACTGTGGCAGGATAGGAATATGGACTTTTGTAATCTTTGGATGAAGATTCAAGGGAAATGAAGGTAACTTCTTTTTTATAGTCTGTATAATTGACAACCCTTTTTTCACCTCTGACAATTTTGTTTCCTTTTTTCTTAAGCTCTTCAATACCTGGATAAAAGCTGTATTCAGGAAATTCTTTTCCTGATAGTTTTTCAAGCGCTTTATAAAACTCAGAGTATCTGGTTGAAGAATTCCATGCACAATAGCTCTTAACACCTGTTGATTTAACTCCTTTTATCTGGGCTGAAATTTCTTCGGGAGAATACCTGAATGCCTGAATCCAGGGTCTTACATTTTTATCAGTACGGGCAAGTATTTTCTCCATACTCTTTTTCATTATAGTTTCGGGGTGATCCCCGGGATTTTCAAATCCGTAAAACCCTGCGGGAAAATGTGAAGGATAAAACATCGGACAGAGAGTATCCACATAAGGCGCTATTTTTTCAAGAACCTGACCAACTCCGAAGTTAGTTTTTTTCCATGCTGTAAGTCCGAAAATATCAGCTGAAATTTTAACATTGAACGGTTTTAATTCAGCCTGAGCATATTTAAGAAATAATGAAATTGCATCAGATTTAGACATTTTGTCTTTATTAAAAGAATAATCAATATTTTTTAAAACTCCGTCTGAAGGGAACCTGATGTAATCGAACTGAATTTCATCAAAACCTTTCAGAGCAAGTTCTGCAGCAAGATCTGCATTATATTTCCAGACTCTTTTATCATAGGGGTTTGCCCATTTCAGGCCGTTTTTATTCTTCCATGGTTTACCTGTAAATCTGTTTATAAGAGCCATATCAGGTTTTTTCTCTGCAAGATTGGAATCTATAAACACATCTATTTTTGCAATAACTTTAAAATCTGCTTTTTTTAAATATTTCATGGCCTTGATTATATCAAATCCTGGATATACTGCTTTAGTCTCAAGAGCTGTTTTATTATCCGAGTTCCAGTATATTCTTCCCCTTGGAGTTTTTGCATGAATTACAACTTTATTAATACCGGTTAGTCTGCTGTAGTGGACTATCTCTTTTAGCCACTTCATTCCTGAATTTTCAGGTATTATAAATAGCCCGCCTTCTAAACCGGAATCTTTTGAAAGCGATGCCGATGCAGAAAAACCAAATGATATTAAAATAAATAAAACTATTTTTAATATTCTCATTGGAATACTTTTTTTATTCCTTTGTTTGTAAAATTCAGGACTTTGAAAGGACCTTAGCCCCGGAAGTGATTGATATAATCATCAGGAAATTGCATTATTAAAGATTATGTCTTTATTACTTATTTATTAAATACTAAATTTACATTCTGAAAGAGTCAAGAAATTAAAGCATATAACTATTTGATAACAAAAACCTTCAGGATCAGAAATTTACTTTTTACTGCTCGTTCCCAATCTTTGATTGGGAATGCATAAAGATCTTATTTTCAGGAGGATCTATGAATAATATAGAGGCCGTGAATACAAAACTCGACTTTATTATGGATAATACAGCTTATAAAAGGGTTTGTGATGGAAAAAAAGATGATCTTCTTTCTGCAGGATTTGGAAAATTTGGATTAAAGAAAGATGCTTTTGGAAAAAAGGATCAGTCGGGAAATCCTATAGGAAACTGGGAAAAAGCACCGGTTTTTGACAAAACCTCCAATCCTGCTCCCGATGAGTTAAGAAAACGTGCAATTTATCAGAATTACAGGGCCCTGGTTGATATGTCGACTTGTCATCCAACTGCTTATTACGGAGAACTCTACGGCCCGGGTGTAGGTTTCGGAGGAGGTGAGGGATTAATCAGCGGTGAAGAATATATTGCTCTGACTGATGACCGGGTTACATTAATGGTTCAGATCCCATCTTCATTTGATATTGATAATCCATGTATAATAGCAGCACCCTCATCAGGTTCACGGGGCATTTATGGTGCAATTGCAACTGTTGGTGAATGGGCACTTAAAAGAGGTTTTGCAGTTGCATATACTGACAAGGGAACAGGAATAGGGGTTCACAACCTGAAAACCGATACTATAAACCTTGTAACAGGTGAGCGTTGTAAGGTTATAGATTCTGAAAACAAAGCAAACTTTATTGCTGTTTCTGAAGATCATGAAAAACGGAAAAAAATCCTTGATGAATTCAATAAAAAACATCCTGATAAAATTGCATACAAACACGCACATTCAGGAATTAATCCTGAAAAAGACTGGGGTAAATATGTACTCCAGTCAATAGAATTTGCTATTCATATACTTAACTTAAAATACAGTAATTCAGGAAAAGAGATCCCACCGGAATTTACAGCAGAAAATACCCTTGTAATAGCATCCAGTGTATCCAATGGAGGCGGAGCATCCCTTCGTGCCGCAGAAGAGGATAATAAAGGGCTGATTAATGGTATTGCTGTTTCAGAGCCAAATATTAACCCCAGATACAATGATTCTTTTGCCATAGTTCAGGGCAGTTCCAAACCTTTTAAAGATCATAGTAAAAACCTTTTGGATTACATGACATTTTTAAATATTTATGCTCCCTGTGCCTGTCTTGCAAACAGGTTAAAAAACGCTCCTATGAACTACTGGCAGACAGTTCCGGCTTTTAACGACCTTGCCAGAAACAGATGTGAATCACTTAAACAAAAAGGTCTTCTTAAATCAGAGGGCTGCGAAGAACAGGCAAATGAAGCTTTAAAAAAAATAAATGAATACGGGCTGCTTGCTGAGGCTGACACTCTTATTCCTTCACACCATCTTATAAATATTTACCGCTCAATTTGTGTTGCTTATGCAAATCAATACGGAAGATTTTGTGTTACTGACAATCTCTGCGGTTATAGTTTTGAAATGCCGCAAACAGAAGAAAATGTAATTTCACCCGAAGAGGCAAGGCTTTTTTGTGATCAAACAGGTATTTTCCCTGTTCCACCTGTAAACCTTATTAATGAAAATTCCGTTGGCGGCCCAATGGAAGACCGAATCTCTATTTCACCTTCAACAAATATAAAGGATCAAAACCTTGATGGAGCTTTAAGCCTTTATGAATTAATAGATTCATCAAATGAAAGTGAAAATTCTAAACGGGTTAGAAATGGAATTGAGGAAGTCAGGGCTTCAGGAAATCTCAAAGGATTACCTGCAATTATAGTAACAGGAAGGGCAGATGGAGTGATTGCTCCAAACCATGCATCCCGTGCTTATTTTGGTTTAAATAAAATAGTCGAAGGGCAAAACAGTAACTTGCACTATTTTGAAATCACCAATGCACATCATCTGGATACTCTGAATATACTCTACAGCAGTGAGAATCATTATTATACACCTCTCCACCACTATTTTATCAAGGCTCTTGATTTGATGTATGATCATTTAAAAAATGGAGAGCCCATTCCTGAAAGCCAGGTTATAAGAACCAATCCTCCGGCAATGGAATTACCTGAGATATCAAAGTATCCTGAAAAAAAGGATCAGATATGTTTAGAGGATGGTTTGGTTAAAATTCCTGAATAAATTTCTGGAAATTATTGTAAGCGTAAATAGTAAACTCCTGACCCTGATGCCTCTGTTTTTTGATAATCACTTATTCAACTCAAAACAGTTTGTCGATCACTTTTGTCTTAAAGTGATCGACAAACTAAAGCTATTTTATTATAGTAAAATTTAAACGCTGTAATTTTGGAAAAAATCAAAATCATTATTACCAGATCAGTTAATAATTAAAGGATAAGATCATGGCAGCAATTCATTATCATGATGGTAAATTTCCTCCAAAACAATTGGACTGGGAAAGATTGATTCCTCTGATAGGACCTGCTAATGCGGCTATTGCACATTATGATGGGCTTCTTTCTGCAATTCCAAACGCTGCTGTTCTTCTTTCACCGCTAAGAACCCAGGAAGCTGTGCTTTCCTCAAAAATTGAGGGCACACAGGCTACTATTGGTGAGGTTCTTGAATATGAAGCCGGAGAAAATTCAGGCAGAGTATCTGAAAGAAAGAGAAATGATATTCAGGAGGTTTTAAACTACAGAAAAGCTATGCTCCATGCCATGAAAATGCTCGAGAAATATCCTGTTTCACAAAGGGTGATTCTTGAAACCCATGGTGTTCTTCTTAACAGTGTGCGCGGGCATGGCAAATCTCCCGGAGAATACAGGAAGATTCCAAACTGGATTGGCCCTCCCGGCTGCACAATAGATAATGTACGTTTTGTTCCTATATCTGCAGAAAAAATTCCCGAGGCTATGAGCACTCTTGAAAAATATATTAATTCATATGATGTGGCAGATAAGTTGATTCAGCTTGCTGTAATTCATGCAGAATTTGAAGCTTTACATCCTTTCCTGGATGGTAACGGAAGGCTTGGCAGAATGCTTGTGCCTTTATTTTTGTGGCAGTCAGGCTTAATAAGCCAGCCAATGTTTTACATAAGCGAATATTTTGAATCAAACCGGGATGAATATTATGACAAGCTTCTTGATGTATCTGCCAACGAAAGCTGGAGCAGTTGGTGCGAGTTTTTTCTTAATGCTGTAATCAATCAGGCAAAGATGAATACAAAAAAAGCATCTGATATTCTAAAGCTTTATAATGATAAAAAAACAGAGCTTGTTGATTTAACCCGTTCTCAATACTCTATACTTGCACTTGACTGGATATTTGAAAAACCGATTTTCAAGAGCAGTGATTTTGTAGAAAGTTCAGGAATACCAGAGCCCACAGCAAGGCGGATTATAAATGTTTTCAGGGATAAAAATATAATAACCACCCTTGAAGAGGCATCCGGCAGGCGTTCAGCAGTTTACGGATTTGCAGATCTTCTGAATATTGCAGAAGGAAGAATTGTATTTTGATAATCACTTATTGAACTCAAAACAGTTTGTCGATCATTTTTGGCTAAAAGTGAGTGACAAAAGGGCGGGGTCAGAAAGGACAGGGTCAGAAGTTTACTTTTTACTTTTTTGCAAATATGTTATCCTGTAAAAAAATAAAAGGTAAAAAAATGCCAAGAAAACCAAGACTGAACCTGACAGGATATTATCACATAATAAACCGCGGTGTAGAAAGGCGTAAAATTTTTCTTGATGAAGAAGATCATCTTAAGTTTTTAGATATAATTGAAGATACAAAAAAAATACATAGATTTAAACTTCATGCATACTGCCTCATGGATAACCACTATCATCTCCTTATAGAAACCTCAGAAAACAATCTTTCGTTGATAATGAAACAGATTAATTCAAGATATTCTATATATTTTAACAGAAAACATAACAGAGTCGGGCCGTTATGGCAGGGCAGGTACAAGTCATGGTTTGTACATGAAGATTCATACCTTGAAAGTGTTGTAAAATATATCGAAGGTAATCCTGTAAGGGCAGAAATAACAGAAAAAATTGGTGAATTCAGATGGGCTTCAAAATTATCTTTAGAATATGAATTATCACAAGATTTAACTGATAAAGACATTAAAAATATTGAAGAATTGTATTCCGCAGATTTTCAAAACAATAAAAGCCCTAAAAAAGAACCTACCAGTCTTGAATATTTGTTTAAAGGCGTTTTAGAGAAAAATGAAAGAAATAAGGTTATATATAAGGCTGTATGTGAAGGTCATTCTCACCTGGATATAGCCAAATATCTTGGTGTTTCCAATATTCTCGTGTCCAAGGTTGTAAAGATTGAAAATGAAAAAAGAAGTCTGTTTGAAAAATTAAGAGATAAAGGGATTTTCTGGAGTTATTCTAAAAATATATCATATGATGAAATGGATGAGGACATATTCATAGAGTATCTTTTAAAATATGGGGATTTTTCAGATATTAAATCTGCTTTTAAACTTTTTGGAAAGCGCAGAATAAAAAAGGTGTGGGAAAATTCCCTTAAAAACGACACCAGATTTATTAAACTGAACCTTTTGATTGCAAGGGTATTTTTTTCAATGGATGTGGAGTCAGATTTTTTCAAAGGAGCTGAAAATGCAAGACTTAAAAAACTTAAAATGCTTGCTTCCTGAAACTGGTAAACTTTTGACAGAGTTTATTGATACCGCTGAATTTTTAAATAAATATGTTTTAGCCGGAGGATCTGGTCTGGCTCTTTATCTTTGTCATAGAAAAAGTGAAGATCTCGATTTTTTTACATATGAGAATTCTTTTGAAAAAGAAGAAGTGTTTAAATATTTGAAAAGGTTTAAACACAAAGAAATTATTAACGAAACCTCAGAACAGCTGGATATATTAATTAATGGAGTAAAAGTTACTTTTTTTAATTCAGCCTGGGATTTTTTGAGACCCGATAATATTACCCGATTCAATCTGGCTACATTAGATAATATCACAGCAATGAAAGTTCACACTCTTTTTTTAAGGGCAACATACAGGGATTATTATGATCTTTATTATATAGCCAAAGAAAAAAAGTCTTTAAAGGATATTTACGATTGCTCAAAAGAAATTCTTGAGGGCATAAACTTTAAATTATTTGCATCTGCTTTGGTATATATAGACGACATTAAAGATGATAATATAAATCATCTGGAACCAGCAAAGCAATTAAGCAAGCAGGATATAAGGTCTTTTTTTGAAAAAGAGCTTTCAAAACTATAATGCAAGTTTCCAGTTGTTAAAAAGTAAATAGTAAACTCCTGACCCTGATGCCCCGCCATGACAGCAGAAAAGCAGTCGGTATACTTGAAGATGTTGCCCTTACAAGCCCTTTTTTATACTTTAACTCTCCGGTTAAAGTAGTTCTAAGCGAAAAACCATGGGGAACTCATTACAAACTCAAGGTTTACCCTGTTAGCGGTTCACAGCAATCCGGTTTTATTTCTGATCTTACAATTCGGGGAAAATCAGCTCTGAAAGAACACGGTTTTAAATTTGCTTGTGTTTCTCCTGTAACCAGAGAGATTTTATCATAAGGCTTTTATTTACTATTTGGCCGAAAACCAGGATTTTTTGTTCATTTTTGAAATTCCGGGTATTAATCTATTAAACTCACAATCCTTCTAAAGCCTGAATTAATATCAAAGGTATTGACTCTAAAAATAATCTGCTTATTTTTTTATATATAATCTTGACAGCGCTTCCTTTTGTTTTAACTTAATAAGTTATTTGTCTGTATGCTTGTAACATTTTGAAGTTTAAGTTTTTTATTTCATTTTTTTTTAAAAAATATTTTTAAAATCTTGACAGCTTTTCAGTTGTGATTACTTTTAAGTTAAAAGTTGATGATGAGTTCAAATAACTGGAATTTATATTAAAAGTATTTGGTTATCTTTTGTGTACATTAACAAAAAAAGTAAAAATGGAGGTGTTAATATGGCACTGGTAAGATGGGAACCTTTTAGAAACGCAGCAGGACTTCAGGAGAGAATAAACAGAATGTTTGATGATGTATTCTCAGCAAATCAGCCTTCAGAAATGGAT
>JBNJDM010000014.1:0-37123 GCA_051744925.1 Thermodesulfobacteriota bacterium | reverse complement strand
CAATTAAGTCTTCTCTTAAGTCCGAAGATGGATGTTCAGGATGCTGCGGCGGCTGCGGAGTATAACAATAATAAACCACCTTTTTTGTAAAGGTGGTTTGAATATAAGTTCAGCTTATATATTGTTACATGAAATCAATTAAAATCAAATCTTGTTTCTATGAAAGATGTCTTTTAATCTCTTTGTTCACACAGGCATATATTTCAGGATCATCCCCGAAAATATCTATTACATCTTTATGATTCAAAAGATCTTCAATAATAAAAGATGTTATATATAGTGAAATAAAGTTAGGGTTTTTTACAATGTTTCTGACAGGGGCTACTTTGTAGTCTATATCAAAATCATCTGCTTTTGTAAGTTCTTCAAGACAAAGCTGAATCTGTCTTTGAAGACCGTTTTTGTTTGTTGTCTCAATAAGGTCATTTTCAATAAGCTTCATAGCCACAGAATTGCTTACTGTTTCTGTTTTTTCTTTTAAAAGATAAAGCATTTCCTGCTTTTCTCTTTCCCTGGAAGATTCAATTCTTGAAAGAATCTGCGATTCTTTGGAGCTCGGTCTGAAATTTTTCGCCATTATATTCCCTTTCTTTTGTTATTGTCGGGAAAATATTCCGATTCTACATACAGTATATAAAAAAATAAAATCAAGTAAAATTTATTCCCATGCTTCTATAAAAATATTAAATTTATCCCTGTTGAATTTGTCAGGAACAGGTTTTAACAGAATCTGATTAAAATGAAACGGAATATTTTCAGTGTTGTTAAAAATAAAACCGTTTAATCTGTTTTGCTTAAAGCAGTTTTGCTGATAAAGACTTACCCTTGAATGAATATCACCTATTTTTGAGCTTGATTCAACTTTTAAGTTTTTTGTAATAAATAAAGGGTAAGGATTTAATTCTCCAAACGGTTCAAATAATTCAAGCTCATTTAAAAACTGGGTGCTTAAATCATCAAAAATAACAACATCTTCAGCTTCCTGAACAGGAGTAAGTATTTCAGCAGTTAAAGTATTGTATGCTTCATTTTTTATTTTTTTGCAAAAAACTGAGTAGTTTGCAAAGTCTGCACTGAGACCGGCAGCCTGTGTATGGCCACCAAAGCTTTTAAGGTAAGAGTTTTGATTTTTTATAAGATCATAAATTGAAAAACCGGGTATACTTCGTGCAGATCCTTTGAGCTCTGATCCGTTTTTGTTAAAGAGGATGCAGGGCAGATTGTATTTCCTTGTTATTTTGGAAGCAGCTGTGCCAAGTATCCCCGGATTCCATTCTTCTGATTCAAAAATAAGTATTCTGCTTTGTAAATCCTGCAAACTCATTTTTTTTTCTATTGCAGAAACAATTATTTCTTCTTCTTTTTTTCTTCTGGTGTTTAATTCATCAAGGTCTGAACATATAGATTTTATTTCTGCTGTATTGCTGCTGCAAAAAAGATCAGCACAAATTTTTGCATGTGTAAGTCTTCCTGCTGAATTTATCCGGGGAGCTATTGAAAAGGCAATATCCTGGGAGCTTAAGTATTTGTAGTTAAGTTTTGAGATTTTAATAAGCTCTTCAAGCGGTTTGCCCGGATTTGACCTTAACTGCATTATTCCTTTTCTTGCAAAAATTCTGTTTTCTTTAATAAGGGGAACAACATCAGCTATTGTACCGATTGCAACAAGTGGTAAAAACTCGTTGAGTTTCGGTTCAGGCTTTTCTCTAAAAAATCCGTATTCCCTCATTATTTTTCTGAGCTGGATAAGAAGGTAAAAAGCTACACCCACACCTGCAAGATGTGTTAGTCCGGAAGTACAGTCTTTTCTGTGGGGGTTTACAACAGCGCTTGCATTTACCGGTATATCCGGGATTTTGTGGTGATCTGTTACTATTGTATCTATGCCTGCTTTTTTTGCAGCATTGATTGCTTCATGATCAGATGATCCGCAGTCTACAGTTATGATAAGGTTAATATTGTTATTTCTTATCATATCTGCATGTCTGATACTGAAGCCGTAGCCGTCTTTGCCTCTGTCAGGTATAAAATATGAAATGTTTTTGGTAAATTTTCTCAAAAAAAGATAAACTATGGAGGTAGATGTAACCCCGTCAGCGTCGTAATCTCCGAAAATAAGTATTTTTTCATTTTCAAGCAAAGCTTTAAGTATTCTTTGTGAAGCTTTGTCAATATCTTTGATTTTGTCAGGAGCGGTTATTAATTTAAGATTTTGTGAAAAAAAATTTTTTATTTCAAGAATTGAACTTACAGACCTGTTTACAAGAAGTTTTGCAGTAAGAGGATGGCATTGCAGAAGTTCAGAAATATTATCAGCAAGATCCTGTGAAGGTTTTTTTGTTTTCCATAAGGCTTTTTTTATTGTATTCATTATTAAATTTGGAAGTCGGCTTTTTTTTATAAAAAAATTATACTATAACGCTTTATGTAAAATTGCAAGAAATGAGTTTAGATGAAAAACAGTGAAATAATTAAACTGCAAATCGCTAAAAAAGATATCGGGCTTCTTAAATTTATTTTTGAAGCATCTGAAGGAATAGGTCTTACAAGTACTGTTGATGTGAGTACAGGAAGTGTAATAATACTGACTTCCCCTGAGTTTAAGCCCCAGGTTTTTGAGGTTTTAAGCTCTGTTGACGATATAATAGATTTTAAAATAGTCAATGGCTGAAAATCAGAATTTTCCTTCAGCAACTAAAATAGTATGAACCGGAGTTTTTATGAAATCTGTAAATATACATACCCTCGGATGTCAGATGAATGTTTATGATTCCGAGCAGATTATGAGGCTTCTTTCACCTCTTGGATATTACCCTGAAGCTGATCCTGAAAAAGCTGACCTGGTAATTTTAAATACCTGTTCTATAAGGCAGAAAGCCGCAGACAAAGCTTTCAGTTTTTTAGGAAGGCTTAAAAAGCGTAAGGAAAAAGAAGGTGATGTTTTAATTGGTGTCGGCGGATGTGTTGCCCAGCAGGAAGGCGAAGAGATTTTAAAAAGGGCTGGTTATGTCGATTTTGTTTTCGGCACTGATACAATATTTAAAATAGGTGAAATTGTAAAAAGGGCGGAAAACGGAGAAAAAGTTTCAGATACAGTTGTAGATTCTTTAGCTGCTGAGCCTGGAAGCGATTCATCCCTTCCCGATTTTGACACATATTCAGGTTTTGTTTCAATAATGAGAGGATGTGATAATTTTTGCACTTACTGTATAGTTCCTTTTGTAAGAGGCAGGGAAAAAAGCAGAACTCCTGAAGAAATAATATCAGAAATTTCAAGAAGAGCTGATAAAGGGATGAAGGAAGTTACTCTTCTCGGGCAGAATGTAAACAGTTACGGAATGAAAGAAAATGCTCCCGATTTCAGTGATCTTTTGTATATGGTTGCAGATATTAAAGGGATTGAAAGAATAAGGTTTGCAACTTCTCATCCAAAGGATCTCTCAGACAGGCTTATTAACTGTTATGCAGATATAGAAAAGCTTTGCACGCATTTTCATATTCCTGTTCAGTCCGGTTCAGATAATATTCTTAAGAAAATGAACAGGCGATATACAAGGGGTCATTATCTTGAAAGGATTAGTGCTCTTAGAAATGTATGCCCGGATATTGAGCTTAGTACTGATATTATTGTAGGGTTCCCAGGAGAGACAGAAACTGATTTTGCAGAGACAATGAGTCTTGTTAATGAGGTTGAATACGATTCTGTTTTTGCATTTGCATATTCAGACAGACCCGGAACAAGGGCAGCTTCTTTTGATGAAAAGGTTGATCCTCATGTTAAAAAGGAAAGGCTTAATACTTTTCTTGAAAGACAAAATTTTATTACAAAAAAGAAAAATTCTGAGTTTGAAGGTAAAACAGCTGATATTCTAGTTGAAAAAGCAGATATTAAAACAGATAAAAACAATAATAAAACTGCAGTTGTTAACGGAAGAAGTTTTGGTAACAGAATTGTCCATATCAATGAAAATAAATCAGAATATAACAGGCTTAAATCGTATTGCGGAGAAATAAAAAAAGTAAAAATTGTTCAGGCTCTTGGCCATTCTCTTAAAGGAGAGTTTGTTTAAAAATTCGGTTTCCGGCCTTGAAAGTCTGAGATTAATTTTTTGTATAAAGAATTTATTAAAATTTTTATATAGATTTATAAAAGATTTTGTTATTATCAAAATACAGTTTTTAAGCTGTTAAAGAGCGACTGGCTGAAGAAAATATTTTTCGTTCAGCAACTAACTATTGATTCGGGTGGTGTTATGATTCATGAGGTTGAAGTAGCAGGAATGGGCGTAGATTCAGAGTCACAGGCACCTGTGCTGCTTCTCAGGCAAAAATACGGAACAGAGTCTGTTCCTGTTATAATAGGTCTTTTTGAAGCATCTTCAATTGTTATGGCTTTAAAAGACGAAGATCCAAAACGTCCTATGACTCACGATCTTTTTTCAGGCTTTATTAAGCAGGTCGGTATGTCTGTGGAAAAGGTTTTGATACATGATCTTCAAAATGGTGTTTATTTTGCCAGTATATATTATAAAAACAAAGGTTCAGATTCTTTTTTTTCCGATGCCAGGCCAAGCGATGCAGTAGCTCTTGCCTTAAGGTTTGATGCTCCTGTCTTTATAGAAGAACATGTTCTGCAGCAGGCAAAAAAGACTTTTACTCTGGAAATTGATGAAAGTTTTGAAAAAGCTGAAATTGCTGATACAAGCGATCAGGGCAGAAAATGGGCTGAGTATCTGAAAAATCTTTCACCGGATGAATTTGGAAAATATAAAGTTTAAAAAATTTATACTTTATAATATTTTGTTTCAGGTTTTAAGTGTGTGTATAAAAAACAAGTAGAAGTAACACTTAAGAAAATAAGCGGCTTTCCTGATCCGGCTGGCTTGGGGACGGGGGATCCCCAAGATTTCAGAGAAAGCCGCAATCTTTAATTATTGAATTATTTTTTCAATATTTTTAAAACTATCATCAATAATTTTTTTCATGTTATCCTGACCTTCCTTGTACAGGTTTTTCCACTGATCAAGCAGATCCTTACCCTGAGAAAGTCCAAGTTCTTTGTTTAACGGAAGGTTGAAAAGATTTTCAGTCATCTTTTCGCTATGTTCCTGATATTTTGTAAAAGTTGTATAGAACTGATTCAGATTGTCCTGGTTAAATTTTAAGCATTCTTTTAAAAAGTTTGTATTCATGGTATATCACTCCTGTTGTTTAGTTTAAAATTAAAATTTGTTGCCTTGCACAATTTCAAAATAAGTATTGAGTGATCATTGTCAAGTGTATATAATGTTTAACATTTGTTGAGTTATTTTGCAATGCAAAAATAAAAGAGGTCCTGATGGAAGATACAGTATTAATAAAAAAATATGCAAACCGCAGGCTGTATGATACAAAAAAAAGTAAATATGTAACCCTGGCAGAACTTAAGGATTTCATCAAAACCGGAAAAATGGTTAAGGTTATTGATGTTAATACAGAAGAAGATGTTACAGCTTTTATATTAACCCAGATTGTTCTTGAAGAGGCAAAGCAGAAAAACGCGCTTCTTCCCGAGCCGCTTCTTCATCTTATAATCTGCTATGGTGACAATGTATTAAGTGATTTTTTTGAAAAATATCTTCAGCAGGTAATAAATAATTATCTTTATCAAAAATCGATGTTTGATGATCAGTTCAGTAAAATGCTCGATTTGGGTAATGATATTTCAGGAATGGCTCAAAAAACTATGAAGGATATGAGTCCGCTCAAGCCTTTTATGGATTTTTTTGATCAGTCAAATGATAAGAAATGATTTTAATTAAACCTGAGTTGAGAGTTTCATTTTTAGTTGATGACCGAAAACTCTTTTTTTTGCCCATTTCTGCGTAAGAATCAAAATTTAATCATCAGAATGCTCCGGTATTCCTGGGGTTAAATTTTTCATCTGCCTTGAACCGGGGAAAAATTTAGTTTTCGACCAAATACTATTTTTTAAAAAAAACTTGATTATAATTTGTTTTTTTATTTAAGATGGTGAATTATATTTATTGTATTTTCAGGTGTTTTTCTGTGTAAAATCAGCTCAACAGTATTTCAATGTAAAATATCCAAGGAGATTAATAATGAAATTCAATATTAATTCAAAAGTTTTGATCTTTATTATTCCGGTTTTGATTTTGCTTGTTCCTCCCTCTTATTCTGATGCAGAAGAAAGTGTTAAATTCAGCTGTTCAGCCCAGATTGCAGAGGCTTTAGGAAAAGATGTTCTAAAAATTGTTAAAGAAAAAACAGGTCTTGAAATCGATTTAAAAATAGTTGCTTCTGAAACAGCACTAAACAGGCTTGAAAACGGTTTTGCAGATATAGCAGCAGTTACTGAGCCTCTTTCCTATGAGATGCTTGAAAAAGGTTACGTTTCAATACCTTTTTGTAAAGACCCTGTGGCTGTTATTGTTAACAAAGAAGTTAAAGCTGATAATCTTAAAAATTCTGAAGTTAAAGATATTTTTTCAGGCAGTATAAACAACTGGAAAGAGATAAGTGGCCAGGATCTGGCAATTACAAAGGTTATTCCCCGCGAAAAGACAGGAGCATACAAAAATTTTGAAAGTCTGTTTATGGGGATGAAACCTGTTAAATACGATTTTATGACATACTCTTCTGTAACCTCACTTTTTGGTGTTAAGTCTATTAACGGATCTGTTTCTTTTCTTTCTCACGGAGCTGCATCAAAAGCTGATGGAATAAAGATTTTGAAAATAGACGGTAATCTCCCGTCTGGTGATAAGTATGAATATTTTCAAACCCTTTCTTTTGTAACCAAAGGCAAGCCGAAAAGCAGAGCTAAAGAAATTATAGATATAGCTCTCTCTGATAACGGTCAGAAGCTTATGCAGGAAAAAGGAATGATCCCGATTCTTCCATAGGAAAGGAAAATTTTATGAAAAAAAACAGGATGATTATCTCTGTTTTATTAATGTTCTTTGTTTTTTCAGGCTGTGCAACTGTTACTACAATGTTATGGCCTGAAGTTGAAAAGGAAGTTATTGGAGAAGAAACCATTGTAGGCAAAAAAATTGGCCATGATTATGAGGTCGAAGCAAAAGACAGAAGTTTTAATGTAAAAAGTGTTCCTTTCTGCAGGGAAAAAGCACCAAAGTATAAAATAACAAAAAAGCAGCATCACGGAATAGTTTTTATTATAATAGAAACTCCTGTGTGGGGGCTTGGCCTTGCTGACTGGGCATTGTCATATATGGTCTCTGAAAACAGTATAGAAAAAGAACTGGTTGAGTATGTACCTACAGGTGTAAAAAAATCCTGCGGAGGGAAAGTTTCACCTGCTCAGGGTAAAATTATGATACAAAATTCTGCCACAGGCGAGATAAAATGGGCCCGAACCGATGAAAACGGCGATTTTTCTTTGTTCAACACTTTGGGTGAGTATAAAGGCACAAGATCATGGAATCTGTTTTTCGAAAATAAAGATAATGATAAGAGTTATCTTACAACAGTATGGTGGTAATAGTCGTATGAAATTATATGCCGGTTTATTCTATGTCTTTTTCTTTGCCCATAAAAAATATAGAAACAAAAACTGCTGCACTAAATAAGATCATAAAGCTTGCAGAAAAAAAGAAAATAAGAAAAATAAACGGATTATTTATCCTGTATGCCTGAATTATCGAATATATACCAAATCCGAAGAATAAAATACATACTGTAAGAAGAAATATCAGTCTCGGATTTTTAAAAATACTGCTCAATTGATTCTCCTGTATTGATTATGTTTGGTTTGTCATTACCTGGTTGAATGTCTGTTTGGTGTATCTCCGGAATAACATAAAAGTGTCAGTTACCTTGTTCATCACCGCTTCTGTGGAAATCACCGCTTTTGCCGCCGGTTTTTGAAACAAGCATGGTATTTTTTATAATCATTTTTTTATCATAGGCTTTGCACATATCATATATTGCAAGAGAAGCCAGTGAGGCTCCTGTAAGAGCCTCCATTTCAACCCCTGTTTTATCCTCTGCTGTAACTGTGCAAAAAATCGAAATAGATGGTATCTCCTTGTTTATCTCAAAATCGATGGATATTTTATTTATTTTAAGCGGATGACATAAAGGTATCAATTCTGAAGTTTTTTTTGCTCCCATGATTCCTGTAATCCTTGCAGTTTCAAGCACATTGCCTTTGGCTGTTTTGTTATTTTCTATAAGATCCAGTGTCTCCGGTGTAAGTATTATTTCTGATTTTGCTTCAGCAGTTCTTTTTGTTACTTTTTTATCTGAAACATCAACCATATTAACATTTCCCCGGGAATCAAGATGTGTAAATTCTTTCAATGACTGCTCCTGTATAGATGTATCCATGGTTAGATTAAAATTTAAGCAAAAATATGTTCTTTAGCCACAGCAGATTTTTTTATTTCATTTAAGGTTTTTGTTAATGCTTCAATTGTATTTTCCCTTATATCGCCTGCAACAACTATATGCATCAACTCATCTCCTACTGACATAACACCTTTTTCATGCATATAATACTTGATATCTATTATACCGGGCATTTTTTTATTTTTTTCAATTATTTTTTCAATAATCTCAAAATCGGGATCGATTTTAAGTTTTTGCACTTGTCTTCCTTCCCTTGAAGTTTGCCTGACAAGTCCTGTATGGGTCAAAATCATACCGGCTTTTCCAATATCTTTGTTTTTTTTAATTTCTTTTATAAGAGCTTCAAGTTCCATAATAAACAGGGTTTCTCCTTTTTATAATAAATATTTGCATTGGCTTACAAAGCCTGGTTTAAATTTTTGCTTGCCCGATATTATTATAATTTGTATATTATTGACAATATTTAAATCTCTTTTAAAAACATCTCTTTATGATTTCTTAAATTTTTTAACACTAAGTCAGGAAATAATTATGTTTGACGGCATTTCTGATACGTCTCATATCGATCCGATGAAGCGGGAGCATTTTTTCTTTGAAAGGCTCAAACTCCTTATGGTTATGTGCGAGGCTTTTATAAACGGATATCCTGTGGAAGATTTCAGAAAGGATGCTGTATTAAATAATGCAGAGCATGTATTTTTTGAAATAACAGACTGGGACGGCAAATATCTGAATTTGAGAGAAAAGGCCGGAAGGATACACGGAATTCAGCCTGATAATTTTTTTTTCCAGAGAGTTAAGCTTCTTGCTCTTATGGCCAAAAGTTTTGCTCAGGGCAATCCTGTAGGATATTTCAGGGCAAGGGCAGTAAAAGATACAATCCTTGAAATAGAAGAGATGTTTCATATGCAAAAAACTGATATATCAGAACTTAACGTCTTTAATGTTGCCTAACGGAGATTTGTTATAATGGATAATGTAAAAATAATGGTGGTGGAAGGCAACCACATGGTAAATTCACTTATCAAAGATGTAATGATGTTTTGCGTTAACAGAGACATTATGACTTTTTTTAAAGATGTAGACGCCATTGAATATATGAGAAAATCCGGAGTAATCCCGGATCTTATTATTTCCAGGCTTAATGATGAACAGGTAAGTGGCACAAAAATAGCCGGTTTTGTACGGGAACAAAGTAAAAAGCCTGTTTTTGTTTTTGCATCTGACACAGAGCAGGACAGAGCAGCAGCAGAAAAAGAAGGTGCAGGAGCATTTCTTCAGATACCTTTTGCAATTTCCGACCTTTTTAAAATAGTCGACGATTTTATAGTTGAGGAGGCCTGATTTTGTCTCAGGTTTGCTCTTTTACAACGCTTTTGTAACAGTTTATGAGTTCATTGAAATCCCGGCTGCTTCCTCCTTTGTCAGGATGCAGTTTTTTAGCCTGTATTCTGAAAATTTTTTTTACTTCCTTTTTATCTGTTTTTTTTAGTTCTTCAAAAGATTTTTCAAAAAATTTAATAAAACTTTCAGGCTCCGGCTTTTTGTAAAAAGTCCCGGGTCTTTTTCTGCTATTTATGAAGTTGTTGATAAAGTCTTCATTTATCCGGTCAGGATAAAAGTCATAGTCAAAAAATAAAATCACATATCTTTTCAGGTAATGATAAAGACCTTTAAAAGGTCCCGTTCCTGCTAAGAAAGCTTTATCTGTATTAAGATTGCAGACTTGTTCTAAAAAAGCGTTGTCCAGGTCTTTTTCAGGACAAAGTTCGGGATGCAACTTTTTAAAACGGCCTGAAAAATAGTATTGAAGATTAAAACAGGCAAAAAGATAATTTTTAATTTCCCTGTTTTTAATTTTTTGTTCTTCAAATAAAAAATACTGCTCAATTTCATCCCGCGATTTGCCTGAAAGGTGGGAAAAAAATTTTAAAGGAATATTGTTCAGGTATGTTTCTCTCTGATTTTCAAATTTGAGATGATACAGTCTGAATT
This sequence comes from Thermodesulfobacteriota bacterium, assembly GCA_051744925.1. GTDB lineage: Bacteria > Desulfobacterota > Desulfobacteria > Desulfobacterales > JACKCP01 > JACKCP01. Next base: position 26,755 of record JBNJDM010000014.1, on the reverse strand, counting down.
TATCAAAAGGATGTACATCTTCAAAGGACATATTCTTAGCTGAACTTTTGCTCTTATGACTAGTTCTGTCGAATGTTTCGAGTGAAACCTGAATTTCATAAGGCAAAAAACGGTAAAAAATATGTTCAATATTTTTCTGATCTGCTTTAACCCCTTTTTTATTGATTTGATTTATAAGATTTTCATCAATAAAAAAACCGTTTCTGCCTTCGTATCTGATAAATTTTTCAGGAGAGCTTCCAAGAAAAAAAAGATTTTTAAAAGTATAGATATTACCTTTTTTAAAAGATTTTCTTATTGTATAATAAAAAGTATTATTTTTTTGTTCTGCTGCAAGATACATAGTTTACCACCAAAATATCCGGAGTCTGTTTAAAGTGAAATCTAAATTTATTTTAATATTAAGTTTAATCATTTTTTTTACAGGATGCAAAAATAATTCTTCATGGGAACATTCAGCAGCAATAGTAATAAAGGGTCGTGAGGTAAAGATGACCATGTACGGCTCTTATTATGATGCTGCCGAGCAATGGGACAGTGTGGAAAAAGTGCTTGATAAAATAGCAAAGACCCATTCTTCCAAAAAAATACTTATAAGAGTTGTTGACAATCAGGATGAAGATTTTAAAAACGACAAACTTATTACAGGGTATGTAATAAGAAGAATTGAAAAATATTTTGATCAGAAAAATATTGAATATGAGATAAAAGATGAAAGGGAAAAATAATTCAATACCTGATTAATATTCAAATAAAACTGAATAAAATCTTTATTTTTGTTAAAAAACTAATTTTACATCAGGATTAATATGAACAATAAAGTCTTTTTTATAGATGATGAAAAAAATGTTTTAAACTCAATTAACAGGTTGTTCAGGCCTGCAGACCTTGAAATTTATCTTTTTTTAGATCCTTTTGAAGCGCTTGAACAAATATCTGCAATAAATCCCTGTGTTGTGGTTTCTGATTACAGAATGCCCGGAATGACAGGAATAGATTTCTTTGAAGCAACAAAAAAAATTGTTCCTGAAGCAGTAAAAATTATTCTTTCAGCCTATACTGATATAGCAGTAACAGAAGCGGCAATAAACAAATCTGCTGTTGATCTTTTCATATCAAAACCATGCGATGATCAGGAGTTGATTGCAGAAGTCCATAATGCTGTTAAGCTTTTCAATCTGAAAGGCCGAACTGATTCAGGGTACGGTATTTTTTAAAATGGGCTTTAAAACAGATCTAAAAAATAATTTGGCTGAATTTGAAGTATCTGATGAATTTACAATTTATCACTTAAGTTCAGCAAAAGATGAGCTGGTAAAAATACTAGACAAATGTTCAGGTGTTAAGCTTGATTTTAAAAATGTTTCAAGAATCGACAGTGCCGGAATTCAGTTTCTTATTTCTCTTGTAAAAACATGTACTCGCAGAAATATAAGTATAGAAATTATAAATAAAGAAGCTTTTTATAATGCAGCATGTCTTCCACGTGAAAATCTCAAGAGCTTTTTTTCATAAGGTGATTTAAATAATGTCTGATAAAATTCTTATAGTAGATGATTCTCCCAGTACATTGATGCTTATGAAGTTTTCCCTTGAAAAGCATGGTTTTTTTGTTCGTCAGGCTTCAGACGGAGAAAAAGCTTTGCTGGTACTTAAGGAAAATAATGATGTAAGGTGTATGATAACAGATATAAATATGCCCGGAATAAATGGTATTGTCCTTATAAATGAAGTAAGAAAGCTTGAAAATTATAAATTTCTTCCTGTTATCGTTCTTTCCAACCCTGATAACCCTGAAAATAAGAAGAAGGCCAGGCACGCCGGAGCTGCAGGCTGGCTTGATAAGCCTTTCAGGCCTGATAATCTAATAAAAGTAATAAAAAAAACAGGGATAAAATAGGTAAAGTGTGAATAATACAAAAGGTTTAAATAACACTTTTTATGAAGAAGCCAAAACTCTGGTAAATGAAATAGAATCCCTGGTTCTTGATCTTGAATCAGAGCCGTCAAGTATCGATCTTGTTGATTCTCTTTTCAGAGCTGTTCATACTCTTAAGGGAAACAGCAGTATGTTCGGTTTTAAAAGGGCAGGGGATCTTGCTCATGTAATGGAAAATGTTATCGGACAGATAAAAAGCAGATCTATTGAAGCAGATAATGATATAATTGAACTTTTGCTTAAATCTGCAGATACATTAAAAAAAGAGTTTGACAACAAAGGTATTGATAAAAAGTCTTTTGAATCCGTAAAAGATGATTTTGATAAATACTGTTCTGAAAGTCTTTTTGTACCTGATCAGAAAACCAATGAAGTTTTTTTTGAAAAAAAAAGCAGAGAGTATAAAATTTTTTTCAGACCTATGCAGGAGATATTTGAAATCGGTCTTGATCCTGTTGTAAATATTGAAGAACTTTACGAGGCAGGAAATGTAGAGCTTACAATTAATACCGATGATATCCCTGATATTTTTAATATTAATCCTGAAAAATCGTATTTTTCCTTTGATATCAAAATAACTACTGATCATGGGTTAAATGATTTAAAAGAGATTTTTATTTTTGTTGAAGATGAAAGTGAAATTGAAATTGAAGAAGTAACTGCTGAAACTTCTTTTGAGAATAAACAACCGTTTGATGTTTCACAAAAAATCAATAAGTACATCGATAAAGAAGAAAGCTCTATTTCTATACCTACAAAAAAACTTGATGATTTGGTCAATCTTGTTGGTGAGCTTTCAATGAACCAGTCAAAGCTTATGCTGGAAGCTTCTGAAAAAGATTTTTTAAAAGATCTGGCAGACGAGATGAAGGATGCTGTAGATCAGCTAAGGACCTCTGTGCTGGATCTGAGAATGATCCCTGTAGGTAATAAATTCAGCAATTTTAAAAGAATTGTAAGGGATCTTTCAGCAAGTCTCGGCAAGAAAGTAGAGCTTTATACCTTCGGCGGTGAGACCCAGCTTGATAAAAGCATTATTGAAAAAATCTGGGAGCCTTTTGTTCATTTAATAAGAAACAGTATAGATCATGGACTTGAGTACCCTGAAGAAAGAATAAAGCTTGGAAAAAGCGAAACCGGCAAGATTATTTTGTCTGCAAAAACAAAAGATTCAAGGGTGGAAATAAAAATATCAGATGACGGAAAAGGAGTGGATAAACAAAAAGTTTATGATGCGGCTCTGGAAAGAAAAATAATCCGTGAAAATCAGGATCTTTCTGATCAGGATATTTTTGATCTTGTTTTTATGCCGGGTTTTTCCACTTCACCAACTATAAGCGATTTATCCGGCAGAGGATTTGGGATGGATGCAGTTAAAAAAAAGATTGAAGAAGTCAGCGGAGATATAAAGCTTGACTCAGAAAAGGGCAGCGGCGCTTCTGTTACTGTTTCTCTTCCTTTAACTCTTGCAATAGTAGATGTTTTGCTTTGTCAGTCAGGGGGAATCTGTTTTGCTTTTCCTCTGTCACAGATTGAAGAATGTATAGATTTTTACAGTAAGAATGTTGAAGAAGGTGAAGGTTTAAAAAAAATAAAAGTAAATGAAAATTATATTTACTGCTTCGGTTTAACTGAGATCTTTAACCTTCCGGAAGAATCCGGGGAAGAACCAAAACAGCTTGTAATATACAGTTTTAAAAATAAAAAAATCGGTATTATTCTAGATGAGCTTATACGCACAGACCAGGTAATAATTAAATCTATAAGGCACTGGTATAAAAAGAATAACGGAATAGCCGGAGCTTCTCTTCTGTATAACGGAGAACTTGCATATATTCTTGATCCGGGAATTATTGCCTCACTTTCTTTTGAGGCTGAAAGCAAAACAATTTAGGAACATAAAGAGATAGTTTTTGTCCGGCAACATAATAATATTTAACTGAAAACCAGAATTTATCGTTGAGCAACTAAAAAATATTTCAGGAGCATTGTTTTATGAAGACCTGGAAAGACTTTAAAATACAGACTAAAATCGGCTCAGCCTTTTTTGTTCTGATATTGTTTTTTACTATTTTTTCGTCATGGTATGCTTTAAATCTTGATAAGATTATAAATACTTCGGTTCAGCATATAAAAGGTGCAAGAGTAATCTCTGAGCTTCATGAAAAAGAAGTTTATCTGTATGAACTTGTACGGGAAGAAGTCATTTTCCTCAAAGATTCAAGCTCTGCCGGTTTATCTCCTTACCAGAAACATACTGAAAAACTTGAAAATTTTTATTCCTCTGAGCTAAGGAGTGATATTACTGGTAAACTTTCTTTTCTTAAGCCCGATTTTAAAAACCTTGATAAAGAATACCAATACTTTCTTGCTCTTTTGAAAAAAGCAGAGGAAAATTATTTAAAAACAGATCCCGAACTTTTGGGAAAAATTAAAGACTTTGAAAAAAATCTGATAATATGGACAAGAAAAATATCAGAAAATATTGCTGTTCAGTCATTAAAAGGTAAACAGGTTCCCGATATTAATTTTAATCCAAATAAAACAGATCTTGCTTTGTTTATGAATAATAAACAATATCCTGATTATCTGGAAGAAATTTTTTCCAAACTCCGTATTCCTTATTATAAATTGTACTCCAGGGCTCAGACAGCTGGCGGTGCTCTTGGAGTAGGTAATGTTTCTGCTGCCCTGGAAATTTATGAGTCTGATATTTTACCCTTGACTGAAGATGTAATAGCTCTGCTTGAAAAAGGGGTAAAAAAAGAACAAGAGAAATTAAAACAGGCAGAAAATGCTCTTGATATAATAAACTCTGAAATTTATCCCCAGATTAAGGTTTTGCATGAATCTGCAGAAAAAATTAAATCCGATATTAAGCAAGAGATGGGTGATACTCAGAAAATCCTTGATGTTACTAAAGAGGTTAAATTTAAAATTGTAACAGGCATACTGTTTTCTCTTATTATAGGTCTTGTTATAGCTTTTGTTCTTATTTCCATGATAAAAAAACCTGTTGAAATACTTGCTGAAGCAGCTAAAAAGATCAGTATGGGAGACTTTGAAACAAAAATAGCAGTATCACGTAAAGATGAGTTAGGAATACTTGCAGACTGCATGAAAAAGCTTTCGTTTAATCTGCAGTATACATCGTATACAGCAGAGAAAATAGCAAGGGGAGACTTAAGATACGATTATCTTGAAAAAGGCGGAAATGATCCTTTAAAAGAATCGCTTCTTTTTATGAATGAAAAATTAAACAGTGTTGTAACCGATGTAAGGCTGATCTCCTACGATATAAAAAAAGGAAGCTCAGATTTGTATTCCATAGCTGATCAGATAGCAACAGGTGCAACACAGCAGGCTGCTGCCGCTGAACAGTCAGGTTCTTCAATGGAGGAGATGGGGACAACTCTCAGGCAAAATGCCTTAAACGCAGAAGAAACAGCCAAAATAGCAAAAGAGGTGGTTTCTTATTCTGAAGAAGGTGCTGAGTTTGTTAATCAGACAGTAATAGATATGAAAAATATTGCAGAAAAAATTGATGTTGTAGAAGAAATAGCAAGACAGACTAATCTTCTTGCTTTAAATGCAGCAATTGAAGCTGCAAGAGCCGGAGAATACGGCAAAGGTTTTTCTGTTGTTGCAAAAGAAGTTAAAAACCTTGCTGAAAAAAGCCAGAAAGCTGCTGTTGAAATTGCAGATGTTGCTCTGGGCAGTGTTTCAAGAGCAGATAAAACAAACAGTGTGATTTCAGGTGTTTTAAGCCGGATAAAAAGGACAGCCGAGCTGATAGAAGAGATTTCAATAACAACAGGAGAGCAAAGTGAGGCTGTAAATCATACAGCAGAAGCAATAACAAATCTTGACGAGATTATACAAAAAAATGCTGAAGTATCAGAGGAAATGGCATCATATGCAAGGGATCTGTCTGATAATTCAGACAAACTTCAGTCTGTAACAGGTTTTTTTCTGGTATCAGATCATCCTGAAATATCTGAAAAAAGAAAAGATGATAATCAGTCGGAAAAACAAGATCCGGATTTTTATAAAACCAAAGAGAATGAATATCAAAACAGCAAAGAAGACCCCAGAGTAATAGAAACATATTATGAGGATATAGATAAGGATTTTGTAAAGTTTTAAATTTGGAATAATTATGGAAAATCAATTATGCGAATATCTTATTTTTCAGCTAGGGGACATTTATTTTGCTTTTAGTGCAGAGCAAAGCTCTGAAATAATAGCAGCAAAAAAGATTACTCCTTTGCCTCAAATGCCGGAATTTTTCTGCGGGGTAATGAATCTTAGAGGAGATCTTCACCCTGCTGCAGATTTACGGCTGAAACTTGATATGGATTATCTTGAAGATACAAAGGATACTGTTTTTATCCTTGTAAATGTACAAACAGGAACCGATGTTTATGAAGCTGCGGTAAGGGTTGATAAAGTTATTGATGTTGATACAATTCAAGAAAATGATTTCACTGATGCTGACCCTGAAAATCTGTCTGCTCTAACTGAATTTCTCCTTGGATCTTTTTTATACAACGATAAAGCAGTATACATTTTAAATCCTGATACTCTTTTATCACCACAGGAGCTTGGTTTAATATGAATTCTTCTCAGAAAAAAATACTTTTTGCCGATGATTCGCCTTCCATGAGGCTTTTTGCCGAACTTGCACTATCAGGCGAGTTTTTGGTAGATACAGCATGTGACGGCGAACAGGCATTGTCTTATATTGACAGAAACACCTATGATCTGTTTCTTATAGATATTTATATGCCAAAGATAGACGGTATAACGCTTATAAAAAAAATCAGGTATAATAAAAAATTTAAGTTCAGTCCTGTAATTGTAATCAGCACTGAATCTGATGACGAACTACTTTTAAAAGGGCGTGAAGCCGGGGCTACAGGCTGGCTTGTAAAACCTTTTGATGAACAGCATCTTTTGAAAACAATAAGGCATATTTTAATTAAGCAGGAAAATTTTTGATGAGTGAAAAAGATTACTTTGAAAACAAAAAAGAGCTTGAGAAAGAGATAAAGCTCAAAGATAAAAAAATATCTGATCTTGAGCACGAACTTATTGAGCTTAAGGAAAAGCTTTATGAATCTGAGCATCTTAAAACAAAGTTTTTATCAATCATTAATAATGAGTTAAAAAATCCTGTTTCTGCAGTATCAGCTATTTCAAGAAGTGCTCTTAATAAAGAAAGTATAAGCCGTGAAAATTTGGATAAAATTTTTTTAACCATAGAAAAAGAAACAAAAAGATTTTCCCTTCAGCTCGACAATATCCTCACCGCATCATCAATTGAAGCAGGTGAAAACAATTTTTATGTTTCGTTTTTTGATGCTGCTGAAGTAATGGAAGAGGTTTGTGATTTTTATTCAGATGAAATAAATGAAAAAAATCTGGAGTGTAAAAAAAATATTCAAATATATTCTTTTTTGTACGGAGACAGGGAAAAAATTAAGCTCTTATTTAAAAATTTTATTGATAACTGCATAAAATTTTCCGATAAACAGATACGTCTGGAACTGAGATCCTTTAACAAGAGTTTAAAAGCCTCTTTTTTTAATGACGGTTGTGAAATTGATAATAACAGTCAAAAAAGACTGTTTGAAAGGTTTAACCCTTTGAGTTCAGGTCTTGCGAGGATTTATTCAGGTATAGGTCTGGGGCTTTGTATCTGTTCTTCTGTAGCGGAAATGCATAAGGGTGAAATAAGTTTTTGCTCAGGAAAAAATAAAGGGACTTTGTTTGAAGTAGAGCTGCCTTTGAATAATGAAGAAGAGTTTTTAGAACAGGAAAAAGATTTTGATGAAAGTTTTATTATATTGTGATTAAAAGAGTTCAGATTTATCTGCTAAGCGGTAAAATTGCTTTTTCAGATTCAGGATTCCTTATTAAGACAATACTTGGTTCATGTGTAAGCGTATGCTTGTGGGACAGCAAAAAAAAAGCCGGAGCAATGAATCATTTTCTTCTTCCTGCCTGGAGCGGAAGAGGGCTTGCAACTCCTAAGTACGGTAATGTTGCAATGGAAGCCCTTTATGAAAAAATGATAATTAACGGATCATCTCCTTGTGATCTTAAAGCAAAAATTTTTGGCGGAGCAAGGATATATTCCGGTTTCGTGGGAGGTTATGATCCCGGAAAAGAAAATATAACAGAAGCAATAAAAAAACTGGAAAAGTTTAATATACCTGTTCTGTCTCAGGATATCGGAGGAAATCAGGGAAGGAACGTTATTTTTTGTACAGATTCAGGAGATGTATTTGTAAAGAAAAATCAGCATTAACAAGAAATAAAATTGCATTTTTTGAAAGATAATATCAGCGATAGTAAAACAATATAATTATTAACCAGATCTGGAGTTACAATGGAAATAAACCCGCCTGAATATATAAACAAAATAAAGGCTTACAAGGCAGGAAAGCCCATAGAAGAACTGGAAAGACAATACGGAGTCAAAAATGCGGTAAAGCTTGCCTCCAATGAAAATCCTTTTGGACCTTCACCCTATGCTTTAAAAGAAATCGAAAAATCTTTATTAAAACTTCACAGATACCCTGACAGCGGTGGCTATGAACTCAGAAAAAAACTTTCTGATAAGCTTGATATAAGTATGGACAGTATTGTAACAGGGAATGGATCCGATGATATAATAGCACTTTTATGCAAAGCTTTTTTAAGAGAAGGCAGAAAAGTTATAATGCCTGATCCCGGATTTTTGATGTATGAAATATCGACTCTGTCCGAGGGAGGTATTCCTGTGAAAATACCTTTAAAAGATTTTTGTATAGATCTTGATAAAATTGCTGAGTCAGCAGATGAAAATACGTCTTTGATTTTTATTACAAATCCCAATAATCCAACAGGAAGTTTTATTACAAAAGACAGGCTTGAGAATTTTATTGAAAAAATACCTGAAAATATAATTGTAGCAGTAGATGAAGCTTATATGGAATTTGCGGATGAGCCTTATAATTCTCATTTACTTATGGAAAGATACTCCAATATAGTCTCAATGAGAACATTTTCAAAAGCTTATGGCCTGGCAGGACTGAGGATAGGCTATGGTTTAATGCCTTCTTATATGGCAAAGGTTTTAAATAAAATAAGGCAGCCGTTTAATACAAGCTCATCAGCACAGGTTGGAGCTGCGGCAGCTCTTGATGATTCAGATTTTCTTTCAAAGACAAGAAAACTTATTTTAAGCGAAAAAAAGTTTCTTAAATATGGTTTAAATGAACTCGGGTTTACTGTTTATGATACCCAGGCTAATTTTATTTTTGCAGGTATTGATCAACCAGCAGATGAAATTTATGAAAAGCTTTTATATAAAGGTGTTATTGCAAGATCAATGTCAGCATACGGTTATCCTCTGCATTTAAGATTTACAATAGGTCTTGAGGAAGAAAACAGGCTTCTTATAAAATCATTAAAAGAGGTTTTGTAAAATTGAAGAAAAATTTTATTATAACAATTGATGGTCCAGCAGCTGCTGGTAAAACAACTGTAAGCAGGCTTGCAGCAGATGCCCTGAATTTTGATTACGTTGATACGGGAGCTTTGTACCGGGCTCTTGCTTATTATATTCTTTCTTTGAATATATCTCCAGAAGATGAAGATGCTGTTGTACAAAATCTTGATAAAGCAGATATAGATCTTAAAAATAATCAGGTTTTATTAAACAATGACGATATTTCCGGAAAAATAAGAACTCCGGAAGTTTCAATGGCGGCTTCAAAAGTATCATCATATAAACCTGTAAGAGATTTTCTTTTAGGGCTTCAGAAAAAAATAGGTTCAGAAAAAAATGCTGTTTTTGAAGGTCGTGACATGGGGACTTCAGTTTTTCCTCAGGCTGATCTGAAATTTTATCTTACAGCAGACTTAAAAGAAAGAGCAAAAAGAAGGTTTCAGCAGGCAGGTAAAAATTCGGATCAGACTTTTGAGCAGGTTATGGATCAGATGGAAAAAAGGGATTATGACGATATGAACAGAGAACACTCGCCTTTAAAGCCTGCTGCAGATTCATTTAAAATCGATTCTACAGACATCAGCGCTGAACAGGTTAAAGATATAATTCTTGAAAAAGCAAAAAAATATATGCCGTGAAAAAACAGTTTTTTGTTTTTAAAATAAAACCTTATTGTTTTTTCTTGATGATTTACTGATGATTTGATAATAAAACTGGATTATGCTTACTTTGCCAGAGGTAAGCATAAAATATATTTAGGGGGAACAAAAAATAATGGCAAATGAAAATTTAGATGTGCAGGACAAATTTGAGAACGTAGAAACAATGGAGGAACTTCTTGATCTGTATGAAGAAAGTTTCAGCAGATTTCAGGAAGGTGAAGTAGTAACCGGAAGAGTTATTTCGGTTGGCAAAGAGGCTGTAATTGTTGACATCGGCTATAAGTCTGAAGGCGCAGTTGCCACTGACGAATTCAAAGACGAAAACGGTGAAGTTACAGTTGAAAAAGGCGATAAAGTCGAAGTAATGATCGAATTCTGGGATGAAGATGAAGAAGAAGTAGTTTTATCCCGTGAAAAAGCCGAAAAACAGAAAGTATGGGATGAAATTGCTGAAATTTATGAAAATGACGGCTTTGTTGAAGGTGTAATAATCAACAGAGTTAAAGGCGGTTTTTCTGTGGATATCGGTGTACAGGCATTTTTGCCCGGATCTCAGGCTGATCTTCGTCCGATCAAAAACATGGATATCATGGTCGGTAAAACATTTAAGTTCAAGGTGCTTAAATTTAATAAGCGCAGAAGCAATATTGTTCTTTCAAGAAGGGTTATTCTTGAATCTGCAAGACAGGAGCAAAGATCTGCTACTCTTGAAGAACTTGAAACCGGCAAAGTAATGACAGGTACAGTCAAAAATATTACTGAATACGGTGTGTTTATTGATCTTGGCGGTGTTGACGGTCTTTTACACATAACAGATATTTCATGGGGCAGAGTTAAGCATCCTTCTGAGCTTTTTGCACTTGGTGATGAAATTGAAGTTAAAATACTTTCCTATGACCTTGAAAAGGAAAGAGTTTCTCTTGGTATGAAGCAGCTTACTCCTGATCCGTGGGAAACAGCTTCAGAACAGTATCCTGTTGGAAGCAAAGTTAAGGGAAGAGTTGTAAGCCTTACTGACTACGGTGCTTTTGTAGAGCTTGAAGAAGGCATTGAAGGTCTTATTCATGTGTCAGAAATGTCATGGACAAAGAAAGTTAAGCATCCTTCAAAAATGGTATCTGTAGGTGAAGAGGTTGAAGCTATAGTTCTTGATCTTAAGCCTGAAAGCCGCAGAATTTCTCTTGGCATGAAGCAGGTTGAGCCTAATCCATGGGATGTAATCAGTGAAAAATATCCTGTTGGAACAATCATCGAAGGTAAAATCAAAAATATTACAGATTTTGGTCTTTTTATCGGAATTGAAGATGATATTGACGGTCTTGTACATATTTCAGATATTTCCTGGACAAAGAGAATCAAGCATCCGGGCGAAGTATACAAAAAAGGCGATACTGTACAGGCAGTAGTTCTTGATATTGACAAGGAAAATGAAAGATTTTCTCTTGGCATAAAGCAGACACAGCCTGATCCGTGGGAAAGCGCACCTGAAAGATATAAAGTCGGCTCAAAAATTAGCGGTAAAATAACCAATATTACTGATTTCGGTATTTTTGTTGAGCTTGAAGAAGGTGTTGAAGGTCTTGTTCATATCTCTGAAGTAGATAATGAGAAAAAAGATCTTAATAAAGAGTACCAGATCGGAGACGAACTAGAAGCAAAAGTTATGAATGTTAATACAGAAGAAAGAAGAATCGGACTTTCTGTAAAACGTCTCGGTCTTGATGACGATGAAGCAATTTTAAAAGATTATATGAAAAAAATTGAAGATGTGCCGACATCATCCTTTGGTGAAATTCTAAAGGAAAACATCGAAGAAAAAATTAAATCGAGAAAAGATTCAGAAAATAATTCTTAAAGATTTAATTTAAGACTCAATTTAAATTAATAGCGGGTGTCGGTTTCGGCACCCGCTTTTTTACAGGAGTACCCAATGTTTTCAAGAAGACATCCTTATCTGTTTTTTATATTAATAATGACGCTTTTAACGACTTCATCATCTGTTATAATTTCTCTTGTTTCAGGAGTTTCAAAAATGTCATCTCCTTCAAAAGGAGAGAAAATAGGTGTTGTTGAAATAGATGGTGTCATACTTGAATCAGATGAAACAGTTATGCAGCTTAAGAAATTCAGGGAAAGAGAAGATATAAAAGCTGTTGTATTAAGAATAAATTCTCCCGGAGGAGGAGTTGCTCCGTCCCAGGAGATAAGCATGGCTGTTAAAAGGTTTTCATCTAAGAAAAAAATAATAGCATCCCTTGGAAGTGTTGCAGCTTCCGGAGGCTACTACATATCCTCAGCAGCAGATTCTGTTATAGCTAATAAAGGTACTATTACAGGCAGTATAGGCGTTATTATGGAATATACAAATATTGAAGAGATTATGGATAAGATCGGAATTGAACCTGTTGTTATCAAAAGCGGAAAGTTTAAAGATACAGGATCTCCGACAAGGCCTATGAGGGAAGATGAAGAAAAATATCTTCAGGACTTTGTTGACGGTATTCATACTCAGTTTGTTACTGATGTTGCAAGCGGACGAAAAATGCCGGTTAAGAAGGTAAGAGAGTTTGCTGACGGAAGAATCTTTTCCGGAGAGAATGCTGTTGATTCAGGTTTTGCTGACAAAATCGGTAATTTTGAATTTGCACTTGACTTTGCTGCAGAGTCTGCAGGAATAAATAAAGATAATTATCAGGTTGTTTATCCGCCAAAAGAGAAATTTTCATTTGTAAAGCAGTTGATTGAAGAATCTGCTTCAAAGGTTTCAAAAATAATTTTTGAAAACAAGGCTTCGTATAGCCTGCATTAGTCAGATTAATATGTCTGCCTGAATATAAACAGGCAGGCTTTCTTTAGTTACTGAAGAAAAATTCCCGTTTTAGGTTAAAGACTGTTTAGACTATAAATTCATCAGCAGGCCCAAGCCCCTCTCTTATGACAGCAGGGGTGTCTGAAATCAGAGATATAACACTAGATGGGCCGTTAGGAACATCTCCGCCGTCTATTACAATATCCACAAGCTTGTGATAAAAATCATCAATATCTGCAAATGATTCCATTGGATTTCCGTTTTTGTCACTTGCAGTTGTAGATAATATTGGGTTGCCAAGGGCTTTTACAATTTCTTCGCATATAGTATTGTCAGGAACCCTTATTCCGGCGGTTTTTCTTTTTGAGAGCATCATTTTGGGAACCTCTTTTGAACCTTCGAGTATAAAAGTGTAAGGCCCGGGCAAAAGACGCTTAAGAATTCTGTATGTAATGTTGGAGACTTTGGCATATTCACTTATATGTTTTAAGTCTGAACAGATAAAGCTGAATGGAGTTTTTTTTGTTCTGTTTTTAATTATACTTACTTTTTCTATGGCTTTTTTGTTTTTTATGTCGCAGCCGATGCCGTAATACGTATCTGTAGGATAAATTATTATTCCGCCGCTTTTTAAACAATCGGCAACCTGATTTATCAGTCTTTTCTGTGGATTTTCAGGGTTGATTTTTAAAAACATATTTTATAACTCTCTTTGAAATTTGATTTATAGTTTAATAGTTTCAGGTCTTTTTTTAACCAAAAAAAAGTATTATAGTTTTTTATTTATCTTTGTGTAAACAGTTCAGGTAAAAATAAGATTGATAAATTTTTGTGCTTTTGTTAGTTAATAAATCAACTCGATTTAAGTTTTAATTTAAATCTTGTTTAAAATCAGTTACTTATACAAATAAACCCTTGGAGGCTATCATGACAAATATCCCGCCGGAAGCAGCGTATTCATTTGATGATGTACTGCTTGTACCTAATTATTCAGACGTTCTTCCTTCTGAGTGTGATACCAGAACTCAGTTGACAAAAGAGATCAGGCTGAATGTTCCTGTAATAAGTGCGGCAATGGACACGGTTACAGAATCGGAAACAGCTATAAGTATGGCCAGAGAAGGCGGTATAGGTATAATTCACAGAAATATAACAGCTGATCAGCAGGCAGTAGAAGTTGATAAGGTAAAAAAGTCAGAAAGCGGCATGATAGTTGATCCTGTGACAATTTCTCCTGAGAAGCCGGTTTCAGAAGTTTTTAAACTTATGTCAAAATATAAAATTTCAGGTGTGCCTGTTGTAGACAGTGGAAAACTTGTCGGAATCATAACAAACAGGGACTTAAGATTTGAAAATAATCCTGAAAGACTTGTAAAAGAAGTTATGACCAAGGATCATCTTGTTAAGGTAAGAGAAGGAATCACGCTTGAAGAATCAAAAGCAAAACTTCATGAATACAGAATAGAAAAACTTCTTGTTGTTGATGCAAATGAAAAACTCACAGGTATGATAACAATCAAGGATATTGAAAAAATAAAAAAATATCCATACGCATGTAAAGACAGTATTGGCAGGCTCAGAGTAGGAGCAGCTATAGGCGTAGGCGAAGAAATGATGGAAAGAGTTGATAAACTTGTAGATGCTGGTGCTGATGTTTTATGTATTGATACTTCTCACGGACATTCAAAAAATGTTATCGATTCTGTAAAAATGATTAAGGAAAAATATCCTGAACAGCAGGTAATAGCAGGAAACGTGGCAACTGCAAAAGGGGCTGAAGCTCTTGTTGAAGCCGGGGTTGATGCAATAAAAATAGGAATAGGACCCGGATCGATATGCACAACAAGAATTGTTGCAGGAGTTGGTGTTCCTCAGCTTACAGCGATTATGAACTGCAGGTCAGTATCCAAAAAAACAGGTGTTCCTCTTATAGCTGACGGTGGGATAAAGTTTTCAGGTGATCTTGTAAAAGCTATAGGAGCAGGTGCAAACTGCGTTATGCTTGGAAGTCTTCTTGCCGGAACCGAAGAAAGCCCGGGAGATACAATTTTATATCAGGGAAGAACATACAAGGCATACAGAGGAATGGGCTCTATTGAAGCTATGAAAGCAGGAAGTAAAGACAGGTACTATCTTGGAGACAATGACGGTGATGACGATCTTATTCCTGAAGGTATTGTTGGACGTGTTCCTTACAAGGGAACAATAGCTGAAAATATTAACCAGCTTACAGGCGGTATAAAAGCAGGTATGGGTTATGTCGGCGCAAGAACAATAGAGGAATTAAGAGAAAAAGCAAGGTTTGTTAAAATAAGTCCTGCCGGATTAAGAGAAAGTCATGTTCATGATGTTATAATCACCCAGGAAGCCCCGAATTACAGGCTTGACTAAAATGAAAAAAGTAAAAAGCCTTTTAAAAGGTTTTTTCTGATTTTTATATCTGACTTCAACCTGAGCGTTTTGTTTTAACTATAAAGCGCTCAGGCTTGTTTCAAAGCAGCCGTTTCTTTGTTATCTGAGCCGGTTTTTAATTCTTTTGCTATAAAAAGCGTTTGAAATTTTTATTTTTTCGGACGTTTTAATTTAAAATCTCACAAACATGTAAAGCCTCATATTATCCAGGAGGAATAAATGTCAGAAATAAAGTTCAGCCATCTTCATCTCCATTCTCAGTACAGCCTTCTTGACGGAGCCATAAGATTCAAGCCTTTGTTTGAAAAACTAAAAGAAAATAACATGGATTCTGTTGCAATCACAGACCATGGTTCAATGTTTGGTGTAGTCGAGTTTTATGATATGGCACTTAAGGAAGGTATCCATCCTGTAATAGGATGTGAGTGTTATGTTGCTCCAAGAAGCCTTAAAGATAAAACTCCGGCAGATAAAGACTCAAGCCATCTTGTCCTTTTGGCAGAAAATAATCAGGGGTATCAGAATTTATGCAAACTTGCCTCTATTGCACAGCAGGAAGGTTTTTATTATAAGCCTAGAATAGATCATGAAGTTCTGGAAAAGTATTCTAAGGGACTTATAGCCCTTTCTGCATGCCTTGCAGGAGAAATTCCCCAGCTGATCTTAAAGAATAATTTTGAAGAGGCAAAAAAAAGAGCAAAGTATTATAATTCATTGTTTGGCGAAAACAATTTTTTCCTTGAAGTACAAAAAAACGGTATAGCAGATCAGGAGATTGTTAATAAAGGTATTAATGATCTTTCCAAAGAACTTTCCATTCCCATGGTTGCTACTAATGACTGTCATTATCTGAACAAAGAGGATTCAAGGTCCCATGAAATTCTTCTTTGTATTCAGACCGCAAAGACTATAGATGACCCCAAGAGATTCAGATTCGGAACAGATTCTTTATATGTTAAAACACCTGAAGAAATGCAGGCTGATCTTGGTGAATTTGAAGGGGCTCTTGAAAATACAGATATTATCGCAAAAAGATGCAATGTAGATTTTGATTTTAATACATATCACTTTCCGGCCATAGATTTGAAAGACGGTGAATCTGAACCCGAGCTTTTTGAAAGAGAAGCCTGGGAAGGCTATGAAAAGCGGATGAAAGAGATCAAGAAAAGAAATCCTGATGTAGATGAAGAAATATATAAAAAAAGACTTCAGTATGAAATAGATACTATAAAAAATATGGGGTTTGCAGCTTATTTTATTATTGTTGCTGATTTTATAAGATACAGTAAGGAAAACAATATTCCGGTAGGACCAGGAAGGGGCTCTGCAGCAGGAAGTATGGTAGCCTATGTAATGAAGATTACAGATCTTGACCCCATTGCACACAATCTTATTTTTGAAAGATTTTTAAATCCTGCAAGAATAAGCATGCCTGATATAGATGTCGATTTCTGCATTAACGGCAGGGAAAAAGTGTTTAATTATGTCGTGGAAAAATACGGAAAAGATAAAGTCTCCCAGATTATAACCTACGGAACCATGAAGTCGAGAGCCGTAATAAGAGATGTGGGAAGAGCTCTTGGTATTCCTTTGAGTGAAGTAGATTATATAGCAAAACTGATACCTGATAAGCTTGGAATCACACTTGACGAAGCTCTTGAAGCTGAACCCGAACTTACAAGGGCAACAGAGGGTCGGGATGATTTAAAAGAACTTCTTAAAGTATCAAGAAATCTTGAAGGTCTTACAAGACATGCTTCTACCCATGCTGCCGGAGTTGTTATAGGAGATAAACCCCTTTCTGATTATCTTCCGCTTTGCAGAGGTAAAAAGGATGAAGTCGTAACCCAGTTTGACATGAAATATGTTGAAAAAATAGGTCTTGTGAAATTCGATTTCTTAGGTCTTAGAAACCTTACTGTTATTTCAGAAGCACTTCGTCTCATTAAAAAGCAGGGCATTGAGCCTCCGGATATTGAAAATATAGAAACAGATGATCAAAAAACTTTTGAACTTCTTCAAAAGGGAGATACAACAGGGGTTTTTCAGCTTGAAAGCTCAGGCATGAAAGATCTTCTCAAAAGACTTAAACCAGGAAGTTTTAATGATATTACAGCTCTTGTGGCACTTTACCGTCCCGGACCTCTTGAAAGCGGTATGGTTAACGATTTTGTTAAGAGAAAGCATGGTGAAGAAGAAATTGATTATCCTCTTCCCCAACTCGAAGATATTTTAAAAGAGACTTATGGTGTTATTCTCTACCAGGAACAGGTAATGAAAATAGCTGGTGTTCTTGCAAACTATTCAATGGCTGATGCTGATAAGCTCAGAAAAGCAATGGGTAAGAAAATCAAGGCCATGATGGATGAACACAGAGAGCTGTTTTTAAAAGGTGCTGCAGAAAATAAACTTCCCCTTGATAAGGCTGAATATATATTCGATTTAATGGAAAAGTTTGCAGGTTACGGATTCAACAAATCCCATAGTGCAGCTTATGCTCTTATAGCTTATCAGACAGGTTATTTAAAAGCTCATTACCCTGTTGCTTTTATGGCCGCACTTTTGAACAGCGAAATAACTTCAATAGACGGAATTGTAAAATTTATTGATGAATGTAAATTTCAAAAAATTGAAGTATTAAAACCAGATATTAATAAATCTGAAACATATTTTACTGTAGAAAATAGTAAAATCAGATTTGCACTGGCAGCTGTTAAAAATGTAGGTGAATCAGTTATAGATTCAATTGTAGAAGAAAGAAAAAACAATGGTGAATTTGAAGATATATTCGATTTTTGTGAAAGATGTGATTTAAGAAAAGTAAATAAAAGGGTTCTTGAAGCTCTTATAAAGTGCGGAGCATTCGATTCAACAGGAGCAAAGCGGTCCCAGCTTATAAGTGTAATTGAGGAAGCCTCGGAATATGCCCAGCGTGTAAAAAGGGACAAGGCAAATCCTCAGATGGGATTTTTTGATGCAGATGAAAATTTCGGATCATCCTATGAAAAACCTGAAATTCCCCAAATTGAAGAATGGGATGAAAGAGATCTGCTTCTTCAGGAAAAAGAGGCCCTGGGATTTTATATTTCCGGGCATCCGCTTAATTCATATAAAGATACAATAACGCTTTATTCAAATACAGATTCTGTATCACTTAAAAATTTAAATGACGGAGAGATAGTGGTTGCAGGAGGTATTATTCACGGTATAAAAACCATTTATACAAAAAAGAATGATAAAATGGCTTTTCTTAACCTTGAAGATTTTAAGGATTTTATGGAAGTTGTTGTTTTTTCAGATGTATATGAAAATGCAAACGAGTTTTTTTATGATGATAATGTACTCATGATTATAGGTGAGGTTCAAAATAATGAAAAAGGGTCCAAGCTTCTTGCCAAAAAAATAATTTCTGCAGATTCTGCTGAAGAAGAGCTCAGCGGTTCCCTTGTTATATTTCTTGATACTCTTCTTCATACTCCTGATGATGTAACAAAAATAAGAGAAATTCTCAGGAAATATCCGGGAGACAAAGAAGTATTTATAAAAGTTTTTATTGAAAATGAATCAATAGTTTTAATGTCACTTCCTGATATTTTAAAAGTCAATATTACAAAATCACTGATTATGGAGCTTAAAGAACTGGCAGGAAAAGATAAAGTAGAAGTTCAGCCCATGAATTTAAATTCATACAGAAATAATAAAAAGAAAAGATGGCCTAAAAACAAAAAAGAGTCTGTAGCATAATGGATAAGTTTGAATTTTTTCAAAAAAAACTTAAAAAAAGAGAAGAAAAAAAAGAAAAAAGAAAAATTGTTCCTTCTGTACCTTTAAAAAACGGAAGGATTGTAAAAAATAAAAAAATGCTTCTTAATTTAAGTTCCAATGATTATCTCGGTCTTTCATTTAATGAAAAAATATTTGATACCGGGTGTGAATATGCTGTGAAATACGGAAACGGATCAGGTGCTTCAAGACTTATAACAGGAAATCCTGAATGTTTTTTTCAAACAGAAGAAAAAATAGCTGAATTTAAAAAAAAGGAAAAAGCTCTTATTTTAAATTCAGGTTATCAGGCAAATATTTCAATGATTCCTGCTCTTGCAGGAAGACACAGTATTATTTTTTCTGATTCTTTAAATCATAACAGTATTATAAGGGGATCTTTGCTCAGCAGAGCCGAGTTTAAAAGGTTTGCTCATAATGATTTAAATCATCTTGAAGAGCTTTTAAAAAAGAGTCTGGAAAAAAATTATTCAACTAAAATAATAATTACTGAATCAGTATTCAGTATGGACGGAGATATATCAGATATAGACTTAATACATGAATTAAGTGAAAAATACGGTTGTATTTTAGTAGCTGATGAAGCCCATGCCACCGGAGTCGCAGGAGAGCAGGGGAGAGGCCTTGCACAAAAGGCAGATATTGTAATGGGGACTTTTGGTAAAGGCGCAGGAGTTTTCGGAGCATATATAGCATCCAGTGAATTGATGTATGATTATCTGATAAATTTTTGTGAAGGTTTTATATTTTCAACATCTCTGCCGCCATTTACAGTGGGAGCTATATCTGAGGCAGTAAATATTATTCCTCAAATGGATAAAGAAAGAAAACATCTCAAAAATATTTCAGAAAAACTAAGAACAGGGCTTAATGACCTTGGTTATGATACTCTTGAGAGCAGCACCCAGATTATTCCTGTACTGACTGAAACAGCTGACAAAGCCTTGAAAACAGCTGCTTTTCTTGAAGAAAAAGGGGTTTTGGGAGTTGCAATACGTCCTCCAACAGTCCCTGAAAATATGTCAAGGATAAGGTTAAGTTTGAGCTCGGTTTTTTCAGAAGATGATATCGATTATGTAATAAGTGTATTTGATGAGTTCAGAAAAAAATAAAAATCAGATTATTCTACAGCATGGATGGGGACTTTCTTCTTCATGCTGGAATGGCTGGAAACAAAGTCTTTTAAACGATTTTTCAGTTTTAACTCCCGACAGAGGCTACTTCGGCAATAAAAATATCATAACTAATTTTGAAACTGAAAATAAAAAGATTCTTATCTCGCACTCGTTCGGCCTTTTTTTATTCCCAGAAACTCTTTTAAAGCAGGCAGATTATCTTGTTATCATAAGCGGATTTGCAGATTTTCATCCAAAAGATAAAAAAGAAAAAAGAAGATCTTCAATGCTTATTAAGTTTATGAAGAAAAAGCTTTTACTTACTCCTGAAAAACTACTTTTCGATTTTTACAACGGACATGATCTCAGAGGCGATTTTGACAGATATCCTGATACAGATTTGCTTTCAAAAGACTTGACTGCTATAGATACTTCTGAAGCAGACTGGGAGAATATAAAAAACATAAAAAATATTTTAATTCTTCATGGAAAAAAGGATATGGTTGTACCCTGTTCAAGAGGGCTTTTTCTGCATGAAAATCTTAAACAAAGCAGATTTATCGCCATAGATAATGCTGATCATGCTTTGCCTTTTACACATAAAGACAGGCTGATAAGTATCATTAAAGACTTTATCCTTTCCTGAAGAAATATCGGATTTTTAATAATGAGTTTAATAAAAAAAAGTTTTTCTGAATATGCAGATACATATGATTTGTATGCTGATGCCCAGAAAAAGGGCGCATTAATTTTAAAACAGGAAATTATAAAAAACAATTTAAGCGGTTTTAAATACAAAAATATTCTTGAGCTGGGTGCAGGAACAGGTCTTTTAAGTGAGCATCTTGCCCGTATTTTTAAAGATTCAAATCTTTTTTTTTCAGATATATCTCCTGAAATGCTCATTTACTGCAGAAATAAAGCAGATAAAATAAAACAAAATAACAATTATTATTTTGCATGTGATGCAGGTGATTTCATAAAAAAAAAATATTTTTCACTGATTTTATCTTCATTTACTCTGCAGTGGATTAAAGATTATTTAAAAGCTGTTGAAAATTTTTATAACTCTCTTGACTCAGACGGTATTTTATACCTTGCTTTTCAGGGACCTGAATCATTTCCAGAATGGAAAGAATCAGCATTGGAACTTGGCCTGGAATATACAGCCAATAAAATGCCTGATCCGGAAAAAATTAAGAAAATTTTTAAGAAAAAATTTAAAAAATCAGAAATTTTCAGAAAAGATATAAAACTTAAATATGAATCTGCTCTGGATTTTTTCCAGTCTCTGAAATATATAGGAGCTTCACATAAAACAGGAAACACAAATTTAAGCCGCAAAGATTTTTTAAAGCTAATAAGACACTGGGATAAAAAAACAGATAATAGTATAGAAATAACTTATTGTATCTGGTTTTTTAAAGGTGAAAAATAATGGATAAAATTAATCTTCCAAAAAAAATTTTTGTAACAGGAACAGATACTGAAATTGGAAAAACTGTTGTTTCATCAATTCTTGTAAAAGGAATGAATGCATCCTATTGGAAAATTATTCAAACAGGTGAAGACAGTGACAAATCTTTTGTTAAAAAGGTAACAAAAATGCCTGACGAAAATTTTATCCAGGAAGCATATAAACTTAAACTTCCACTTTCTCCTTATGCAGCAGCAACTTATGAAAATATCTTTATCGATATAAATAAAATAAAAGAGATTTTTGATTTGGTTAAAGATCCCTGTCTTGTGGCAGAAGGTGCGGGTGGGGTCATGGTTCCTGTAACAAAAGATTTTTTTATGTCTGATTTAATATCTGTTCTTGGGCTAAGTGCTGTTGTAGTTGCACGTTCAGGTCTTGGAACAATTAATCATACACTTCTTACAATTGAGCATCTAAAAAGTAAAAATATTGATGTAGCATGCATAGTTTTAAACGGTGAGATAAATCAATCCAACAATGATATAATAGAGGAATTTTCAGGTATAAAAACTGTATCTCTTGATTATACTGAACTTAATGATCCTTTAAAAATTGATGAAAAGTACAATAGTTTTTTTACCTGAATTAATTGTTTTATATTTTAAATATTTATCTGTTTTTGCAGGTTTTAAAAAGGAGAGATTGTGTTTTAATAAATATAGTATCTGTTTCTAAAAATATAACAGGTGGTTTTCTTTATCTTGCAGAAACTGTCTGTAAAGATTAAATATATAACTTGTTTTATTATGATGACCTTGTAAAATTTTTTTAATGGTCATTTATATACAGCAAATCCAGTTGGATGGGCAGTAATTTATGATGTAATAAATGAAGTAGTCTCTTCAATTTAAAAGAGGTGTTTTATGGATAATATTAAAAAAAATGCGCTTGTAACAGGTGGTTCAAGAGGTATAGGAAGGGCAGTTGTTTTAAAACTCGGACAAATGGGTTTTAATGTTATTATAAATTTTTCATCTTCTGAAGCTCAGGCGCAAAAAGTTCTTGAAGAACTTGAAAATATCGGCGGAACAGGGCGTCTTGCATGTTTTGATGTTTCAGACAAAAAAGCATGCAAAGAAGAGTTTGATAAAATTTCATCACAGGAAAAGCGTCTTGATGTTCTTGTCCATAATGCAGGAATAAGAAAAGACGGTCTTGTAATGAGAATGAAGGATGAAGACTGGGATAGAGTTATAGATGTCAATCTTACCGGATTTTTTAATCTTTCAAAATATGCATCAAAGCTTATGCTAAAGAATAAATGGGGAAGAATAGTTGCCCTTTCTTCAACATCAGGTCAGGCAGGAGTTCCGGGTCAGATTAATTATTCAGCATCAAAAGCCGGACTTATAGGTGCAGTAAAGTCTCTTTCAAAAGAGATTGCTGTTCGCAATGTAACAGTTAATGCAGTTGCTCCGGGATTTATTGAAACTGAAATGACAGATGATTTAAATAAAGAGGAAATTGAAGCCTCAATTCCTGTGAAAAGATTCGGTACTCCCGAAGAAGTTGCTGCTTTAACAGGTTTTTTATGTTCCAAAGAAGCGTCTTATGTTACAGGACAGGTAATAGGAGTAAATGGCGGGATTTATTAAAATCCTGTAAATTTTAAGATTAAAAATACTACTATAAAAAACCAGGTTGTTGTAAAAAACTTATGCCCGGTTTTTTCTGGTAAAAAACAGATTATTGGAATAAAAGGAAAAGCAGATGGCAATTGACAAAAAACTTCTTGAAATACTAGCCTGCCCTGTGTGTAAAGGTGATGTTGAACCAAATGAAGATGAAAAATATCTTGTATGTAAAGAATGCGGATTAAAATATCCTGTAAAGGATGATATACCTGTGATGCTTCCTGAAGAAGCTCTGCCTGCTGATAAATAAAAGATATGAGCAGGCCTTTTATCCCGGATAAAGGACTTTTGGTTACAGGTTTAATGATGTCAGACAAGTCTTTTTTTGATAAAGTCTGCTCTGATCTTAAAAATTTATTCGGTGATGCTGTTTTTATAAGCAGGTGGATTGATTTCAACCACTCAGATTATTATAAAGCTGAAATGGGCACAAATCTTAAAAAAAGATTTATTCTGTTTAAAACTCCTGTGTCTCAGGATGCCCTTGCCGGGATTAAGCTTGGATCAACAGATATTGAAAATTTTTATTTAGAAAATGGTAAAAGAAGAGTAAATATAGATCCGGGTATTTTGACAAAGGATAAATTTGTTTTATCAACATTTAAAAATTATTCCCACAGAATATATCTTGGCAGATCTGTTTTTGCAGAAGTTGCACTTGTTTATGAAAAAAGCTGTTTCAGGCCTTTTGAATGGACTTATTTGGATTATAAAACCGATGAAGCCATCGTTTTTTTTCAGCTTGCGAGAAAATACCTGATTTTTTTGCATTCCGCACAAAATTTTGTAAATTGTGAGTAAATGAAGAGAGAGTTTATATGATAAGCAGTATGACGGCATATGCCAGGTCAGAAAATGTAAAAGATAATGTAAAAATTTTTATTGAAGCAAGATCATACAACAGCAGACATCTCGATATTGTTCTTAAGATGCCTGCAGATTTTTCATGTTTTGAAGAAATGATTAAAAAGAAAGTAGCTTCAGTATTAACCAGAGGCCGTGTTGAAATAAGAATTAATATTGATGATTCTAATGAGTTTGAAGCAGATTATTGTATAGATTATGATAAGGCAAAGTCTTATTATGAAATGTATAAAAAGCTTGTAAATGAACTAGGTCTTAAAGAAGATGTCCCTTTTGAGCAGATTCTTAAATCTGACGGAGTAATGAAAAAAAAGGAGAAAAAGGATAACTCAAAGTATTTATCCCTTATAAATGAATCACTTGCCTCTGTTCTCGAAGAGCTAAGGCAGATGAGAGATGTTGAAGGCGAAACTCTTTATTCTGATTTCAGTGAAAGGCTTGATTATATTTCTTTACTTCTTTCTGAAATAGAATCTGAAATTTCGGGGCTGGTAAATGAATACAAGGATAAACTTTTTACAAGAATTCAGGAGCTTTTGCCCGAAGATGCAGGTCTGGATCAGGCAAGACTTGCCCAGGAAGCAGCTATTATAGCTGACAAAAGCGATGTTTCAGAAGAAATTGTAAGGATTAACAGCCATTTAAAACAGTTTAGGGATTATATGAACTCTGATATACCTGCAGGAAGGAAACTTAATTTTCTTCTTCAGGAGCTGCACAGAGAGATAAACACTCTAGGCGTTAAATCAGGAAGTTTTACAATTTCTAAAAATACTGTTGAAATTAAGTCAGAACTTGAAAAGTTAAGAGAACAGGTACAAAATGTTGAGTAATTGATCGGATATAAACCGGCATTTTTATTCAACTTTTTTATAACCTTAATTTATAAGTTATACGGATTCAGGTTTATTATCATAAAAAAGGTTAATTTAATGACAGCAAGTAATATTAATCCGGGAAAAAGTCTTTCCGGCAAAGCAAAATCTGATCAGCATCTTTTAAATATCGGTTTTGGCAGTACCCTTGTAGCTGAAAGGGTCGTAGCAATTCTATCTCCAAACTCTGCGCCAATGAAAAGGCTTAAAGATGATGCAAAGGAAGACCAGAGGCTTGTTGACGCAACCCACGGAAGAAGAACAAGGTCTATAATAGTTCTGGACAGCAATCACATTGTTTTATCTGCAATTCAGGCAGAAACAGTATCACACAGATATGAAGCTTTAACAGAGCATAATAAAAAAAACAAAGACGCTGTAAAGGTTTTACTCGAGAATGAACAGGATTAAGTATGGATGAAAAGGGAAAGGTTTTTGTTGTTTCAGCCCCTTCGGGAGCAGGTAAGTCGAGTTTGTGTTCGTATCTTGTAAAAAATATTCCAGGACTTCATTTTTCAGTCTCTTATACAACAAGAGCCCCGAGAAGCGGAGAAAAAAACGGCAGAGAATATTTTTTCACAGATGAATCTGATTTTGAAAAAAGAATCAGCCAGGGTGAATTTGTTGAATGGGCCAGGGTACACGGCAATTATTACGGAACTTCAAAAAAATATATAGAAAATGCTGCAAAAAAAGGTGAAAATATTCTTCTGGAAATAGATGTTCAGGGTGCTGCTCAGATAAAAAAAGTCATGCCTGAATCTTTTCTGATTTTTATTTTACCTCCTTCATTTGAAGAATTAAAAAACAGACTTCTTCACAGAGCTACCGATTCTGAAGAAATCATAGAAAAAAGATTAACTGCCGCAGCAGATGAAATGTCCAAAGCTGATCTTTTTGATTATCAGATTATTAATGATGATTTTGAAAAATCTTCTTCTGAGCTTGCTGAATTAGTAACTGCGGCAATAAACAATAAGCTGGATGTCTGCTGATGAGTGAAAAAGAATATATTTTTGGTCCTCATTCTGTTTTTTCAGCTCTTGATGCAGGCAAAAGAAATATTTATCAGATTTATGTAAATGATGAAAAAAAAATTCCTGAAGGTCTGAAAAAAAAAGCATTAAAAAAGAATATAAAAATCAAACTCACAGGTAAAGATGAGCTGTTTAAGCTTGCCAGAGTAAAAAACCATCAGGGAATTGCTGCACAAGCAGATCCTCTTCCTTTTGAAGATATAAATTATTTATTCAGTGATAAGTTGTCTGACAAACCTTTTATACTTCTTTTGGACAGTATTGAAGATCCGGTAAATTTAGGGTCAATTGCCCGGTCAGCTCTTTGCCTCGGGGCCGACGCAATAGTTGTTCCTAAAAACAGAGCTGCCGGACCCACACCTGCGGCTTCAAAAGTTTCTGCAGGGGCTCTGGAATATATTCCTTTAATTCTTCAGACCAATATAGTTAAAACCATTGATCTCTTAAAAAAGAACTCTTACTGGATAGGTGGTCTTGACGCAGACGGAGAAAGAGATATCAGTGATTCAGGTGTTATGTCACCTTTCGGACTTGTTATAGGAAGTGAGGGAAGCGGAATCAGGCCTCTTGTTAAAAAAAGCTGTGATTTTTTGTTCAAAATTTCACAGACAAGTCCTGTTACATCTCTTAATGCCGGAGCTGCCGCT